>JAHHGY010000028.1 GCA_019359635.1 Chroococcus sp. CMT-3BRIN-NPC107
AACCCGTTGACCAAATTCTTCAACACGCAAGACATTGAATCATTCGACCACAAGCTCATGGCAATTACTAGACACACCACTAGGCTCGACGGCAGTTTTCGCACTCGCTCTTCTCTTACTTCTGTATTACCAATCGTCTGCTCAATCACATCAATCGGTATGGCGGTTTCGATTGCTTTGAACACATGACCTGATTTAATCACTGGCGAAATCAAGGCGAATTCTTTTAGCAAAGTTTGCTTAGAGCGCTATCTCAGGCAACGACATCCTTTTATCTGATTTTAGCCTTAACCGAGAGGTATTGGTTTGCCAATAACAGTTTTTTTCAAGAAAAATTAGACAAAAATGAAATGAGTCAACGTATAACTAATTTATTTAAAAAGTTTTCTATAGAGGAGTTTATGGCTATTGACAATAAAGATTTGAAAGACAGAGTAGATGGAATATTAGTAATCAACGCGATGGCGGGAATGTTAACCGATTTAACTTCAGAAGAAATAGAAATTTTTGATGCCGCAGTCGAAGGTAGATAACACAATAAATGAGTTATTTTTTAGATACAAATATAGTTACACCACATCTAAAAACAATTAAAGAGTTAAGAAAAACAAGGACAGGAAATATTTATAAGCTACATAACTTATTATAAGATTGAGAAAGGGTTATTAGCTATAAATGCTACAAGCAAACTATTAAGGAGTTTTGGAGAAAATGCAGAGTTGTATTATTAGACGATTGGCAAATTATTGAGAAAGCCTCAAAAATTTATGCAAATTTAAAACGCAAGGGTACGCCGATTTAAGATGCTGATGTTTTCATAGCAGCTACAGCAATAATCAAAGGGTTAATTCTTGTTTCTAATGATTCCGATATGCTTAGAGTTGTAGATGTAATAGTGGAAGATTGGTTAGATTTAGAATAAAACCATCCTGATACTCGTTCATCTATATAATTACCAGCAAACTTTTTGTGACTTAAGCTTAATTTTGTAGTCAAGCATATACCAAAATTATTTAATTTTTGGCTATAAATCTACCTAAATACTCTTGTGCTTGTCGCTGCGGTACAGAATTTTTTGCTAAAACAAGGTTGTTAGTTTCAAAATCTGATTCAAAATACTGGCAAATTTCTGCTGTTGTTGTGCCAAAAGGCGGGCCGCCGGGCAAGTTGTGCGCCCAAAATAAAGCAATGAGTTCTCCTTGGGGTTTTAAAAGAGATTTGACTAATTTTACATAGCTAGAGCGATCGCGCATTTCAATAGCACAAAAACAAGTGTGTTCTAGTACATAGTCAAAATAATGGGGAAATTCGGCGGATAAATCAAAAATGTTGCGTTGGAGAAATTGGGCGGCAATACCTCTAGATTGGGCTAATTTTGAGGCAGAGGCGATCGCGCTGGGAGCAAAGTCAAACCCTATTACTTCAAATCCCCTTTGAGCAAATAGCAAAGCATCATAGCCGCTTCCAGCGCCTAAAACTGCGATTTTTCCGGTAGTTGGTGCTGTTGGTGAATCAAGCAAGCCAACAAAAGGCGGTGCAGCTTGTCCCAAATCCCAACCTGTTTTGCCTTCTTGATAGCGATTTTCCCAATATTGAGAATTAGCAACTGTTGCCATCAAATTTTACTATCTTGCTTCTCCTTAAGTTGTAGCAAAATTCCGGCGTGTACTTCGCGGGTAAGTGGATAAAAATACGCCAAAATTAAACCACAAATTAAAAAAACCATTGGTAAAGGTCCAACTCCAAAGCGGATAGCTTGGATAGCCAAATCGGGTTGAACGGGTAAACCTTGACCTTGGACAGCCTCTTTAAATCCCGAAGCTTCTAAAGTTTGACCAACCAAAAATAAACCTAAAGCTAAACCTAGTTTTTGCAGAAACACCATAAAAGCATAAAAAATTCCTTCCCGGCGTTGTCCGGTTTGGAGTTCATCTAGTTCAATGACATCAGGAATCATCGACCAAGGAATCAAATAAGCCGTAGAAACTCCGACCCCTGCCATAATTGCTAAAACATACAGCAAAGCTATTTGATTAGGTTGAATCAAATATAAGCCAATTTGAGCAATAATCCATAAACCCATCCCCATAAAGTAAACAGCTTTTTTCCCAAACCGTTTACTTAAGTTCGTCCACACAAACAGCATTGCTAAAGCCGTTCCCTGAACCCCAATAAGTACCGTCGGAACGCTTGATTCTGCTAAACCCATCCAATTGACGACAAAGTAGGGAATGATGCTAGCGGTTAGTTGCACCGCTAACCAAGAACAAAGATAAATCCCAATTACAAATAAAAAAGGGCGGTTGCTAAAAACAATTTTTAACTGTTCGCCGATGGGAGTAGCTGGAGTTGCGGGTAATTCAATGCGTTTTGCTTCAAAAGCTAAAATTCGTTCGCGCGTCCCAAAAACACACCAATATAAAGATAGAACCGAAATAACTGTACATACCGCCGCGAGAACTACATATTGTGAAGTGCGATTGCTAACCGTTGCAAAAATAATCTGCGCCAATATTAATGATATTACGCTTCCTCCAATCGAAAACCCAAACCGAAAACTGTTAAGGCTAGTCCGTTCGTCGTAATCTTGGGTAAGTTCGGGAGTCATTGCTGTATAAGGCAAATTGACCACCGTGTAAAACACTTGCGATAGAATCGCGATCGCAACGTAGTACCAAAATAAGCCCGATACTTGAGAAGTGCGATCGCCCTCAAAGGGCGGTACAATCCACTGCAAGAAAAAGAAAATTCCAAAAGGAATTGCGCCATACAATAGCCAAGGAAGGCGACGACCCCAACGGCGAGATTGGGTTTTATCTGTCAGTACCCCGACAATTGGATCGTTGACTGCGTCCCAAACTTTGCCAATTAGTAAAATACTTCCGGCGAGTCCTATAGGAATACCAGCAACGTTTGTAAAGAAAATTAGCAGAAAAAATACGCTGATGTTAGCGGTAATAGCTGGACCCAAGTCTCCCGCACCATAGGCTAGTTTTGTGGCGAGGCTAAGTTTTTTGGTTTGAGAAATTACAGGAAAATCTGCATCTGGGGAAAGATTGCTCATAGCACGGCTAGAATGATTAAAATATTAGCTTTGCAATAAGTATTAGCTCACAATTGCCACTTTTATGCCAGACCTTTATGTTTCTTGGTCAGAGTACCACCAAAAAATCGAGCAATTGGCAGTAAAGATTTATCAATCTAACTGGCAGTTTGACCAAATTATCTGTCTAGCCAAAGGTGGCTTGAGAGTGGGCGATATTCTTTCTCGAATTTACAAGCTACCATTGGGAATTCTGGCAACTTCGTCTTATACCGGGGAAGGTAAACAAACAAGAGGAAGTTTAACTGTTGCCCAACACTTGACTATGACTAGCACCGATTTAGGTTCTCACATTTTGTTAGTTGACGATTTGGTTGATTCGGGCGTAACAATTAGGCAAACTATTCCTTGGTTGAAAGAGAATTATAGCTCTCAAATTCAAGAGATTCGCACAGGCGTACTGTGGTACAAAGCTTGTTCGGAAGTTGTGCCAGATTATTATGTAGATTATTTACCTGATAATCCTTGGATTCATCAACCTTTTGAGCAATACGAACAAATCGATCTAGAAAAATTAAGTTTGAAAGCAGGCGTGTAAGAAGCTATGCGATGGCTCTTTTGGTTGGCAGATAATATGGGATTTTATCAAGATGCTAGGCAAAAAACAGCAAAATAATCTTTTCAAGTTTAGTTATAAGCAATTTCAAAAGATTTCTATTTTATTTAATGTTACAAAAACGTTGCTCTTGTAACAAAGTTTATATCAATGCTTCCCACCATTGACGACAATCGCAATACCATTGCACGGTAAAACGCAAACCTTCTTCCATAGTTGTTGTTGGTGTCCAACCTAACTGAGTTTTAATTTTACTAGCATTAATTGCATACCTAAAATCGTGTCCTGGTCTATCTCGAACGTAGGTGATTAATTGATTGCTAGGCTTTATAGGTATCGCCGCCAATTCATCCATTAAGGCACATATTTTACTAACTAAATCAATATTTTTAATTTCATTATTGCCGCCAATATTGTAAGTTTCTCCAGGTTTTCCGTGACTAATTACCGCATCAATTGCCGTACAATTATCGCCGACATAAAGCCAATCGCGGATGTTTTGCCCATTGCCATAAATAGGCAAGCTTTTACCCTGCAAAATATTGATACAAATTAAAGGAATTAACTTTTCGGAAAATTGAAACGCGCCATAATTATTAGAGCAATTAGTTACAATTGTTGGCAAGCCGTAGGTATGAAAATAAGCGCGTGCTAGGTGGTCGCTACTAGCTTTAGAAGCCGAATAAGGACTATTGGGAGCGTAAGGAGTAGTTTCTGTAAAAGCTGGATCTATAAGGTTCAAACTCCCGTAAACTTCATCGGTAGAAATATGCAAAAACAGTGGTTTATTTACAAGTTTTGCTATCTCTAAGTATTGACGAAAAGCCTCTAATAAGGTATGAGTACCAACTATATTAGTTTGAATAAAAGTTGCAGGTTGGAGGATAGAGCGATCGACATGAGACTCGGCTGCAAAGTGAACGATTGTATCAATATTTTCTGATATTAATAACTTGTCTACCAAAGCGCGATCGCCTATATCTCCTTGCACAAAACAAAAATTAGGATTTCCGGCTAATTCCTGCAAATTTTGCTTATTTCCAGCATAAGTAAGCGCGTCAAGCACCACAAGGCGATCACACGGGTAAGTATCGCACCAATACTGCACAAAATTTGTACCAATAAATCCTGCTCCGCCAGTCACTAACAACCGACGCACTTGATTATTGTTTTCTTGGCGATTTGTTAGTGATTCATTCACCTGATCTAAAAGCTAGGTTTACTAGAATCGATTGGCAAAGGTGCGCTTTGAGGTGTAGTTGTAGATTGTAGGGAGGGGGTTACACTATCATCTGGGGAAGGTTTAGGTATGGGTTTAGAGCTAGCTGGCGTTGGTTTAAATGTTGGTATAGGTTGAGAAGTACTAGGAGTTGATCTAGAGGTCGGGATAGGGTTAGAGCTACTTGAGGTTGGCGTAGGAGTTGTCGTTGTATTAGAGGTAGCTTCAGGAGTGTTAGTCGTTGGTGAAGAATTTGGCTTTGCTAGGGCGCATTTACTAGCAATATAGTCAAACTCCAGCCGGAAATTGTAATTAGTGGTTGTATCGGTTTTAACGAACTCATAATTTTTAACGTAATTTTGTGCTTGGGTAATGTCTGGCTTTCCTGTCTTAGTAATTAAACTAGGTTCAGATAATCTTTCGCCTTCTGGATTAACTACCACATTAACCACTGCTACATCGCCATCTATAGCGCGATCGCACGTTGTTATTTTGCGCCGAATCGGTGGTTTTGTAACTGCGTCGGGGTTTTGAGCTTGAATTGTTGCTTGCTGTCGAGTAAATTTTTCTAAGTTGTCAAGGGCGGTTTTTGTTTCTTGTGATAACTCTCCTGATGAATTGCGATTTTCTCTCAAAGCTGTGACAATTTCTTGACGGCTCATCGCCGAACTTGTTGGCGGCGTAGGTTGGTTAGAGCGTTGCCTTTTTAGGGCGGCGGCAATTTTTTGAGGGCTTAGACCGGGGGTTGATGGTGCTGGAGTAGCGGTGCTGGGAGGAACATTATTTTTCATGCGATCGCGCATCGCCAGTAACTCTTGTTTGCCTCTCTCTGGTAATTTATTCCCTTCTATTATTGGGTTTGGGGGATTTGAATTAGCTGGTGTCGCTGGCAAAGCTGTTGAAGAAGGTGTCGCGATGGCGATCGTTTCATCCGGGGGCAAAGTGCGATCGGCAGCTAAAGGTATATTGGGTAAACCATTATTTGATGGCAAAACAAAAGGCTGACCTTGTGGTGGAGACGGTAGCGGGTAGTTATTAGCAGAATTTGGGAGATTTTCGTAAGGAATGGGCGGAAAAGAGGTGTTGGGCGGTGGGGGTAAAGGTACTTGAATTTGCCGTGGGGGAGCAGAAATTTGATTAGGAATAGTGTTGTAAATCGGCGCACTACCTGGAGGTAGTTGCAATGGGGGCATGACGCTGGTTTGATAGGGTGGTGCGGGTGGCAGAGGGGGTAAATCGGTTATTTGAGAAGCAAAGGACGGTAGGGTATTATCTACAGGATTGGAAGTTTGTGGTAGACGACTTTGCTCTTGAGGCGATAAGTTTACAAGACCTATAGTTCTTTGGGATGCCGATTTGTTTGCTTGAGAACCTACTGTTAAGCCGGGTAAAACAGCCCAAAGTAGTCCGTGAACGCCCAAAGAGGCGAGTACAGCTATGCCAGTGCTAGATAGTACGTTTTTGTTTTCAGTGTAGGACATAAAAATAGTTTTGAGTTACAAGGGTTTTTAACTTAGTTTTTGGCAAAACATCAATAATTTGAAAGCAAAATTATATTATTTTAATTAGTAACAATATACTAAAAATTTAGTAATTGTCACGACTTTTTACTTGAACAATTAAGATTGAAAAATAGGGTAATTGTAAAGAAGGGCGATCGCGCAAATTATCATAAATTACCATAGCTTTTTGGGTAGCTCGTTCTACAATTCGGCTGCGCTCTAATAAATCGCGCCGCTCTAAGATTTTCCATACTTGTGGGTATACTGAAGCAACTTTCATTAAAACTACTACCTCAGCCCAGTCTAATACAGCTTCTAGTTCTTGTAGCTGATAGATTGCAGGTAAAATCACTAATTTTTCTGCGCCAACGGTTAAGGGCAATTTGAGTGCTGAAGCTGCTGCCATAGGCGAACAAACTCCGGGAATTGATTGAACTAAAGATTCAGGATGAATTTGCTGCAAGGTTTGCGCCAGGTAACTAAAGGTACTATAAAAACTTACATCCCCTTCACAGACAAAAGCGACATCAGTTCCTTGCTGTAAATATTGCCAAACTTGTGCGGCGGCTCTTTGCCAAGCAGATTCTAGAACTAATCGCTCTTGCACGTAGGGAAAATTTAAGGCAATTTGGTGCTGATGAAGGCTAATCCAAGGCGCTACAATTTGTTGAGCGATGCCGAGTTTACCATTGATTCCCGCCGGGAATGCTATTACTTTGGCGGTTTGAAGCAATTTTAGCCCCTTAACTGTAATTAATTCTGGATCGCCCGTACCAACGCTAATTCCGTATAAAGTGCCAATGGGCATATTTTCAATTTTTACCTAATGTTGCCTACAGTTATTTTGCCTGGATACTTGGAAAGTGCGATCGCTTATTTGCCATTGCAACAAGCTTTACAACAACTGGGTTTTCCCACATCTACCGTACCACTGCGCCGCCGCGATTGGTTGCCTACCTTGGGGGGACGCTCTGTTGCGCCGATTTTGCAGCAAATCGATCGCACTGTAAAGGCTGCTTTAGAACAATCTGATAGCGGAAAAGTTAATTTAATTGGCCATTCGGCGGGTGGATGGATTGCCCGAATTTATCTAGGAGAAAAGCCTTATTTGGGTCGTAAAGAGTTAAAATCTCTTGCTCTTTGTCATGCTTACCCTCATATTGCCAATTTAGTTACTCTAGGTACGCCCCACGTTAGTCAAGAGCGGTGGACGCGGTGGAATTTAGATTTTGTCAACAATAACTATCCTGGCGCTTTTTATCCCAGTGTCCGTTACATTTGCGTTGCTGGAAAAACTATTTTTGGAAGTCGCCTTTTTGGTAAATGGTTGGCTTACAGTAGCTATCAACAAACTTGTGGCGTAGGAAATACCTGGGGAGATGGAATTACGCCGATTGTAGCGGCGCATTTAGAAGGTGCGGAAAATTTAATTATCGAGAATATCAATCACTCTCCGCGATCGCCAGGACTTTGGTATGGTTCGGCTTCTGTTTTACCCTCTTGGGTATCTTATCTAAGTTAACTATTTACTTTGGGATGACTTACATAAATTGGCAGCTAAGTTAAGATTGTAAACAAAACTATACATTTAGCAGTTATGATTTCTACTTACGATTTTAGATTGCGGCGGATGGCGACAATATTATCAGTAGCGATTGTAACTTTGAGTGCGATCGCAGCCATTTCAGGAGTATTATTATCTTTTTACTACGAACCCGCCGCCGGAGGTGCTTATCAGTCGCTTAAGTGGATTGACACGGAAGTCACTAACGGCTTATTAATTCACTCTATTCATGACAGTGCGGGAACTTTGCTTATAGGCGTAAGCTTGATTCAAATGGTGGTCATGTTTTTAGGCAGACAATTTCGTTCTAGCTGGCTAATAGCTTGGATAAGCGGAATTTTCTTGATCCTAAACGCGATCGGTCTTGCTTGGACGGCAATTATTTTAGATTGGAGTCAAGATGGTTACTGGCGCTTTCGGATTGAATTAAGCACTATTGAGGCAATTCCGCTAATTGGTTCGACCTTGCGGGATGTATTAGTTGGAGGCGGCGCAGTGAATACAACTACTGTGGAACATCTTTATACCATTCATAGTTATTTACTATCTGCTGGAGCAATATTGCTTTCAGTAGTACATTTGTGGAGCATATTAAAGCAAGAAAAAGAAATGAAAGGCGAAATTGCTGTTACGCCAAAATTACCAGCGCCTAAAGAAGCAGAGTTAACTTAGATCGATAGGCAAAATTATACCTAACGTGCATCCCCAATTAAAATAAATGGCGACCGATACAAAGGATGTTTGTCAATTAAGCTTAACTTTGCCTGACGCAATGCCTCTCCTTTGGTCATACCTTGGTTGAGATTTTGGTAAAACGCAATCATCAATTTCTTAGTTTCCTCATCTTTAGCTAACCACAAACTAGCAATTACCAACGATCGCACCCCCACGTTCAAATAGGTAAACAATACCTGCAAATTCTTCACCATTAGAGTTAGCTTGGATGGCGGTTTGACAAGCACTTAAGACAACTAAATCGGTGTTTTTGAGTCCAAGTTGGCAAATAGTACGGCAACTTCAGGAAACTGGCGGGAGATAGTTTCGGCTTGTTGACTAGCTTGTGCTTATAAAGTATTGATTTGCGCTGATAGTTGAGGCGAAAACTTGTCTTGTCCCCGATTGCCTGTTGTGCTTGGGGATTAGTGACTTTGGCATTAATCAAGCGGGAATAGTTTTGCTAGAACTTGTTGCCCTGAACTTTGTGTCTGCGCTTGGATTGGTTGGGAAATTAGCGGCGCGATCGCAACTAAACCAATACTTACTGCCAATAAACCACTAAAAAGCTTGTTCGTGCCTGACATTATAGTTATTCCCCTCAATAAATTAGTTAAATATATCACCTCGGTTTATACCTAACTTCACAGGTGCGATCGCACTTTTCGAATAAAAAAGACAGGACTGTTGATATCGTTTGGAAAAATTTCTCTTAATTTGGCTGTAAATGCGATCGCTTAGTGAAAAACTTAGTAAAGCTTGATTGTTGGAAACTCAGCGAAAAATTCTTGAGATGAATGGATTTAAGAAATTGAAGAAATTATAAATTTAAAACAATTGTTTTTGTTAGTAATTTACCCGTACTAAAATAATAAACTGCATCCCATCGCTTTTTCGCTCAAAAGATTGTTGAGGCTCAAACTCTAACTTTTGCCACAGCCGGAGCGCACGCCTATTAAATGCTGCGATCGTGACTCGAAAAGCTTTTGGTTTAAGCAAGTTTTCGGTAAAACCCAGCACAGCATTAGCATACTCAATACCCTTTCCTTGTCCAGCCAAATCTGGGCGAATTCTCATACCAATATCAAGCGCGTCATAACGGTAATCTCCACCTGAAACTTGCCCATCTTGTCCAAAAGAACAGTAACCCACCAAGTCACCGTTTTCATTCACAATTTTGTAAAAGTTGTTCTGCGGGTTTAGAAAATACTGTAGAGTAGCGTCTTCCTCTAAGTAGTTGTAAAGATCGTAAGGTGGCTCATATCGCCAATTTACGATCGCGCTTACGCTATTTGTATCAATTAAATGAAAATTGAACATTACTTATATGGCAATTAATTTACAATTTCTGCTTTTAAACAACTCTCAAAATATAGCTGTGAATGATGGATAGAGAGCGCATTTCTATTGAAATACGATTTGTATTCATTTTTTGCAGTTTTATTATCTCATTAATATCCTCTGCTAATCTAATTTTTATTAACTATCTTGCTACATTAAAAATAACAATATAGTTATAAATTAGGCTTTCAAAATTATCTTTATCAGATTTAAGAGGGTGATATAAATGGAAGAAACTCAATGATAAAGTGGTCGCATTTAAGCTTAGTTGCCTTGACACTTACACTAACAACCCTAGGCTATTTGTCATCTTGGGCAAAAGACGATAATTCAGCGTACAAACAAGAAATAAAAATAATGCCGTTGCTCAAAAGTACAACTACTACTATTAGCAACCAATGGAATATTCAAAAATTAAAAAGCCAGAAGTAACGGCTCTAAAAGTCGAAATTCCATCAGGAAAATAAACAGGGTGGCATAAGTATCCTGCTATTGGGTATTGTTATGTAGTTCGGGGAATCTTAACACTAGAAACTGAAAACAAAAAACAATTTACCTTCAAGCCAGATAGCGCCTTTGTGGAAGTAGTTGATACCCTATACAATGGCAAAAATTTAGGAAATGAGCCAGTAACGCTTATAGTTTTTTTACTGGGAAACTGGAAAGCCTTATACAATCCGTGCCAATAAATACAATAAATAAGTCTAAAATTCATTTTAGCCCTAGGCGATCGCTCATTAAGTTAACTATTCTCGCCAAAGCGGTAGCCTTTACCATATACCGTATGAATTAACTGAGTTTCTCCTGGAGCTTCAATTTTGCGCCGTAATAATCGAATTAAAGCCGCTAATACATTACTGCTAGGTTGTTCGCCCTCAGACCAAAGATGTTGATAAATCTGAGCGTGAGTTAGTAATTGACCGCTATTTTCAATTAAATACACTAGCAGTTGAGTTTCTTTTTCTGATAGCTCAATAGTGCGCCCTGGGCGATAGCCTAGCTGGTTTTCAAAGTCTAACTCCAAATCTGCCACCTTTAGCCGTTGAGATAGTGCCGTAGCACTGTCAGAAGTCGAACGACGCAACAATGCCCGCACTCGTGCTAATAATTCTCTTAGTTCAAAGGGCTTAACTAAATAATCGTCGGCTCCGGCATCCAATCCTTGCACGCGATCGTCTATCGTATCTTTAGCCGTAAGAAACAATACCGGGGTAGCTTGTCCCGCCCTTCGCACCTGCTGGCAAATTTCCAATCCGGTTTTGTAAGGTAGCATCCAATCTAAAATTAGTAAATCGTACCCGCTTTTGGCTGCAAGCTCGCTCCCCGTTGCGCCATCGTAAGCTATATCGACGCTATAACCTTCGCGCTTTAACACTAGGCTGAGGGGAGCAGTTAATTCAACTTCATCATCAACTAGCAGTATTTGCATTTCTTAGGCGATCGCATTTGGGCTATTATTATGCCCGACGCTTAAATATACTAATTTTTAATTATGCTCGTTGTTGCATTGCCCAAAGGCGCACTATTAAAAGATAGCATCCGTTTATTGCAATCTGTAGGACTAGATTTTAGTGCTTTTCTCGATTCCACCAATCGGCAATTGCAAATTTCCGATCCTACAGAGACAGCTAAAGCCCTACTCGTTCGAGCGCAAGATGTTCCGGTGTATGTAGAATATGGTCAAGCGCAATTAGGCATTGTCGGCTACGACGTGCTGCAAGAAAAACAGCCCCAAGTTGCCAACTTAATCGATTTGCAATTTGGGCATTGTCGGCTATCGGTGGCGGTTAGAAAGTCCAGCCAGTACCGCTCGGCTTTAGAATTGCCACCCCATGGTAGAGTTGCATCTAAGTTTGTTAACTGCGCCAAAGATTATTTTGATAGCCTTGATTTGCCTGTAGAAATTGTGCCGCTTTATGGTTCAGTAGAATTAGGACCAATTACTGGAATGTCGGAAGCGATCGTTGACTTGGTTTCTACGGGACGAACTTTACAAGAAAATGGCTTGATTGAAATTGAGACATTGTTTATTAGTACAGCGCGGCTAATTGCTCATCCCTTAAGTTATCGTCTCAACACAGGTAATTTACATCAGTTAGTAGAACAGATGAGAGAACAGATAATTGTCAAAGTTTAAAAATAACGCTAAAGCCCTAGACTAGGTTTTGAGTCTGGGGCTATATAGTCAATTTTTTGCTGGAGCTAATTTAAAATTTAAGTAAGGTAAAATTTTACATCATGATAAAGTTAGCTATTGGTAGGAGAATTAGAGATTGGGCTAATTAAATCCAACTGGCGTAGCAGCGAATGGTCTTCAGGAGTTAAAAACTTTTGTAAATTAGGTTGATTGAGCAAAGCAATTTCTGACTGACAAGATTGTTGCAGAATTTGTAGGCAGCGATCGCGCTGCGCTCCTGGTTGTATGCTTTTAAGAAATCCAATAGCCATAGTAATTTTTGGCACGGTGTTACGCATTTCTTGCTGTAGTTGGTGTAAAACTTCTCCTTGGCTATCTACAGACTGCTGGAGTTCCATCACTTTTTTTTGTAAACTTTCCGCCCGTTCGCGCTCAGTTTGAAATTGCTGCATCACAAAAGCTTGTTTGCTAAACCGCGAAGCAATCGCTCCCAATAATTCCGCTCTTGTAAAGGGTTTAGTTAGATAATCATCTGCTCCCAAGTCCATACCTTGACGAATATCTGCTTTGTCTACCATAGCGGTCAGAAAAATAAACGGAATTGCGGCGGTGGCTGGTACTTGACGCAAAGCACTTAAAACTTCATAGCCGTCAACTTCGGGCATCATTACGTCGCAAATAATTAAGTTGGGCAAGTATTCTTGGGCCCACATTGCACCTATAAATCCATTTTCTGCCCCTACCGCTTCAAAATCCTCTGCTTCCAGCAATTCCACAATATTTGCTCTTACTGCTAGTTCGTCTTCAATTACTAAAATTTTTTTCATTTGTTTATACTTATTGATTTAATGGCAGCGTAACTACAAAGGTTGTGCCAACTTCTAATTGGCTGGCTACAATAATTGTGCCTCCGTGTAAATCTACAGACTTTTTAACGATCGCAAGTCCCAACCCCGTACCAGGAATGTTACTCACATTTTTACCGCGATGAAAAGACTCAAACAATTTTTGTTGGTCTTCTACAGAAATCCCAATACCCCCGTCTTGAATCGAAAAAATTGTGGATGTGCGATCGCGCTTTAAATTAAAAGTTACTTCTTTGCCTTGGGGTGAATACTTCACAGCATTTGTAAGCAAATTAGTAATAATGTGCCGAAATAGTTTCTCGTCTATAAATCCGTCAAGTTTATCCCATTGCTCTTGAATGCAAAAATTAATAATATGAGTTTGAGTTGTAACTTGGACTTCTTCTACCAAGTCGCGGCTTAATTGGATAATATCTAGCAGTTTTGGTTGAAACTCTAGTTTTCCTGCTTCAGCTTTGCCAATTAATAGCACATCATCTAGCAAACCAGTCATGTGTTTAACGCTAGATTGAATGCGTTGCTGGTGCTTGAGTTTTTTCTCATCTGTCCATTTATGGCTGTAATATTCCAATAATTCGCTAGAAGACAAAATTGTCGCCAAAGGAGTCCGAAACTCGTGAGATGCCATAGTCACAAACCGAGACTTGAGTTCCCCCAGTTCTTTTTCCTTTTCTAAAGCGTTGCGGATATCTGTTTCTACACGTTTGCGCTTGGTAATATCGCGAATAATTGCCATGACTTCATTTTCGGCACTAACAGCAATTCGCGCTTCGTAGTCCAAAACATTGTTATCTAATAGCAACTGATATTCAACAATTTGCATATTTTGGGTAGTCAAAGCCAACTGCACACAATTCATCATTGGATTAGCTACTTCCTGGGGAAATACCTCGTACAAACTTTTACCCAAAAACTCTTGCGTGGGTAGCGGTAAAGGAGTATTTTTCGCCGCTTTAAAGTTAACAAAAATTCCTTCAAAACTAATACGGAACATTGAATCGGGAATTGCATCGAGCAATGCTCTATTGGTTGCTAAACTTGAATTTAGAGCATTTTCTGCTCGTTTGCGCTCGCTAATATCGGTAGAAATACCACAGACTGCATAGATTTCTCCCATCGCGTCAAACAAAGGAAATTTGATCGAAACATAGGTATGCAATCCGTCTTCATGGAGAGCGGTTTCTTCCAAATCTATTGGACTTTTAGTTTCTACAACTTTCAAATCGTTTGCCCGATAGGTATCAGCCATTTCTTTAGGGAAAATATCGTAGTCCGTTTTATCTTTAATAGCTTCCCTATCAATGTTGAAAAGAATTCCAAACCAAGCATTGATTGTAATGTATCTCCCTTGGAGGTCTTTAACATAAATTAAGGTCGTTGAGTTGTCGAGTATTGCCTGCAAACGCTGTTCGCTCTCTTGTAAAGCTTGTTGGCTGCGCCTAGCTTCTGTAGTATTACGTAACACTTTAGAAAAACCCCGCAGTTGCCCGTTGTGGTCTTTTAAAGCTGTAATAGTGGCATCAACCCAAATTAGGGAACCATCTTTACACACCCGCCAACCTTCATCTTCGATTTGCCCGTTAGTTTGAGCTAGGTACATTAGGTATTCGGGCTTGCTAATCGCTTTATCATCGACTGTATAAAAACAAGAAAACGGCTTTCCTAAAATTTCTGTTGCCTGGTAGCCGATAATTCTCTCGGCTCCGGTATTCCAACTAATAATATTTCCTGCGGGGTCGAGCATAAAAATAGCGTAATCTTTCCCACCCTCCACCAATAACCGAAAGCGTTCCTCACTATCTATTAAAGCCGCTTCTACTTGCTTGCGTTGGAGCAAAGATCCTAACTGAGTAGCCACCGTAGAAACAAGCTTAACTAAATGCTTGTCTTCGTCATCGGCAGCAAACATAAAAAACACCAAAACTGCCAAAACGCGATCGCTTGCCACAATCGGAATACCCAACCCAGACTTAAAACCAACCTCTAAAGCGCAAGATTTGCGTAAGAAATCGGTGTCTGAAGCATTAACAATATTTTGCATCCATTCGGGCTGCATTGATGTCCAAACCCGTCCGGGTAAGCCTATTGCTGGTAAAAATGTCAGGTTTGCGCTTTCCTGTCTAAACTTATCGAGATTTTGAGTATTTCTGTGCCAAGCAGGGCTGCATTCAAGAACGCTACTATTAGGAATCCAGGCTTCCCCAAAAGCCCAACCTGTAAAGTCGCACACCAAGCGCAGCGCTACTCCCAAAGCTGAGTGAAAGTTTGCCGATTCGCCAATAGCTTGAGTCATAGTTTGGAGAAAACGTACTTCTTCTTCGGCTCTGTGGCGAGTAACGCTCTCTCTAAGCAATCTATTGTTAGCTTTTTGTAGTTCTGTGGTACGTTCTTCAACGCGAAGTTCTAGCTCGTCTCTAGCTTGTTTGAGTTCGGTTTCGGCTGTAACGCGGGAACTAATATCGCGCACAATGGCTAAAACTTCTGTTTCAGAGTTCACAACTATTCTGGCTTCATGATGGCAGATGTTACCTTGGACTAAAAGTTGATACTCAAAAACTTGTGATTCCCCGGTTTCTAAGGCTCGACTTACATAGTGCATTCTTTGTTTTATTGCTTCTAAAAGCAAATTTGCCTGCTCGTTGGTGCTGTCAGGATTGGTTTTTGCAGGCAAATAATCTAAACAATTGCCATCTTTATCAAGCCGCAGCATCAAATCTGGAATTGCGTTTAGTAAAGCTCGATTTTTAGCTTCGCTTTCCTGTAAGGCAAGTTCGGTTTGCTTGCGTTCGGTAATATCAACGATGTAGTTTCTAATTAGACCGCTAACAGCAACATAATGTACCGATTGAGAAAATATTTTGCTGCCAATTTCTACTTCCCGCACAAAAAAGGTTTCTTGACCATTTTTGACCATCGGTACTATTTCTTCTAGTAGTGGGTGTTGCAGCTTGGTTTCTCTAAGGTCTGGAAACTGTGCTGATGCCGAGGGATTAATATAAGTAATATTTCCCTCCAGATCGATTTCAATAATTGGACTAGCGATTGGTTCGGGAAATGCTGCTAGTTTTAGTAATGCCGCATCGCTGTAATTTGCAACTTCTCTTTCTACCCCAATTAATGTATTGGCGATCGCCGGAACCGTGGTAATTTCTTTTTCTGGAGCTTTGGGGATTGTTTCTAAGCTATTGGCCGTTGCGTAGTACCAAGCTTTAACATCATTAGCAAAAACAATCTCATCTTCATGGCTAAGTTGGTGCTCAAAGCAGTGTTGACCGTTGATTCTTAAGCCGTTTGTACTGCGTACACCTTTTAAATTGCCGTCAACTAGCCGAAACAATGGCTGATGATGGTCTGTTACTCTCAGTAGCATAGCGTGTTGTCTTGATACCAAGTGAGAGTGAAGCACTATTGAGTTAGAGGAATTACGACCAATTGAATAGGTAGCTGCTTCTAAGCTGATGGTTCGTTTGCCTTGGTTGTCTTCAATCACAAGTAAATGTTTGACTTGCTCTATTTCACTCTCTAGCACGGTTTTTTGGTAGTTTTGCGAGGTGTAATTTTAGTTTGCCCAATTTGAAATAAAAATCCACATTTTGAGCAAATAATAAAAATATTTTTAGAAAATTTCCGAGCTATATACTAATATTCCTCTCCTACAGAGGAAAGGAATAAATTTTTATGCTTAACTATAGTTGCAAAAAACACTGAAGCTTGATGAGAAATAGTGTCAATTCAAGCAATTTTTATCTGTGCCGAATTAAACCATAATCCTTTTAGCTTGATGCTAAGTTTTTGGCGGATAGTTTGCCGTTCAATTCCTAAAGACTTATCGTAGCTGGCATAACATTCTTGGTAGCGACCTAAATGATTTAATGCCGCACCGCGAAACAACCAAGCTTGGCGATCGCTATTATCAATTTCTAAAGCGCGATCGCAACTATTTAGTGCCTCTTTGTGACGGTTGAGATGAATTAAAACTACGGCTCGCTGTACCCAAGCGGCGTTGTTTGTAGCTTGAATTGCCACCGCTCGATCAAAGCTACTGAGAGCTTCTTCATAAGCGCCCAAACTTGCTAGTTCGTTACCCCGCTCTAACCAAATATTAGGAGCGATAGACTGATTGGAGGTTTTATCTAAATTGACAAGTGAGTTATTCATGATAATTAGTTAGTTTTGGTTGTGTTTAAATAGACCTAGCGGTCAAAAAATTATAAAAATTGGCAGACTATAAGCTTAGGTTTTTCTGGCTAAAAGTAGTAAATCTGAGAAACAATCCTTAACTTTTTTCAGCCCTTGAACTCCCATAACTAATTAATAGCAGTTTAAATAGCCATAGCAGCACAGTATCTTTACTGAAATTGATGTAAAGTTATCTTACAAATATAAATTTAATCTGAAAGGTGCAAATCTGAGTTTTTTTGTACTGGGACGACTAAAACTTTATCAACACGATTGCCATCCATATCCATCACTTCAAACCGCATTCCATCCCATTCAAAATGGTCGGCGGCGTTGGGAATGCGCCCTAAATGGGTAATTACAAAGCCCCCCAAAGTTTGATAGCTACCGCGATGTTCGCCTTGAAAGTCATTGACAGCAAAGATTTTAAAAAATTCATCAACGCTTAGCATTCCATCCAATAGCCAAGAGCCATCTTCTCGTTGCACAGCCTGGGGGTCGTCTAATTCGTCAGCAGAAGGCACATCGCCAACAATTTCGACTAATATGTCATTTAAAGTCACTAAGCCTTGAATTACGCCGTATTCATCCACTACTAGCGCCATGTGGGTTCCGGTTTGTTTAAATAACTCCAGTACTTTTAAGCCGCGAGTGCTTTCTGGGACAAATACAGGCTGACGTAAAGATACTGTTAAATCTAACTTTTCCCCCGATAAACTACGGGCGAGTAAGTCGGTAACAGGCATAATACCCAAAACATTATCTAAACCACCTTGACAGACAGGAAAGCGAGAATTGGCGCTATCCATCATCTTTTTGCGATTTTCTTCGGTGGTGTCTTCTAAGTCTAGCCAAACAATATCTGGGCGCGGTGTCATTAAAGCACTAACGGGGCGATCGCCTAATCTAAAAACTCGCTCTACCATGTTTTGTTCGGCTTCCTCAAACATCCCCGCTTCCGTACCTTGCTCGATTAATACTTTAATTTCTTCTTCCGTTACCTGGGGTTCGGTAGATGGCCCTATACCGATTATTCGCAGTACCAAATCTGTAGAAGCGCTGAGTAAATGTACTACAGGAGAAGCAAAAGCAGCGATCGCTTTCATGGGCTTTGCTACGGTAGCGGCGATTACTTCAGGATTATTCAAAGCGAGGCGTTTGGGGACAAGTTCGCCCACAATCAAGGATAGGTAGGTAATTACCATAACCACAATGCCAAAAGATAACCCTTGACTGTAAGGTGCTAACCAAGGAATTTGATTTAAATTTTCTGCTAGTTTTTCGGAAATAGTTGCGCCCCCAAAAGCACCTGCTAAAATGCCAATTAAAGTAATGCCTACCTGGACTGTGGACAAAAACTTATTGGGGGATTCGGCTAAGTCTAAGGCAACTCGTGCTTTTTTATTTCCTTGATTTGCCATATTTTGCAGCCTTACCTTCCGCGAGGAGATAATCGCCATTTCTGACATGGAAAATATGCCATTAGCAACGATCAAGAGGAAAAGAAGCAGAATTTCTAAGGTGATGGAAGACATTTTTTAAATTGCCGCTATTTTTGGCAAATGGGGCTTAATACTTAGTATCTAAGATGGAATCAAAGGGAAGTACAACTTAATCGTAATTTTTTACATAGTTGATAAGCAATTTAAGGGTGAAATCGTGGGCGTAAAACTCGCTAAATCTATGCCTGCTTTATGGGCGACTAGAACCCCAATTGCTTCTAAATACGAGCTTACTTGAATTGCTTTAATGCCTAGAGGCGCTGGGGGAACGAGCATTTTAGTTTGATTATCACTCACGGTAATTATTTGCGCTTGGCTATTGCTCAAGCTTAAAATAGCGCTACCGCCGCAAGCTGTTGCAGGTACTATAACTGCATCAACTTCCTTTGCCCAAATATCGCGCCGATCGCTTGTAAATCTGGGGGCGCGACTTAAACCGACAAGCACGCTAGGCAAAAAGGTGTAACCTAATTCTTCCGCCGCCGAGCGCGGTGATATATTGGGGTCAATGGGCAGTGGTAATAAAGCTGGGGCGTGAGCGCAAGGGATTTTAAAGGTTCGCACTATTAAGTGACTAATCACAGCTTCCGCCCCCGCTAAAGGGTCTACTCCTTGCCCGTGGCGGTATTGTTCTAAAGCCAAGCTATCGATATCATCAGGGAAACGAGTAACAACAGCGATCGCCTCTGCTCCGATATCAATTAAAGTTTTCGCTGCTCGTAACAAACTATCGGGATTCTCAATAGTTCCCCAACTTGCACCGGATGCTGAGGTACGTAATTCTACGTTCATTGCGGTATCGGTAATTACGTAATCTGTTAGAGATAGTCCTAAAGTTGCTCTAGCAGCTTCGGCGGCTTGGAGTTGCCGAACTTGCAATTCTGGTTCGATTCCCTGGTCAAGAATTAACCCAATCCGATTTTGACGCACCGGATGCAAAGCCCAGCATGAAGCGGCAAATTTGTCAAGAGCGTAGCCTTCTACATAGAAAACATTAGGCATTGACCAGTATAGTTGAGCGCCGTTGAGGACATTGGGGTGAGTAATTAGGCGATCGCATACCGAAGCAATGGCACGAGCAACGGGCAAAGCATCTCCAGCATAACCGCCAATCGCCGCGCCGATTCCGGTTGGTATAATTAAAACAGCAGTGTAAGGATGATTCACGTGGGAGGTGATTTTAAAGTAACAACGGCTTCAACGATCGCAGTTTGCTTTTGAACATTTACTGATGTAATCGCCCAACGCAAAGGTTCGCCCTGTTTTGCCAACTCTGCTTCAATTGCTGCTTGTAATTGGGCTGGAGTTTCTTCGAGGGTAATTTCGGCACTAATAAAGTGGGTAGTCATAGATTAAGGCTATTGTTGGAACTGACCAAATTGTAAATGATAAACTCGGTCTTCTTTTTCTGTCTCAATTTTTAAGTCAGAACGAGGATAAGATACGCAAAGCAAAGCATAGCCTTCTTGTTGAAGTTCAAGGCTAATACCCATACCGTCGCTTTGTTCTACCGTCCCCTCTAAAATTTGGGCGGCACAGGTAGTACAAACCCCCGCATTACAAGAACTTGGCAACCCTAAACCCGCAGCATCGGCAGCTTTGAGGATAATTTGATCGTCGGGAACTTGAATAGTATGAGTTGTTCCGGCGTGGAGAATTTGAACGGTGTAAGTTTGAGGCATATAAAACGATTAAGAGTAGCGCCCTTACAGCTTTAAAAAGTAATTGTACCGTGACTTCCTGGCAATTTAGTTTTAGAAGTAAGGTAAAAGCCGTATCATCCCAAACTGTAATCATGCTCAAAGCAGCGCTAATGTGGCAGTAGAAATAAAAAAAGGACGTACTAAAATGCTTGAAGAATATCGCCAACATACCGCCGAAAGAGCAGCGTTAAATATTCCCCCATCACCTTTAGATGCGCCGCAGACATCCCAGTTGTGCGAACTCCTGAAAGTACCACCAGTAGGGGAAGAAGAAACATTATTGCATTTATTGCGCGATCGCATTTCCCCAGGAGTAGATCCGGCGGCTTATGTAAAAGCTGGGTTTTTGACCGGAATTGCCAAGGGGGTAATTAGTAGCCCTTTAGTTTCGCCTACCTACGCCATCGAATTATTAGGAACTATGCTTGGCGGTTATAACGTGCGCAGCTTGGTAGATTTGCTATCTGCTGATAACGAGGAAATCGCTAAAGCGGCGGTAAAAGCTCTTAGTCATACGGTACTGGTTTATGATGCTTTTCACGATGTTTTTGACCTAGCAGAAATTAATCTTTATGCCAAGCAAGTAATTGAGGCTTGGGCAGAAGCTAAATGGTTTACAAATCGTCCGCCGTTACCAGAAAAGATTACTGTAACGGTGTTTAAAGTACCGGGAGAAACCAATACAGACGATCTTTCCCCCGCACCTCACGCCACAACCCGCCCAGATATTCCGATGCACGCCTTGGTAATGCTGGAATCAAAAATGCCAGGGGCGATAGAAATTATTAAGGAATTAAAACAAAAAGGGCATCCTGTAGCTTATGTAGGGGATGTAGTTGGTACGGGTTCGTCGCGCAAATCGGCAATAAATTCTGTGTTGTGGCATATTGGGCAAGATATACCATACGTGCCAAATAAGCGTTCTGGCGGGTATATATTGGGAAGTGCGATCGCGCCTATCTTTTTTAACACAGCCGAAGATTCTGGGGCTTTACCTATTCAATGCGACGTTTCCAAAATGGAAACTGGGATGGTTGTTACTATTTATCCTTACAAAGGTGAAGTTACTAGCGAATCTGGGGAAGTAATTTCTACTTTTAACCTCCAACCTGATAGTATCGCCGATGAAGTCCGCGCCGGGGGACGTATCCCGCTATTAATTGGGCGCAGTTTGACAGACAAAATTAGAACGGCGTTAGGAATTGAACCTAGCCCGATATTTATTCGTCCTCGTCCACCTGTAGATACCGGAAAAGGCTATACTTTAGCGCAAAAAATGGTAGGTAAAGCTTGCGGACTTGTAGGAGTGCGCCCTGGTACATCCTGCGAACCAATTATGACGACCGTAGGTTCTCAAGATACCACAGGTCCAATGACCCGCGACGAACTCAAAGAACTTGCTTGTCTTGGTTTTAGCGCTGATTTAGTTCTGCAAAGCTTCTGTCATACCGCCGCTTATCCCAAGCCTGTAGATATTAAAACTCACCACGAATTACCCGATTTTATGGCAGAACGGGGCGGCGTTGCGTTGCGCCCTGGGGATGGAATTATTCACTCGTGGCTAAATCGAATGTTATTACCCGATACTGTGGGTACTGGCGGCGACTCTCATACTCGTTTCCCCTTGGGTATTTCCTTTCCCGCAGGTTCGGGCTTAGTAGCTTTTGCTGGGGCGCTGGGATTAATGCCTTTAGATATGCCAGAATCGGTTTTAGTGCGATTTAAGGGGGAATTGCAATCAGGAGTAACCTTGCGAGATATTGTCAACGCAATTCCTTATATAGCGATTCAAAAAGGCTTATTAACGGTATCTAAGGAAAACAAGAAAAATATCTTCTCCGGGCGAATTATGGAGATAGAAGGATTGCCCGATTTGAAGGTAGAACAAGCCTTTGAACTAACTGATGCTACGGCCGAGCGATCGTGTTCGGGATGTACGATTAAGTTGAGCATTGAGACAGTGTCCGAATATCTGCGTTCTAACATTGCCCTAATGAAAAATATGGTAGCGCGGGGTTACGAAGATGCTCGCACTATTATGCGTCGTGTTGCCAAAATGGAACAGTGGTTAGCAAATCCGATACTAATGGAAGCCGATAGCGATGCGGAGTATGCAGAGATTATTGAGATTGACTTGAACGAGATTACTGAACCCATAGTTGCCGCCCCCAACGATCCAGATAATGTCAAACTACTATCAGAAGTAGCAGGGGATGCGGTGCAGGAAGTATTTATCGGTTCTTGCATGACAAATATCGGTCATTACCGCGCTACAGCCAAAGTATTAGAAGGCGAACCACCAGTCAAAACTCGGCTGTGGATTTGTCCCCCAACGCGGATGGACGAACATCAGCTAAAAGAAGAAGGAGTTTACAGCACCTTTGGCGCGGCGGGTGCGAGAACAGAAATGCCGGGATGCAGCTTGTGTATGGGCAATCAGGCGCGCGTAGGAGATGGAACAACGGTATTTTCTACTTCAACGCGCAACTTCAATAATCGCATGGGTAAAGGAGCGCAAGTTTACCTCGGTTCGGCGGAACTCGCCGCCGTTTGTGCAATGTTGGGGCGGATTCCTACAGTACAGGAATATATGGAAATTGTGGCAAACAAAATTAATCCGTTTGCTGTCAATTTGTATCGCTATCTTAACTTTGACCAAATTGCCAATTTTGAAGACGAAGGGCGAGTAATTCCAATAGAAGAAATGCCCCACATTGAGGACATTTTGGGCATTCCCGCAGGTACGCTGCGCTAGTCAATAATAAGTAGCAGGGTAGTTTATCAAAGTACCCTGCCACATTTGAATAATAACGAGTGAAATCTAGGGAGTTTTATACAGTAGTAATTAGACAAAGTGCAGGCTATTGGGTTAGCTTGTGTCTAGAAAATGGAATTGTTGGGCAGGGGAATAATCAACAAGAATCCATTGATAAGGTAAAAGAGGCAATTGAGTCTTTCCAAGCTGTTCGGGCAATTGAAAATAATATTTATACTGCTCCTATTTCTATAGAAGAACTGCATAATTTTTCAAATATTTGAAGTAGATAGGTAAATGTTTTTTGTAATGGACATAATAGAATACTTGTCGGAAACAGAGTACGCGGTCAAAAACATCATAAATTTAATTTCACACGATAAAAAAAGCTTGAACGAATACCTAGTAGACTTAAATAACCTAAAAAAGCAACTTTCTCCATTTGAAGAATTATATAAAGATTATGTTTCAAAAGATATCTCGGATGATTTTTGCGATCTACAGGTCATGTATGCCGCTCAACGTTATTATAATTATGAAGAAAAGAACAGAGATAAAAAGCAAAAATTTTTAACAGAAATCAATATTTTAAGTGAAAAACTTAAAATTAAGCAGAGTCAATTAGATACAAGAAAATTTTCAATTAAGTGTCTTTGTGGCGCAATGCTACAAATAGCAAAACAAGGCTTGTCTATCTGCTATGGCAAAGAAGAAAGCTGCGTTGAAGTTAAAAGAATAGCAGGAGAAAGAATATCAAATATTATTTTTCAGGCAAGAAATCAATCAATACACTTTGAAGAAAGTTTAAACAACAAAGTGATTAGCTGTTTTAATAATTTAGAGCAACAACTTGGCAACAACGTCTCAATTGATCAAGCACAAAATATTAATTTAGCTGATGTCATAGTTATAGATGTTCTTGTTTGGAATAGTTATGATAACTTTTATACAGATATGATTGCATTCAAAAATGAATTGAAAGCTCAATAAAAATTGAGCAATATATGTTTAGGATTACAGGAGGAATTACTTAAATGCTTGAAATTCACAAAAATTATGTCTTGGACGAAAAGCAGCAACCTATCGCTGTACAAATTCCCATTGCTGAGTTTGAACAAATTGAGGAAATCCTTGAAAACTATGGTTTAGCAAAACTAATGGAGGAAACTCATGGTGAAGAACAACTTGCTAGAAATGAAGCATTAAAGTTTTATCAATTGCTAAAGGGTAGTAATGTGGAAAGTTGAATATACTAAGCGGTTTTTGAAAGAATTAGCTGGTTTACCTGTAGAAATTCAAACCCGTGTTGAACCTATTGTATTTACAGAACTAGAGTCAGAAAATCCGTTTGCACTTGGATATATTGAAAAAATGACTGGTTATACTGACAAATATAAAATTCGTGTAGGTGATTATCGGATTGGAATCTCGATTGATAAACAGATAAAGACATTAATCTGTCAAAGAATTGCTCACCGTAAAGAAATCTACAGAATTTTTCCTTAAGGTGCGATCCCGTATCAACTAGATAATTTCAATAGAAAGATACAAAGTAAATAAGATGAATTGGCAAGACCACATTATTATTAATCCAGAGATATTGGTAGGAAAGCCAGTAATTAGAGGTACTCGTTTGTCTGTAGAATTTATTATCAATCTTTTAGCTCAAGGATGGTTAGAAGCAGACATACTGAAAAACTATCCAGGAATAACACAAAAAGATATAAAAGCTTGTCTAAGCTACGCGAGTAATGCTTTAAAAACAGAAGATAAAGCCACTAAGTAATTTGTAAAGCGATCGCATCCCAACTCCCAAAAGTGCGATCGCACATTCCCAACTTACACAACCGCCGCCTCTAACATCCTAATAATTCCTGCATTAGCATCAATTTCAACATCTAAGCCAATAGGCAATGTTACTATATTTTCCACATGACCGATCGCCGCACCGTAATAAGCAGGAATTTTTAAGGGTTGAATATGTCCCCATACTATTTCTTCTAAAGTTAGCGAACCATAGTCAGCATCAGGCGTACAGCCTGGACATTGCCCAAAAATAAAGCCTGCTAGTTTGTCAAATACTCCAGCAATTTTTAGGTGAGTCATCAAGCGATCTAAACGATAGATATTTTCGCCTGTATCTTCTAAAAATAAAATTGCCCCAGCCATATTAGGCAAGTAAGGAGAACCCACAATTCCCGACAACACCGACAAGTTACCGCCTATAAGTTTGCCTTTGGCAATTCCAGGAGTAATAGTTTGAATACGGTTTTTTACCTGCATTAAGCGATCGCTATCATCACCATCTTTAACATTTGCAATAGTTACAGTTTCTCCAGCAAACAACACGCGGCGGAAATATACAGTTTGACTTTTTCGCCACGAAGTTAAGCCATGAGGCCCATGGAAAGTTACTAATTGAGTACGGGCATTAATTCCTAAAATCAAAGCGGTAATATCGCTAAAACCGATAATAATTTTAGGGTTTTGGCGGATAACTTCATAATCTAAATAAGGCAAAATGCGGCTGCATCCCCAACCACCGCGAATTGGCAATAAAGCCGCTATTTGCGGGTCTTTAAAAAATTGATTGATGTCTGAAGCGCGATCGCTATCTGTTCCGGCTAAATAACCATAGCGATCGCCCACATGAGGAGCAAGCTTAGGTACAAGGCCTAGACCCCGCACGGCATCTAAAACTATATTCAGTTCTTCTTGCACAAAAGTAGCGCTTGCAGGGCTAATAATGCCTACTATCGCCCCAGTTTTTAAACGCGGAGGTTTTAATTGAGAGGAATTTTTTGCTATTGCTGTTTTTAAAGGCACTAAAACGGAAGTGGTTGCAGCAAGCTGAAGAAATTGGCGGCGATTTAGCATTTAGTTTGTTAAAGCTTTCACCTTTGTACACTAAAAGCTGGTGTTGATGACGTTTTATGGGTTGCTGATTGCATCCATCAGCGAGAGATTATCTGTTGCTAGTAGTGGTTGTTCTACAAATACGGCTAAATCAAACCAAAAAGTTGTACCTACACCAACCTCGCTTACTAAATGAACGGCGCTATGATGTTTGTCGATAATGTTGCGGACAATTGATAGCCCTAAACCAGTACCTTCTAAAGTATGCACGCGGTTTTCTACTCGGAAGAAGCGATCGAAGATGGCTGTTTGATCTTCGGTATCAATGCCGATTCCTGTATCAGAAACTTCGATACGTACTTGCTTAGTGGCAGTATGAGAATGTTCGCTTATGGTTTGATTTGGGAGCAAATAAGCGCGAATTGCTACTTTTCCACCTTGCTGAGTAAATTTAACCGCATTACCCACCAAATTTGTAAAAACTTGCAAAAGCAAATCGTAATTTCCTAAAACGGCGGGTAAATCGGGAGAGATTTCTTGCACTAATTCAATCCCTTGATCTCGTGCATTGAGTTGATAGGTGCGTAAGGTTTGCTCTACTGCTTGCGCCAAGTCTACACCATCAAAATGATAGATTCGGCATGATTCTAAACGAGATAAGTCTAAAACATCATTTACCAAACGCGCCAGCCTGTCGGTTTCGTGATTAGCGGTTGCCAAAAACTCCCGACGCTCGGCTTCAGTCAATTCTTCTCCATAATCGTGCAAAGTTTCAATATGGGTTTTGATGTTAAACAACGGAGTTCGCAATTCGTGGGAAACATTGCTAATAAACTGACTTTTTGCTTCATTTAGCTCAACTTCGCGGGTAATATCTTGGACGGTAACAGCAATACCTTTGATACTTTCCCGTTGTTGATTGACTACAGTAGTTAACAGAATGCGGATTGTGCGATCGCTTGGTTCGCTAAGAGTTAGCCGAAACTCCGCACTATCGCGCTCTCCAGAGGCTATTTGATATAGGGGACGCGATAATTCTCCGCGCACCGCCGCAGGTAACTGTTCGAGTACATTTGCTCCCACAACTTCCGAGGTTTCCCATCCAAAAATTCGCCTAGCAGTGGGATTAACTAAAATTACCTGCAAATCGGCATCTAACAGTACCGCACCATCGGCGATCGTTGAAACTAAAGTCTCTAACTTAGCTTTTTCCGCCGTCAATTCGTCAATATTTTGCTCGTCGTAGCTTTCTAGCCTTTCTGCCATTTCATTAAAGCTAAAAATTAATTCTCCCAATTCACCACTCAAGGGTAAATCTATGCGTTGCTTAAAGTTTCCCGTCGCAATATTTTTAACTCCCGTTGATAGTTCTTTAATTGGCTGAGTAATCATTAAAGCGTTAGAAACCGCTCCTAGTATTACCATTACCCAAATCGAGACAAAAACTGCGATCGTTACATCCCGCGTTAGGTTGGAAGACGCGACAACAGTAGGATTAGGATTAGTCCCGATCGCTAAAACTCCTAAATATCTACCTTCATGCAGTAAAGGAATAAATACATCGGTAACTTCGCCATCCGGGGAGACGTGTTGACGCACCATCGGAATTTCGGAATTGGCGGCATAATTTTCCGGTAAATTAATGCGACGAGCAATACTTAAAGAATTTTGCACTTCTGGTTGCCAGAAAGGAATGCCAAAAAAGATTTTTCCCGCTTCGTCGGCGTAAAGCATATAACGGACGCTAGAAGTGTTGCTATAAAAGCGTTGAGAAAACTGGGCAACTTCTGTAAGATTGTTTTCGGCAACTAACGGCGCAACGTTGGAAGCTAGTAGCAACCCCAAATCGCTACCAAAACGGGTATCATTTATCCGCGCATCTTGCTGAATAGTATTGACTGCCCAGAAGGTAAGACCGCTCATAATTAAGGAAACAACCAAAGTCGCCGCCGCCAGCAGCTTGGTTTGGAGCGTAAAATCTGCCCACCAATGGGCGATCGCTGCGCGGAGTGTTTTTAACCAAATAACCATTTTTTAAATTTATATTAGCTTTTGTAATAAATCCTTACAATTAAAAACTAACAGTTAATTGGTAAATAGGTGAGTAATAAGACTCAAAATTTATTTTTGTACCCGACGATGCCCAATATCGCGTCGATAGTACATCCCCTGAAAATGGATGCCATTTATTCCAGCATAAGCACGAGAAATTGCACTATTAAAGTTTTCGCCGATGCCTGTCACTCCTAAAACTCTACCGCCATCAGTAACTATTTGCGTATTTGTCTGCTTTGTGCCAGCTTGAAATACATAAGTATTTGTTAAACCTTCCGTGCTTTTGATGCCAGCGATCGCTTCCCCTTTACCGTAATCTCCAGGATAACCACCCGCCGCCGCCACAACACAACAAGCCGCGCCTTCTTTCCAAGCAATAGGTGGCATTTCTCCTAGTTTTTTTTCAACGCAAGCAAGCAACAAGTCTTCTAAGGGTGTTTCTAGTAAAGGTAAAATCGCTTGAGTTTCAGGATCGCCAAACCGACAGTTAAATTCCAAAACTTTAAATTCGCCATTGGCTGACACCATTAAGCCAGCATAAAGTACGCCTCGGTAATCTATGTTGCGTTTGCCTAAAGTTGCGATTGCTTTTTGCAATACTTCTGTCTCTATTTTTGCCATCAATTCCGGGGTAACTAAAGGCGATGGCGCATAAGCGCCCATTCCTCCGGTATTTTCTCCTGTATCACCGTCACCAATGCGTTTATGGTCTTGAGCAGGGAGTAGAGGGCGAACCACAATCCCATCGGTTAAGGCTAATACAGACACTTCCTGCCCTACTAAACATTCTTCTACTAAAACAAATTTACCCGCGCTGCCAAACTGTCCCGCAAAGATATTATCAATTGCTTTATGGGCTTCCTCAATGGTGGCTGCAACGATAACGCCTTTTCCTGCCGCCAACCCATCAGCTTTAATTACCACTGGTATAGATCCCGTGTTTACATAACCCTTGGCGGCGGCAGCATCGGTAAATACGGCGGCTTTAGCTGTAGGAATGCCCGATTCTGCCATTAAGGCTTTTGCCCACGCCTTACTAGCCTCAATTTGCGCTCCCGCACGAGTTGGCCCAAATACTTTAATCTTAAAGTTTTGCAGGTAGTCAGTAATGCCCATGGCTAAAGGTATTTCTGGTCCAACTACAACTAAATCAATGTTGTTATCTTGGCAAAATTGTTTGATGCCTGCGAAGTCGTTTACCTCCAAAGGCAAGTTTTGACAACGTGCTAGAGTTGCCGTACCGCCATTACCAGGAGCGCAAAAAACTCGTTCAACTTTGCTTGATTGCAGTAGTTTAAATGCGATCGCGTGTTCTCTACCCCCATTACCGACAACTAAAACTTTCACGTTTTGCCTCATTTATAAAATAATTAGCCTTTTTGCTGTTGGTAGCGCTCTTTAAACAAACGCTGCTGAAGCTTATGATCGACAATTGGTAAGGGATAGCCCAGCGCGTCCCGTTCTTCTGGGGGAATATTCCCACTAAGCAAAAATTCTGTATCTACAGACCTCAATTCCGGCAACCATTTTCTAATATATTCACCATCGGGGTCAAATTTTTGCGCTTGACTTGCAGGGTTAAATATTCTAACGGGTTTAGGATCCATCCCACTAGAAGCGCTCCATTGCCAGCCGCCATTATTGGCGGCAAGATCGCCATCTATAAGGCGTTGATAAAAGTATTTTTCTCCTAATTGCGGGTTGATTAATAAATCCTTTGTCAAAAAGCTAGCAACGATCATTCGACAGCGATTGTGCATCCAACCAAGCTCGTTCATTTCTCGCATTGCCGCATCCACAATCGGATAGCCAGTTTTGCCTTCACACCAAGCTTGGAAATGTTCTTCGTTATTGTTGTAGGGAAAATTTTTAAAAACTTCTCGATACGCGCCTGTTTCTAATTCGGGAAAATTATACATCGCGTGTTGATAAAATTCTCGCCATGCAAGTTCTTGTTGCCAGCCAATAATGCTAATGTTTGTTTCATCACTGCGGCTATTTTCTAAGGCTGCTTTCGTTGCTGCCCATACGGTGCGAATGCCAATAACACCAAACTTAAGCGCCGCACTCAGTTGAGATGTACCGTTTATTGCGGGAAAATTGCGTTGCTCTTTGTATTCGTTAATAGCCGAGTAAGTAAATTCTTCTAGCTTTTCAATAGCGGCGGTTTCTCCTGGGGCAATTACTAGCTCATTTTCCCAATTAAAACCCAAATCTTTAGCAGTGGGTAAAGTTATAACTCCCGCAGTCACAGCAAGGTTTTTTTCGGCTTCTGTAAGCCCTGTAACGTCTTTTAAAGCGTCTACAGGTTCGGCTTTGGGTTTGCTTATCCAATTGCGCCAAAAAGGGCTATAGACAGTGTAAGGCTGGCTAGAACCCGTGCGGATATCTTCGGGAGAATGAAGCAATTGATCCCAGTTTTCGTCGATAAATTCGATGCCTTTTTCTTGCAGCGCTTCTATTACCGCGCGATCGCGTATTTGCGAATAAGGCTCGTTGTCCCAGTTCCAAAACACTTTGCGAGCATTTAAAACTTCTGCTAAAGCTGGTATTGCTTGAGGGGGATTGCCTTTAACAATTAATAATTCACTACCTATTTCGGCGTAACGCCTTTGTAAGTGATGCAAACACCCGATCATGTAGGTAACTCGTACCGCCGCCACATCATCCCGTTCTAAAATATTGGGATCGAGGCAAAATACCCCTACTACCTTTTGACTATGCTGCCTTGCCAATTCAAGTCCCGTATTGTCAGAGAGGCGCAAGTCTCGGCGATGCCAAAATAAAATTAAGTCAGACATTTTAAATTTATTTAGTACGACTGTACTAAAATTTTACGATAATCGATTAGATAAAAGCTCGACAAATTGGGCGCGATCGGAGGAATTTAATCCTAATTGTAATAATGCGATCGCTTTTGTCATTTCTCCGGTCAGTAATGAGGGAATAGCTAACCACAAACCCGGAAAAACACGACTTTGCACTACTCCATGGCGATCGTGCAAAGGCACGTATTCCCCTGCTTGGAGGCTAAACCAATCTATTTTGCGATCGAAAACTTGCCAGACAATATATTCCTGAACGCCATTGCGACGATATACTTGCTTTTTGTCATACAAATCGTAAGCGGCACTACTAGCTGCAATTTCTACAATTAATTCCGGCGCACCCTCTATATAATCATCATCGCTAACAATGCTTCGTCCTCCTGACTCGATTCTTAGTAAAACATCCGGTTGGGGTTCGTTATCTAAAATCTAAACGCACCGTAGCATTATCAAGCAAAGAAACCCCTGGCGTTACAATCCAGTAAGCTGAAAGCATTGCCATAATTGCCACGTGAGGTTCACCGTGACTTTTAGCTCTTACTGGCGATCCCATGTATACCATTCCCTCAATTAGTTCAGCTTTTTTAACTTTTGGCATTGCTGTATAGCGGCGCTCAAATTCAATGCGCGACAAGCGATCGCCATTTTCTAAAGGTAGGATTTTAGTAGCCGTTGGGATCTTTGCAGAAGTCATAACTCACGTTAAGAACGGTTTGGCTAATAGAAAGCTAGAAATCGATTTGGAGTCTACGGGTTCACCTTCTAAAATAGCTCTTTCTAATTCTTGCGGAGTTAGCAAAACTGTTTCTATATCTTCGTCATCGTCTTGAGAGGGCGGTTTGTCTAATAGTTCCAATTCTTGAGCGAGAAAAGCATAAATAATTTCATCGGAATAACCCGGCGCTAGGAAAAATTCACCAAGTTTTTGCCACTTGTGGGCGCGATAGCCAGTTTCTTCTTCAATTTCGCGGCCGATTGTGTCGGCGGGAGATTCATTTAGTTCTAAAGTACCTGCTGGAAACTCTAATAATCTACCTTGGACTGCAAAACGATATTGCCGTACTAAAACAAGCTTACCTTCAGGAGTTATTGGTACAGCTAACGCGCCGCCGGGATGTCTGATACATTCCCATTCGCCTTCCGCATTGTTGGGTAAACGCAGACTATTTACTTCAAAAGCAAATTTGCGCCCTCGGTAGTGCAGGCGTTGCTTTAATAATTGGGGTGGTTCTGTGCCAATTGTCATAAAGTTAAATTTTGCTAACTCCTGAACAGTCTACCTTTTGTACAAGTTGCGCGATCGCTTTTCCTGAAACTGGTTCAATCCAATCAGGAGCAATTTCAGCTAGAGGTACTAAAACAAAAGCCCGTTCGTTCATGCGCGGATGTGGTAGTTGTAATTCGGGGGTAGCTAAAATCAAATCGTCGTAAAGCAATAAATCGAGATCGACCGATCTTGCTCCCCATCTTTCTCGCCGTACCCTGCCAAATTTGGCTTCTGTAGTTAGTAAAGTTTTGAGCAATTGCTGGGGTGAGGATTGAACTTGCAGCAAAGCACAACCATTAATGTAATCGGGTTGAGGAATTCCGCCCACAGGCTCCGTTTGATACCAATTAGAAACATTTTTCACTTCTATACCTGGAGTGTTTGCTAATACTTGCAAGGCGGCGGTTAAGATACCTTGAGAATCGCCTAAATTACTGCCAAGGGCAATCGCGCATGGTTTGATACAAGTAGCGTGCATACCATTACTCCACTCAAAAAATATTACTTGATGATTTGCTCGTAACTTTAGCCAACAAATTATATTTTCTCTTTATTTAGTCGCGATCCCAACCAAGTAGAATAAACAAAACAATTGCTGGCTTTGCAGTAACGTTAAGGAACTAATAAAAGTGTCCAAACTAATACCCTGGCTTAAACAGCGAACAAATAAAGTTAATGACTCTCCGTCAGGGGAAAAAGAAACCGCACCAAAGCTAACATTTGTCGGGCAAATCAAAAATTTACCAAAGTTCGTTCGTGCCAAAATTCCTACAGATAAACCTTTATATCGTTACTATTGGTTTTGGCTAATACTCTTAGCTAGTGGTGGAACTATTGCTTGGACAGTTTTTTGGTTAGCTATTGAACGCAGTTTACCCGCAGCGACAGAACTATACACCTTTGTTCGCGATGATACTCTAACCATTACTGCGGGCGATGGAAGTATTTTGCAACAACAAGGGCCAGCCACTAGAGAACAATTAAACCTCAATCAAATACCTAAACCACTAATACAAGCTTTTATAGCTTCTGAAGATCGCCGCTTTTATCAGCATCACGGTGTAGATTATCAAGGCATTGTACGAGCGTTTGCAAGCAATATGCGATCGCGTACTTTGGTAGAAGGTGGCAGCACGATTACTCAGCAGTTGGCGCGGATTTTGTTCTTAAATCAAGAGCGCACTTTAGGACGCAAGTTTAAAGAAATAAGTCTATCTCAAAAAATTGAGCAAAAACTCACCAAAGAGCAAATTTTAGAGCGTTACTTAAATTTAGTGTATTTAGGATCGGGCGCTTATGGTGTAGCCGATGCCTCTTGGGTATATTTCAGCAAACCCCTAAATAAACTAACCCTAGCCCAAATGGCAACTATCGCCGGACTTGCACCCGCACCTAGCCTTTATTCGCCAATGGTTAACCCAACGATTGCCAAGCGGCGGCGCGATTTAGTATTGCAAAGAATGCAAGAAGATAAGGTAATTACGCCTCAAATAGCACGAGAGGCAACAAATGCCCCCATTGCTCTCAAACCTAGTTTGCCTAAGCGACTCAAGGTAGAAGCACCTTACTTTACTACTTATATTCAACAAGAATTACCAAAATATATCTCCCCAGAGCGGATAGAAGCTGGAGGATTGACGATTGAAACAACTTTAAATCCCCAGTGGCAAAAAGCCGCCGAAACCGCCGTAAAAACTACCATCGCTCAAAATGGTAAGTGGCAGCACTTTGAGGAAGCTTCGTTAGTTAGCATTGACCCCCGCAATGGCGAAATTAAGGCAATGGTAGGGGGCAAAAATTTTCAAGTCAATCAATTTAATCGAGTTACGCAAGCTCAACGCCAGCCAGGGTCTACGTTTAAAGGCTTTGTATATGCCGCCGCGATCGCTTCGGGAATGTCGCCTTACAAGTCTTACATTGACGCGCCTTTTGTGGTTGAAGGCTACGAACCCTTGAATTACGATCGCAATTATCGGGGGTGGATGACTGCAAGCAGCGCTTTGATTTCTTCTATCAATACAATTGCTGTTAAGGTTTTAATTAATATAGGTTTCGATCCCACAATCAAACTTGCTCGCAATATGGGCATTAAATCTAAGCTAAAACCAACTTATTCTTTAGCTTTAGGTTCCAACGAAGTAAATTTACTCGAATTAACTAGCGCTTACGGTACTTTGGCAACCCAAGGTATGCAGATCGAAACTCACGGTATTCGCCGCATTCTCAATCGTAGTGGCGAAGTTATTTATACCTCAAAATACAAGCCTAAAAGGGTGTTAGACCCCGGTAGCGCGGCGATTATGACTTGGATGCTCAAAAGTGTAGTGCAGTCGGGTACAGGTCGAGCGGCGCAGTTAAATCGTCCGGTAGCAGGTAAAACTGGCACTTCTGACGAAGCCCGCGATTTGTGGTTTATTGGCTATATTCCTCAAGTCGTGACGGGGGTATGGCTGGGCAATGACAATAACGAACCTACTTGGGGTAGCAGCAGTACGGCGGCTTATACTTGGCATCAATTTATGGCGCAAGCGGTAGAAAAGATGGCTGTAGTAGAATTTCCTTCAAGACCGAAATTAGAAGGGCGCAAAGGTAGCATTAAAGCCCAGCCTCTTAAGCCCAAGCGAGTAGTTTCCAAACGCCTGCGTGTCAATCGCTCAAACCAGATAGAGCAAAATAATTTAGAAACAACTCCTGAACCTAATCGTCGCCAAAGACGCAGATTATCAAGAGGTTACAATGAGCAAAATCCGGAAACTACCACGCGACGCGATCGCCGCTACAGAAATAGAACTACTCCAAAGCGACTGCGTAAGCGTCAAGAATCTGCCGCACCAACAACAACTCAAGTTCGTCCCCAACTCAAGCGATCGCCAACGCCAGAAAGGTCTACCCACCCAGGGGCAAAGTCGTCTTGGCGAGAGCGACTAAGACCTCCAGAACGCCCCAGCAATAACCCACCTCCCGCCGCCGCACCCCCGCCAGCAATTAACCCTACTCCTGGCTTTGGTAGCGATGGTTAGAATTAGTTAATTCCCATCACTCTTGGGGGAGATAGTAAAATTACACGGATTTTTGTATGCTCTTAAAATCAGCATTGCCTAGAATTAGGAGCATAAAATGAATATATTAATGCAAACCGCAGCCCAAGCTGCTGAAAATGGTCCTCATTTTCCCGTTTCCTTCACTTTAGTATATGTCGTTGGATTTATTGCGGCAGTTTCAATTGGTTCTGTTGCTTGGTACAACTCTAAGCGCCCTGTAGGTTGGGAAGATAAAGAACGCCCAGATGTTGTTCCTGAAGTCAAAAAAGAAGAAACTCCCGGTTTAGGCGAACCAAAGGCTTAACAAAGCTTTGGCTCAGGTTTAATTTTGACCCTCAACCCAACGACGGTAAAGCTTTTGAATTTCTTTCAGGACTGCATTATGGCTGGGTTGAGGTGACTTATTTTCTGGATCTAAAGACTGCAATTGAGTCAAAAGTTTTGCTTCTTCAGTATCTACATCACCGTCGCTATAAATTAAGGCGCTAATAGATTCCAGCAGCTTTTGATAGTCTTCAAGATTGGGAACATCGCCTAAGTATTCTTTCAACCATTCATAACATTCTGCTGGCTGTACTTGCTTTGATTCGTGCAGCAATGAATAGATTTCTGGTGTTGCTACACCTTTTTCTTGAGCTATTTTGTTCAGATAGGCGCGTTCTTCTGGCTGAGTTTTGCCGTCAATCCACGCCGCTCCGATTAAAATTTTGACTAGCTGTTTGACATTGTTTTCCTTATTTAACATGATTTTTCTCTGATAATTAATTATTAGCCTTAGAAAAGCTAGGTTGAAAAACTCAATAAAAGTCAAGCTGTTTAGAGTGCTTTTCTCAATCGCACCATAAAAAAGCCATCCATCAAATCTTGGTATGGTAAAACTTTAATCCAACTGGGAGGTTTTGCAAAGGTAAAACAAGGCGAATCGAGTGCTGGCGGTTCAATTTCCCAATTGGTATTTTGTTTTAGAAATGTCTCAATTATGCTTTCGTTTTCTTGGGGGTGCAAAGTGCAAGTAGCATAAACCATTACGCCGCCGGGTTTGACTAATAAAGCCGCTTGAGCAATTAGTTCTGATTGTAATAATGAAAGTTCTTGGATAGTTTCAGGAGTTTGTCGCCAACGCGCATCGGCGTGACGGTTTAAAGTTCCCAAACCCGAACAAGGAACATCTAGTAACAGGCGATCGCATTTATTTATAAATTGGTTCAAGTGGCGGCTATCTCCTACTTGAATTTGAATTGAGTGCAATTGCAAGCGTTTGGTATTTTCTTGGAGTTTTTGCAATCGAGAAGCCGTGCGATCGCAAGCCCAAATTGTACCTTTATCTCCCATTAATTCGGCTATATGAGTAGTTTTTCCTCCTGGTGCTGCACAGGCATCAACGATAAATTCCCCCGCTTGAGGAGCAAGTAAATGGCTAACTAATTGAGCGCTACTATCTTGCACCGTCCACCAACCATCGTTAAAACCGGGTAAGTTTTGAATTGCTCCGGTACTCCCGGTTATTCTTAAAGCTTGAGGCACGTGAGGGACGCGACGTACTTCTATACCTGCCGATTGCAAGGCAGATTCAACTTTTTCTAAGGAACTAAGGAGTAAATTTACTCGCAGGTCGAGCGTTGGCGGTTGGTTGAACCACTGGCAAAGTAATTCTGTAGCTGTACCAAATTGCGCTAACCAAACTTCGATTATCCAATCGGGATAACTGTAGAGAATACCTAATCGTGCTACCGGGTGTTCGGGTAACTTTAGCGGCTCGATTTCGGTATCGGCAATACGGAGGTATTGGCGCAGTACACCATTTACAAAGCCTGTGAGTCCTGAAAGTCCGTTTTTTTTCGCAAGTTCTACCGTAGTATTTACCGCCGCCGACGGGGGAATATGGCTCAAATATCGTAGTTGATACAAGCCTAAATGTAGAATTGTCCGCAAAAGTGGGGGTTGTTTGTCGGCTTTTTTGCTGGCTAATTGGTCAATTAGCGTATCGAGCAATCGCATTTGGCGGACGCTACCGTAGACAAGCTCAGTTACTAAACGGCGATTATTTGGGGAAAGGTTATTTTTGCTCAATACCCGCTCTAAGGCGACATCAGCATAAGCTCCTTTGTGGACAGCACTTAGAGCAGTAAAGGCACTTTGGCGAGAATCTTCCATAGTTCTAGAATAGACGAGCGAACTACAAAAAAAGCCTCCCTAACCGGAGGCTTTAAAGTTATTAAGGGATTTTAGCCAATGAGATTTCTTACAGCAAGAATCCCAGCGATCCCACTTGCAACTAATGATGTCAGTGCAGTACTAAATAACCACCAAGCTGCACCAGAAGCGGCTTTTTTAGTTGCCTCAGCTTGTTTTTGTGCTTGCTGCTTGATTGCGTCTAAGCGTTTTTGGGTTTCTTTTTGAATGCGATCACCTTGTTGCAATACTTTGTCTCTAGCGCCTTCTACTTGAGCAATAATCCGGTTAGCATCGGCTTCGGAAATGTCCTCGCGGGAACTAAGGACAGCTACTAAGGTTTCGCGGTCAAATTGCGACAATCTTTCGCGTAAGGCGCTAAATCCGGCTTGGGGATCGTCAAATACCTTGCTGAAGTCTTGCTGGATTCCTTCGTAATTTAACTCAGGACGTTGTAAACCATTTAGGTAATTACGGACATTACCCAATACTCCCTCAACGGCTGAAGTTACAGTCTGCTGAATTTTTTGCGCTTGTTCGACAATCGAGTTGCGTACTGATTCTACTTGGTCGGCGATCCGGTTTGCTTCTTCAGTGCTGATATCTTCTCTTTGAGATAGTAACGATACTAAGGTAGAACGGTCGAACTTAGAAAAACGACTTCCTATACTTCCCAAACCAGAACGCGGATCGTTGAGCAATAATTGCAAATCGCGCTTTATTCCTTCGGGGTTGAGTTCGTCTTTATTAGTATTTCGCAAATAGCTTTCAAGATTTGCTTCAAAATCGACAACTTGCTGAGTAGCGCGAGTTGCTAACCGACGCGGTGCTTTAACAATGCTGCTAATTCCGGCTTGCAATTGGTCGATTGTTTTGTTGACTTGCTCCTCGCTCAAATCTTGGCGTTGGCTGAGAAGTTTTACTAAAGTTTCTCTATCTACTTGCGCTAATCTTTCCCGCAATGCGATCGCCCCAAGTTTTGGATCTTCAAGTAATTTACTCAAATCTCGTTTGATTCCTTCAGGATCGAGTTCTTCTAAATTGGTATTGCGGAGGTATTCAGCAATTTTTGTTGTAGTTTGTTCGTACTGTTCTTGAGCAATTCCCGCTAATTTTTGCGGTGCTTGCAAAAGGTTGCTGCGTACTGATTCTATTTGGTCGAGAGTTTGGTTAATTTGCTCCTCGCTCAAATCTTGACGCTGACTGAGAAGTTGTACCAAAGTATCGCGGTCAAATTGCGATAATCTTTCTTTTAGTACGCTAATTCCGGCTTGCGGATCGGCAAAAAGAGTTTGAAAATCGCGCTTAATTCCGTCAGGATTTAGTTCTTCTTTGTTGGTATTGCGGAGATATTCTTCAACTTTAGTCCTTAGCTCGGTAGCTTTGGCTTTAGCTTGTTCTTGAACTTCTCTAGCTCTATTAACAACACTATCGCGAGAGCTTTCTAACTGGCTAACTATTCCTTCTGCTTCCTCGGTGCTGATGTCTTGACGCTGACTGAGAAGTTGGACAAAAGTATCGCGGTCAAATTGACTTAGGCGATCGCGCAGCGCTTCAAATCCGGTTTGCGGATCTTCTAATAGCTTCTGAAAGTTTTGTTTAATGCCTTCAGGATTTAGTTCTTCTTTGCCTGTTTTGCTGAGATAATCTGCCACCGAAGCGCGGATATCTGTTGTTTCTGCTTGAGGTGCATCTTCAAGACTACCTAAAACTTCGCTGCGAATACTCTCTAGTTGTTCGGCTACTTCTGCAATTTTTGCTGGTAACAAGTCCCCACGAGCAGTTAATTGTTGAGTAAAATACTCTTTATTTATTTGCTCTAATTGTCTTCTAACGGTCGCTGGATCTGCTTGGGGGTCGTAGATGACATCTTTAAATTCGTTTTTGATTGTTTCGCGGTTCAAATGCCAACCGTAAGAATTTAGCAAATAATTATCTACATCGGCTTTGATCGTATTAAAACCTAGTGCTGGTGTTTGGGCTACCGCAGTACCAACTTTGCTAACTTGTTCTGTGGCTTTACCTGTCAACTGTTGCAACTGATTAGATATTTTTTCTACATCTAGATCCGATAAATCTGTTCTTTTCAAAACTATTCCTAGCAACGTGCTGGCCCCAAGTTCCATGGCCTGGCTTATCATCCCGCCGTTTTTTTGTCCGTTACTTTGATTACTAGCTACCAATTTTTGAAGTTGTGCAGCTAAATCGGAGGAAGTTAGTTCTTCAGGTGTAGCAGACTGTAAAAAGTTTTGAATCTGTGTTTGCGCGTCTTGTTGTGGCTGACCAACTACATTTTTCCAAGCAGCTTCTAATTGATCTACAACTCGATTTATATCTTGCTTAGAAAAGTCAGTACGGCTGCTAACCAAGTCTACTAAGGTTTGACGATCGACATTTAAGCCTTCGTTTCCGGCTAGACTTTGCAAATCTGAACTACTAAGAATTTTCTCAAACTGGCTGCGAATTTCCTCTACGTCTAGCTTGGGTAATTGCAGACTGCTTAAAGAGTTTTGCAGCGTGTCGCGGATGGTGTTGGGGTCAATTCCTGAAGTCAATTCTCGGCGCACTGCGGCGGTAACAGCTTCGGCGGTAGAGACTACTTGCGACGAAGCGGCGCTTGCACCCATAGCAGTAGCAGCCGTTCCCATCAATCCTTGAAAGCCAGATGTAGCAGTGCTTACAACTGAACCAATTAACGAGCCTACAGTAGTTGAACCTACCCAAACTAGCAGCGAAAAGTAAGTAGACCAAATGACTATAGCTGTAATAGCTCCTAAAACGGCACTACTAACCAAGCTAAGCTTTACTGCTAGAAAACAAGCAATAAACAAGGCAATAGTAACAGTAATTAAAGTCCAAAGACCTACAGCAGTTTCTATTTTGCGAATAGTGCTACCCAAGCTTTCCGATTCGTTGGAGTTAGACGAACCTCCTAGGGCGGAAATACCAAAGGCAACAGAGAAGTTTGTTAATAATAATTGAAAAGCAAAAGCCATTAATACCCCTGCAATCAATGCTACCAAAAATTGCGGCGCTGAGAATAAGGCTACAGTTTGGGGTATGGCGTTTACCCTAGTTTGGGCAACTTCTGTTATTCCTAAATGTTCGCTATAAACAGGAATAATTGTACTTAAGTTCATATCTTTCCTTTTTGTTAAATTAAAGTAGTTAGTTTTTATAGCAAAACAATTTTGTACCAAGCGATCACTTTACATAAAACTGTTTTATCAAAGTCGATTGCTAACTACTTTTTGGCTACTTATGATTAGCTCCATCTACTATATGTATTGCTGGCTCTATAACCTAACTCCCTCTAAGGTGAGAACAAAGCAATTTTCTTTATATAATTTTGTAAATCAAAAGTATTTGATGGAGTATAATTTTAGGTTGCAATTAGTTAAAGCTAAAAAAAGCGATCGCTAAATGTTTGCTAAAGATCGTAAAACATAGGTATATAGTTATATTTGTCACTTTTAAAAGCGATCGCCTAGGTGCAAATTGCAATATAAGTTTTTACCCTTAAGTTGCTACTTATTTGACCAGCAAAGAATTATTCAGCCAAAAATTTGTGCGAAATTCGCCAAAAATCGCTGCTATTTTTTTGCGTAGCACACTAGCATATAGAGGTGACTAATTCGTACCACCCCTTACGCTCTCTAGAACAAGGTAACTGGCTCAAGCTAATTTGCGGAGCTAGTTTTCAACATCTACCGTCAGTAAGAAATTTAACCTTAGCTTATGCTCTTTCTGGCGTAGATTGTATTGATGTATCCGCCGATGGAGCGGTAATTGCCGCAGCGCAAGCAGCGTTACAAATAGCGGCTTCAATACAAAGTACAGCCCAAAATTGGGGCTACGAGCTTAAACACTTACCTTGGTTAATGGTGAGCTTAAATGTCTCTGAAGATCCGCATTTTCGCAAAGCAGCTTTTGACCCTGTAGCTTGTCCTCCTGAGTGTCCGCGTCCTTGCGAACAAGTTTGTCCGGCGCAAGCCATTGTATTTGGACGCTGGGAAGACAATTTTTCTGGGGTATTAGAGCCTAATTGCTATGGTTGTGGGCGGTGTTTACCGATTTGTCCGAGTCAATTAATTAAAACCAATTCCTATGTAGTACAAAAAGAAGTACTCGCACCTCTGGTATTATCGCAAGGAGTCGATGCGGTTGAAATTCATACTCAAGTGGGTCAATATAGCGAATTTGCTCATCTCTGGATGAGCGTCAAGCCTTGGGTTAGCAAGCTAAAGTTAGTAGCTATAAGTTGTCCTGATGGCGAAAACCTAATTGACTATTTATGGAGCTTGTACGAGCTAATTTCCCCCTTAAATAGCGCTTTGATTTGGCAAACCGACGGACGACCAATGAGCGGCGATATTGGAGATGGTACGACCATTGCGGCGGTCAAACTAGCTCAAAAAGTTTTAGCTGCCAATTTACCCGGTTACGTACAATTAGCGGGAGGAACTAATAGCTATACCGTGCCAAAGTTGCAAAAACTGGGAATGTTAGGCAGTAATTTAGGAGGTAGTCGCATATCTGGGGTTGCTTATGGTAGTTATGCTCGCGTGTTATTGTCGCCCGTTTTAGAACAATTAGAACAATTACAAATAAATCAAACTGATGAAGTATCAATTGTTGGCTTAGAACAAGAACCTCAATTGCTTTGGGAAGCTGTAAACCTTGCTCGTTCTCTTGTTTCTCAGCTTAAACCAACCCCAAGTATTTGCTAAAAATTTCCGCACCCTTTGCCCTATCGCTCTACGTTAATAACGTCACTGTAGAAAGAATGCAGATTACAGACGATCTCCAAAAACTGATTGATATTCTACCCCTAGAAATTCAACAAGCATTAGAGCAACACGAGTTGCGCAATAGTTTGGTTGAAGTAGTAATGGATTTGGGTCGCCTCCCCGAAGCCCGTTTTCCTCATGGAGCAGAATATTTATCCCAAGTTCCAGTTTCTCAAGCACAGTTGAATGATTGTATCGAGCGCGTCGGACACTTTGGCGGCGACAATCGCGCCGGAATTGAACGAACTTTGCACCGCATTAGTGCAATTCGCAATCGCACGGGAAAAATTATTGGTTTGACTTGTCGCGTTGGTCGGGCAGTTTTTGGCACGATTGACATGATCCGCGACTTGGTAGGTACAGGTCAATCAATTTTAATGCTCGGTCGTCCGGGAGTTGGGAAAACTACCGCTTTACGAGAAATTGCCCGCGTTTTAGCTGATGAGCTTAATAAGCGTGTAGTGATTATCGATACTTCTAATGAAATTGCTGGCGACGGCGATATCACTCACCCCGCCATTGGGAGAGCCAGACGAATGCAAGTAGCGCGTCCTGAATTGCAGCATCAAGTAATGATCGAAGCTGTGGAAAACCATATGCCCGAAGCGATCGTTATTGATGAAATTGGCACAGAATTAGAAGCAATGGCAGCCCGAACCATTGCCGAACGGGGCGTACAGTTAGTTGGAACGGCGCACGGCAACCAAATTGAGAATTTAATCAAAAACCCCACTTTGTCCGATTTAGTGGGCGGTATTCAAGCGGTAACCCTAGGAGATGAGGAAGCAAGAAGACGAAGGAGTCAAAAAACCGTTTTAGAGCGCAAAGCCCCGCCTACCTTTGAAATTGCGGTAGAAATGCAAGAGCGCCAACGTTGGGTAGTTCACGAAAGCGTCGCCGATACTGTAGACAATTTATTGCGCGGGAAGCAGCCAACGCCTCAAGTTAGAACGGTTGGGGATGACAATAAAGTGACGATTATTCAAGAACAACCTGTAATTAAAACTGCACGTTCTAATAGTTCTTGGCAAGGTGGAGAGGAGATATTAGAGTCAAATCTTACTACGATGCGATCGCCTGGTTGGAGAGAAACAGGTAAAATGCTCCCCATGCCGCAAGTAACTACTGGGCGTATTTCTAGTGAAGGAGAGTTTGACCGCTTACTAGAAGAATCTTTTGACCGTTTTGGTCACACCCATCCCGGTCCCAATGGCGAAGATTTGCCACTGCATATTTATCCTTACGGTGTCAGCCGCAGCCAATTAGAGCAGATAATTGAAGTGCTTAATTTGCCAATAGTGCTAACAAAAGATATCGATGGAGCAGATGGTGTTTTAGCATTGCGATCGCACGTCAAGAGTCATTCTAAGTTGCGCCATATTGCTAGAGTCCGCCAAGTTCCCATTCACCTGATTAAAGCTAGTACCATTCCGCAAATTACTCGTTCTTTGCGACGGCTTTTAAATATGGATGAGCCGGGTCTTGGCGACGAGCGAGAAATGAGCTTGTTTAGCCAAAATGGTAGCGAAGATGAAATGGATGCTTTGGAGGAAGCAAGGCTTGCAGTTGAGCAAATAGTCATTCCCAAAGGACAACCTGTAGAGTTGTTACCGCGCTCTCCTAAAGTGCGGAAAATGCAGCACGAACTTGTCGAACACTACCGTCTCAAATCCGATAGTTTTGGTGATGAACCCAATCGCCGCTTACGCATTTATCCGGCTTAATATTAGGAAAAATTAGGAGGTGGAGTAGGGGCGTAAAGCATTGCACCCCTATACCCTGCAACTTCTATCCGTCCTTTAGTTTATAGTACATTAGTTCTATAATTTGCAGAAGTTTTAAGAGCGATCGCCAAGATTATTGAATTTAGCTTATGGGAGCAATTTTACAAAGTCATCCTCAAGAAATATGTCAGTTGCTAGAAGACATTTGTATTTACTTTCGTGCTTAATTTAGTAAGTTTAACAACTAGGAAAAAATGACTCAAGAATCAAACAACCCTATCAACCTATCAGTTCATGAAACTGCCGATCCAAAAGATATTAGCCTTCATCCACGAGAAGCCTCTGCAGGCGCAAATAGTTCAGTTCATGATGATGAAAATGTAGATGTTCCAAAGCCAGAATTATTAGACAACAATAATGAAGAGGATCTTAGAGATAACCAAATTACTATAGCCAATCTTGGTGCTGGGTGAATTCTGCTCAAAGATACTGTAAGAAAACTAATATACCCAAAACGAGCAGTATTAAACTAAGAGCGCTCGTAACTAACTTGTGTTGCCGAATAATAGCTTTTAGTCTGTTTTCGACTTCTGCGCGATCGCATTGTTGGCTTTTTAATAAAAATTGATAGTCTAAATCGCTTAAACTTTTATTTTCTGCCCAAGTTTCAGCTTGCTTTAATACCTCGCCGTGTAAAAGTTTTGCTGCATCGCAGTTTGCTGACCATTCCTGCAATGCTTGAGCATAAGGGCGCAATTTGGTTAATTGTTTCTCTACCCAAGTTAAGGAAAAAACTTCTTGATAAATCCGATTTTTTACTTGCAATTGTCCGCTTTGCGCGATCGCTAAACCAGATAGTAATAATTCTATTTGTTCCCTAGAGCCATCTGTTGGAACTTCAGAGCCTTGCAATAGCTGCTGATAAAGCTGTAAAAGCATTCCCGCCCTTTGTTCGTTTCTCAGCAAGCGATCGCGCACTGTTTGTAAATGCTCTGGTTCGTCCTTTGCTTCCCAATTTTCAATAATGTGCGATCGCACCAATTTTTCGAGTAAAAAGGGCGAAAACTGATAATAAAACCCAATTAGATGATAATTAACAATTGGTAAATGGCTGTCTAACTTATAGCGCTCCTCTCCTACTTCTTCCCTGTTACTTGGTTGAGAACCGCTAGATCGTTGTTGAATAACTAGCTGACAAAGCTTTTGAGTTAAAAACGGCTGCCCATTTGTCCAAGCCAAAATCTCTTTTAACACCGCTAACGGATTATCTACTTTTTCTTTTAATCCGGCAGCTAAAGGAGCAATTTCTGCCAGTTTAAAACCAGATAAATTGATAGATTTACCAATATTAAACGGAGTACGCTGGCAGTCGCCAATTAAATCTGTAGGGGTTGCGACTCCAAATAGCGCCCAAGTAAGACGGTTATAAGCTGAATTTTCTGCTCTTTGGTTGTAGCAAGAACGAATTAAGGCAAAAAAATCTTCAGTGGGAAAGTTAAGCCCCAAAATACTATCAATTTCATCAACAAAAATAAAAATATTCTCTTGAACAAGTTGAACTAATAAAATATCTTCGATAAAGTGACTCAATCTTTGAAGCGGCGATAAATCTTCTTTTTCTTGCCACCAAGCTTTTAAATCGACTTTATTAAATAAATTAAAACTCCTTAATAAATCTACTACGATGCCTTTATACCATTGAGTCGGGGTAATATTTTGGCTACCAATGCGTGTCATATCAATAGAAGCACAGATACCGCCAGCTTGTTCTAGCCGATACCGAGTCCGAGTCCGCAAGCTAGATTTGCCCATTTGCCGAGAACTAAATACATAGCAAAATTCGCTTTTTAATAAAGCATTATAAAGATCGTAGTCTGCTTGACGCTCTACATAAGTTAGAGCATCTATTTTTAAACTACCGCCAACTTGATACTCGTACTTATTCATCGCTTTAGGTCAATTGTTCGCGGAAGTATAGCCGATACAAATTGCAGCTTGGCGTTGCTTGATTTTCTTGTAATTTAACTAAACCCATGCTTTCTAACTTATAAGCTGCGATCGCATCTAAGGGCAATGGTTCAACAGCTTTTACTACCTGTTTGTAGGCTGCGGCTAATTCTGGATGCTCTTGGAGATTGGCTAAATGATGGCGTAAATGGTCACTATAAATTCCGGCTACGGTAGGAGCAGTTTGTAATAGTTGACTTAAAGATACTTCGCTGCGTGCTAAATGATAAAGCGCAACTCTAACTAAATATGGATGTCCGCCAATAGTTGCTAAAAGCTTAGCTAGTTGCTCCTCTGTCAGCGTATCTAAGCGATGACGTTTAGCTAAATCAAGTATTTGCTCTAAGTTAAATTCGGGCAATTTAATCGGTAAACCCACATTAAAGGGAGATTGATTAATTGGTAACGGAATATAAGCTTCGGTAGCATGAACTATCACCAGTCGGAGTTTTTGCCATTGGGCTATTTCCGCCGCATCTTCGTACCAAGAGCGCAGTAGGGGAAGAAAGTCGCTAGAAATTTCGGGATATTCAAAGATGCGATTAACTTCATCTAAGGCTAAAACCACTGGAGCGTTTATTTCTGTAAGCAAATACTCTTGAAAATATAAAGTACAGCTAACTTTGCTACCGATATCTGCATCCCAATACTTATCTAGTTTTGGATCTAAATTAAGCTGACGGCTGACGTTAGCGCATAACCAGCGCAGAAACTTATCTAAGGAGGTAAAAATGTTACTATCTGCTTGTTGCAAGCTCAATAGCACTGTGCGTAAACCTGTTTGCTTGGCGTAGGCTAAAATCCGGTGCATTAGAGAAGTTTTGCCCATTTGTCTAGGTGCTTTGATGCGAATTAAACTTCCTGGTTTGCTAACTTGCGTGTAAGCGCGCTCCTCAATCGGAGGACGTTTGATATAAAAGAGGGAATCAAGCGGTACTGTACCGCTTGGAACTTCTAAAAAATCTTCATTTAGACTAATATCTGCTCTATTAGGCGATCGCCCATGCCGCTCTAGAGCCGTTTGAAAGTTGGTTTTACTAACGGTTTCTCCTAATGCTTGGCTAAGGAGTTTCCAAACTTTTGGTCCTACATCGCGAGTAATATAGCTAATTGAATAGCCGGAATTAAAAGCAATCTGCTCGTAGGTTTGATTTTGTAAAGAGCCGATTAAAATCGCCGTTTCCACGTCTGTTAGATGTCTGCCAAAACGGGCAAACACTAATTTATTGACTACTTCTAGCCCTTGCTCAAAATCCATTTTGTGCTATAGCTCTTGCTCTCGATCGTATTTTACCTGAGTTTGACAGAGGTTAGGAAATAGCACCAATTTCCTTTAGTAATTTTTAAGCAGTAATTGCTTGCTAAGGTTGCAACGTCAAGACTGTGGCAACTGAGTTTTAAGTCCAGAGATTTTCTGTAACGACAATTACAAAATTCGCAATTACTTTAGAAATTGAAAGGGCTGATAGCCAAACAATCTATTACACATAGACAGGTACATTATGCAACAAACTGTAGCGATCGCGCCATTTATTGAAGCGCCCCAAACGCAACTAACAAATAAAAATCCATCCAGTCATTACCTAGTTGCGGTATGGCGATTAGACGAAAATTCTAAGCTTTATTGTCAGTGGATCGAGCAAAAATTCAACAAATAATTCACTAAAAAGACATCTTCAAAACCTATGCAAACTCTAAAAAAAAGTTTTGGCGCTTTATTTATAACTAGCCTCTTATTTACAGGTGTTATCTCATTAAGAGAGGTTAGCGCTCAAATTCCTCAAGCACCAGCAACTAGAAAAATTACAACAAATATACTCGTTCAAGATGAGTTGTATTTGGGTAGAAATAAACCCGGAGGACAAGTGTCTAATCAAGCTTTCCAGCAATTTTTGCAATCTCAAGTCACGCCTCGTTTTCCTGATGGACTAACAGTATTGGATGCCGATGGGCAATTTCTTGGTAGCAATGGAATTATCAAAGAAAAGACAAAGCTGCTGATTTTGATTCATGCCAACCGCCAAGAAGACCAAAAAGAAATTCAAGAAATTATTGACGAGTACAAAGAGCAATTTGACCAAGAATCGGTGCTGCGCGTCACCAGTACGCCAGGACAAGTTCGCTTTTAAATAATCTTTAAAGCCAGAGATAAATGGGTTTTAAATTAGCTAGAAAACTCCTATAAGCCTATGCACAACCAAATGATTGCTACCGATGGAAACCAACAAGTAGATCGATTTACCTTTACTGAAGCTCGTAGCGGCATCAGGATAGTTTTTTTGCCACAAACACTTAGAGGAGATCGGAAAGTTGCTCAATTAGATTATCAAGATTCAAAGGGAAAACTTACATTCCGAGGTGATGAAGTTAAACAACAAAAAAGCAATCTTGGTTTACTAATTTCCATAACCCTTAAAACCAATGTAGCGGAAGGAGAAATAAATTTTGCTTTAATACTGCCATCAGTCAACTTAGCAGATAAAAAAAAGCAGGATTTTGAAACCGTTGCGATCGCTACTACTAGAAACCAAAAAATAGTTGCAAACCAGGTAGAAATTCAATTTAACTACAAGACTTTGACGTTAAAAGGCTGTGCTGAAAATTTGTCGATGGTTGCGCCCTTACCCTCGGCAGATCGCCACAATCAGGCCTGGTTTCCTTATACCAAAAGGCATGAAGCTTCGTTCAACTTGATGGATTTTCAGAGATTTTAATCTTTGAAAATCCAAACTCACTTAACCACAACTACAGGTTTTTACTATGATTCACCACATTTCAATTGCAGCTAACCAACCGCAACAAGTAGCTCAAGTTTTAGCTCAAATATGTCAAGGACAAGTAGCACCCTTTCCTTATCATCAAGGCAGCTATGTTGTCCTCGCTCTCGACTCTCACGGAACAATGATTGAGGTAATGCCTCAAGGTACTAAACTAACGCCAAGTTCCGACGACTTCGTTTCTGGTACTCAACTGGTACAAAATTCAGCAGATTCTAAAGCTAGCTATAATAGACCTCTTGCGTGAATCACGAGGGGGTAGCAAGCTCAAAGTTGAGAAGCGCTGCAATTAAGTTAAATCGTAGTCCGAAACGTTTGCGGCGGTTACGATAGCGTTCAGCTAAAATCCGAAAAAT
>JAHHGY010000029.1 GCA_019359635.1 Chroococcus sp. CMT-3BRIN-NPC107
GAGTACTCTACCTGATTCAATCGCTGGTGAAATTAGTGAGAACTCTTTGACTTGCATTCAACATCAGTACATTTGGGTGACAACCCTCACTCTACCTGTTTTTGAGCTTAACCGAACCGTATTGGGACAACTTTTATACCCAAATGTTTGCTACATAACATCGCTGTTGTACATCGTGCAACCATTACCCCATACTCCATGAATAATTGTATTTATTCCTTGAGCGCGATAATAGCGCACTCGTTCGCGAATTGTTTGTTCGCTGGCATTATTAGTTACTTGATACCGACTTAAATAATAAATTCCCCTAATTGCTTTTTTCTCCCAAGGCGTAGGAGGCAATTTTTTGGCAGTTACAGCTAATGGTTTTTGTGGCGTAGTTTTTCCTGTTGCTGTCGGCGTAACTTGAGGAAGCGGAGAATTAGCCACAGGTGGGCGCTGGCTGGGTGCAAGAGTCGAATTATTAGCAACTGGGGGCTGATTAACTGGTAAAACTTGCTGATATCTAAACTATCTTGCTGGCGAAAACCCCAATAACCAACGCCTAACATTACTAAAATTACCGAAAACGGAACACTAGCACATCCACACCCACTGTTTTCTTTTTTAGTTGGCATAGTAAAGTTAATGGTTCAGTGCCTTTTGACGTATGACCTCAACCTACTTTACTGTGCGATCGCTCTTAGCGCTATGCTCTGCGTAATCGCATTTCGCTTTAAATACCCAAATTAAGTTTTCTGCTTAAAACCTTGTCTAAATACCCACTGCATGAAACCAGGCATTAAACCGTAAGCTGCTTTAGATACACTGGCAGAACCAACTAAAATTTCAGCACGCTGATTTTTTACGGCATCCCATACAGCCTTGGCTACATCTTCTGGCTTTTCTACCACAGGGACACTTACAACTTGTTCGAGTTGCTTTCGACGCGCCGTCGCATCTTCTTCGTCTTTACCGCGAAAAATTGCTCGTTCTAGCAAGCTACTCCTAATTACACTTGGATATATTCCGCAGACGTGGATGCCTTTAGGTTTTAGTTCCGAGTGCATGGATTCGGTTAAACCCGCAACCGCAAATTTGCTAGTAGAGTAAGGAACTAAGTAAGAGACAGGTACTTTACCAGCTATAGAAACTAAATTTACTATTGTGCCGCTACCTCTAGCAATCATCGCAGGCAGTAAAGCGTGAATTGTATGAATATATCCCCATAAGTTGGTGTCTATAGTTTGATGCCAATCTTCTAAAGAAAAGTCTTCAACAGTTCCCGAACTATAAATACCTGCATTATTAACTAATACATCAATGCTGCCAAATTCTGCCAGTGCTTTATTAACTAAATTAGCTACTTGTTGGGGGTCTTTAACATCGCAAGGAACAGCTAAAACTTTTTGACCTAAAGCTTGTACTTCTTGCGCTGCGACAGTTAATGGTTCTACTCGCCGAGATGCTAAAACAAGATCGTAACCATTTTTAGCAAATAAAAGTGCGGTTGCTTTACCGATACCTTGGGATGCGCCAGTAATTAAGACTGTAGGAGCCATATTTATACAAATATTAGTTTAATAATATCTATGTAATTGTTTGCACCTTATTTTCAACCTCTCCCCTTTGGCAGAATTTCTTTAGCTATTTTTAAGCCTCAAATTGATTAATTATACAAAATCGTCTTTATTCCTATCAAATGACAGAGTTAATATTTTCATTAATAACTATTTATTAACGTTTTTATTTAATAGATTTATTGCAAATTGTATACTTTGGGTGTATGTATAAGCCACGAACTGACTACTTAATTTGTAATTAGCAAGCATAAAACTTATAGATAAGCTTGCTTGAATGTATTTTGTAGACTTAAGCGCAGTTAGTCTGAGGAAATAGAGAACGATTATATCCCAGGGCAGACTATTAACCAAGGTTGTCAAGATAGTATAATAAAATGTTAAAATTTATCCTGCAATCAAAAAAATACGCGAATGGTAAGTAGTAAAAATTCATACGGGGGGCTAGTTGTAGCCTTTACAGTTATTGGTATCTGGGGCTCAAGCTGGGGTCTATTAATGTCTTTTGATGTTTCTGAAATTAATAACTTATTACTTTTACCACTAATTGCCCTACAAACGTTTCTTTATACTGGGTTATTTATTACTGCTCACGATGCCATGCACGGAGCCGTATTTCCTAGAAATTTAAAAATAAATAACTTCATCGGTGCTTTAGCAGTAGGGTTATATGCGCTTTTTGACTATAAAAAATTGCAAAAGAAACATTGGCTTCATCATCACAACCCTGCTAGTGAATTAGATCCAGATTTTCACAATAGCAAACACAAAAACTTTTTTGCTTGGTATTTATATTTTATGCTGCGCTATTGGAGTTGGACGCGGTTACTATCATTAATGACTTTATACAATGTCATTCTTTTTACATTACATATTCCTGAAAAAAACTTAACTTTATTTTGGGTTATTCCTTCGATTTTAAGCTCTGTACAGCTATTTTATTTTGGAACATTTACACCTCATAAAGAGCCAGAGGCAGGATATAAAAACATTCATTGCGCCCAAACTAATCCCCTACCGACTTGGCTATCGTTTATCACTTGTTACCATTTTGGCTATCATTACGAACACCATGAATACCCAGATGTGCCTTGGTGGGGATTGCCCAAAGTTTACCAAAAGCAGCGCGAAAAAGTATTAAGTATTTAACTAAAAATTTGTGGTAAAAGTCGCTTTAACAATTGCAGGCTCAGATAGTGGTGGCGGTGCAGGAATTCAAGCCGATTTACGCACTTTTGCTTTTCACTGCGTTCATGGAACTAGCGCTTTAACTTGTATCACCGCGCAAAATACTTTAGGAGTAACGCGAGTAGATGCGTTGCCTGCAGAATCGGTAGTAGCGCAGATGCAGGCTGTAGTAGAAGATATTGGCGTGCAGGCGGCAAAAACTGGAATGCTATTAAATCAAGAAATTATTACTGCCGTTGCCGAGGAAGTAAAGAACTTAAAAATTGCTAACTTGGTAGTCGATCCAGTCATGGTGTCGCGTACTGGGGCGCAATTAATTGATGATCGTGCGAAGTTGTGTATGCGCGATCTTTTAATTCCCCAAGCGATTGTAGTCACGCCTAACTGCTACGAAGCCCAAATACTAACAGGTTTAGAAATTTCTAGTTTAGAAGCTATGCAAAATGCCGCTAGAAGCATCTACAAGCAAGGTGCAAAAGCGGTGTTAGTCAAAGGCGGAGGCATGAAAGGCGACTTGCGCGGCGTTGATGTATGGTTTGACGGGCGACAGATGGAGACGTTAAGCACCACCGTAGTAGAAACAAATAATACTCATGGTACAGGATGTACGTTGGCAGCAGCGATCGCCGCTAATTTAGCTTTAGATCGAGATTTATTCGCTGCGGTAAAAAAAGCAAAAAGTTATGTTACCAATGCTTTGCAACATTCTTTAAATATCGGTAAAGGACAAGGCCCAGTAGGACACTTTTATGCTTTTTGCGGTGAAAATCGCGAGTAAAGTTTTAAACTTTGTAGATTTTTAGAAAAAAGCGTTGAAATTGCTTTAATTTCCAGTATCGTTGGGCATAGTCTTAAAGACTAGCTGTAGCTAATTATAAGTTTAGCTAAAATTTGCCTACCAACTTTTTAAATTTGCTCATGCGATCGCACCCTAATTCAGATCGAAATTTATCTAACCCTCCTGTCACCTACGCCCCCTCTGTACCTATGTCGGTGTACAAGGAATTAGTAGCAGAATTGCAAAGTGCTAAAGCGTTGTCTGAAGCTTTAAATGCTCAAAACCAACAATTGCAACAAGAATTAGAAAAAGCTACAGAGTTAGTTTTGTACTGGCGACAAGCAAATAAGGGGGCAGAATCTGCTTATGGTTCTTTTACGGATACGCGCGTAGCTAATCATAATTTGCCGTCATCAAAGGAAGGCACGTTACCATTATTGCCCAAATCAGCTAAATTTCCTGCTCCTCAAATTGCCGAACAAGAACAAGGGCGCTATCGTCGCCAATCTTCGCAAAGAGTTGGGGAAATTAGCAGTTGGTCGCTGGCGATCGCTATTGTATTAATTATGGTGACAGCTTTTGGCGCAGGATATTTTATGATGCGTCCATTGGTTCGTAGTCGATAACTTTAAACAAATTGTATTAGTTGCTACGCATTACTTGTACGGTTGAATGATATTCAAGTCTTTGGATATTGAACGCGCTGGTTGACTTGCACGTTTAATTTAAAACTGATTTGAGTTAGAGCAACAATCTAGTATTGTACCAATGGAAATAATTGGTAAACTCTCTAAATAAAGTGCTAAATGCAGTAAGGAGTGAAGAAATTGAAAAAGGTTGAAGCCATTATCCGACCATTTAAACTAGATGAAGTAAAAATAGCGCTAGTAAACGCTGGAATTGTTGGCATGACAGTTTCAGAAGTTCGCGGTTTTGGACGACAAAAAGGACAAACCGAACGCTATCGAGGTTCGGAATACACCGTTGAGTTTTTGCAAAAACTGAAAGTAGAAATTGTCGTTGAAGATAGTCAAGTAGATATGGTAGTCGATAAAGTAATTGCGGCGGCAAGAACTGGAGAAATCGGCGATGGCAAAATCTTCATCTCGTCTGTAGAACAAGTAATTCGTATTCGCACAGGGGAAAAGAATTTAGAAGCCGTATGATGAAATTAGCGGGCGCAAGCCTTGCGCCCCTAGTCTAAATCGTGCAACTGGGGAAGTAATGCCTGAAATGCCTTCCCGCGATGGCTAATTTCGTGCTTTACTTTTTTTGGCATCTGGGCAAAGGTTTTTTGATAAGTTGGCACGTAAAAAACTGGATCGTAGCCAAAACCGCCCGTCCCTTGAGGATGGTAAAGAATTTCACCTTGACAAATACCCACCGATTGCAAAGCTATTTCCCCACTAGGACGCGCGATCGCAATTGCACAAACAAACTGCGCTTGCCTGTTTGGGGTGTCTCCTAACTCAGTTAACAAGCGAGAAATGCGACTTCTATCATCTTTACCATAACGCGCCGAATAGATGCCCGGAGCGCCATTTAGAGCCGCAACTTCTAAACCAGAATCATCAGAAATTGCCCAGTTTTCGGTAGCTTTGGCAATTTGGGAAGCTTTGAGGCAAGCATTTTCAGCAAAAGTTGTCCCCGTTTCGGCAATTTCTAGTTCATCGGGCTTTAGTTGCAATTCCCAATTCTCACCCGTCAAATAAGCTTGCATTTCTTGCAACTTACCGGGGTTTCCCGTAGCGACTACAAGTATTTTTCCCATATTATTCCTACTCTGCCCACGCTTTTGCCCATGCCAGGGTTTTATGCACTTCTTGAATTGTCGGTGCTTCGCAATACAAGCGTAAAACGGGTTCTGTACCGCTAAAGCGAATCATTAGCCAACTATTATCAGCTAAACGAAACTTGTAGCCGTCAATGCTGAGACAATCAACCACTGTTTTACCTGCAATCTCTTTTAAAGGCTGGGTTTGCAGTTGGTTTAATAGCCGACTGCGAACGTCCATACTCGCTAAAGGTAAATCCATTCGATCGTAGACAGAATGGAAGTCTGTACTAGCTTGCAAGCCCTTGTAAAGTTCGCTTAAGTCCATTTGAGCAACAGAAATCGCTTCTAGCAGATACAAAGCCGACAATAAGCCATCCCGTTCGGGAATGTAGTCGGCGTAGCCAATTCCGCCCGATTCTTCTCCGCCTAGCAATACGTTACTTACTAGCATTCGATCGGCAATATACTTGTAACCTACAGGAGTTTCATAAACTGGCAATTTGTACATCTGGGCAACGCGAGAAATTAAGTCAGATCCGCTAACTGTTCTGACAATTTCTCCCGTTAAGCCGCGTTTGGCGGCTAGGTGTTGAATTAAAATTGGAATCAAAACTTGGGAAGAAAGAAAATTACCTTGCCCGTCAACAGCAGCAATGCGATCGCCATCTCCATCAAATACAAAGCCTACAGAAATACTATCAAAAGCTTTGGTACGATTATGACTCCGCATCGTGCGAAATAACTTAGATAGATAACGGGGTAATGGTTCCGGCGCACCACCACCAAATAACGGATCCCGATTTGCATTTATTTCTTGTACAGGTACGCCCAATATCTGCGCCATCCCTCCGGTGGCTGCACCGTGCATTACATCCACAAACACGGCTAATTTACCGGAAGTAATACTACTTCGGATTTGGTTTATATTTACTTTTTTGCTCAAAGTCTGGCAATAATTAGCCCAAGGCTCAAAGGTTTGTAGCGTACCAGGTTTAGCTGGGGGAGATTGTTCGGTAGATAATAATGCTTCAATTTGCTCGGTAACTTCGGGCGGCACAGAACCCCCAAAAGCACCTTTAACTTTTAACCCCAAATAGCTACCAGGATTGTGACTTGCTGTAATAACTAACGCGCCCAAAGCGTTGTAATGCTTAACTGCCCAGCTAAAAGCCGGAGTTGAGGCATAGCCCCCAGCAAGCAGCACGTCAAAACCTGCGGCGACAACTGCATCGGCGGTTTTTTGGGCAAAAGTTTCTGCCATAAAGCGGCGATCGTAGCCCACAATAATTATGTTATTGGCTGCGGTAGCCCCGTAAGTCTGCGATAATACTTTTGCAGCGATCGGCGCAACTAGAGTTAGACGATCGAAGGTAAAATCATCGCCAATTATTCCCCGCCAGCCATCTGTACCAAATTTGATTCCCTGTGTAGCTACTGGCATCCATTTCCCCCTAGGTTTCTCAGGCAGGATTTTAACATTAATAGATTACAACTGCGATTGAAAAAATAATACGACGCGCCCCAACACTCGTTTCCAAAGTTCTCGCTTACGCCAAGCATTACTATTTATTTGCTTGCACCTAGAAAACCCTGTAATAAAAAGGTTTTCGATATGTTTTACAAGTTCAAGTTGAGCGGTGGAGATATCAAGCTCGTCATTATGGAAGAAGCTACGCGGGTCGAAATTTGCGCTTCCCGTACTAATCCAACAATCATCAAGTAGCAATGCTTTAGCGTGCATCATACTGGGTTGATATTCGTTAATTTCAATTCCGGCGGCTAATAAATCGCCATATAGTTCGCAAGAGGCGTAATAAACAAATTTTTTATCGCATTGAGATCCATTAGTTAAAATGCGAACTTCTACCCCCTTTTTTTTAGCAATAATCAAAGATGCTCTCAAATTACCATCAGGCAAAAAGTAAGGGCTAGATATCCAAATTCTTTTTTTGGCGGCGTGAATACTGGTTAAAAATAAAGCTTTTACTGACGAAGAACGATAAGAAGGATCGTCACCCGCCGTTACCATAATTAGCGAATCGCCTGTAGGTTGGGGATTAAATGCTGTTATATTTAGATCCGCCGTGCCATGAACATAAGTTCAATGCTGCATAAACATACCTTGTAAGGCAGCTACGACTTCTCCGGTAAAACTCATTTCAAAATCGTACCAAGCCCCAGTGTCTTTAATGTTATCTATTCCATCCCAAAAATCTGAAACCCCAGCGCCACCAATTAAAGCTTTTTTGCCGTCAATTACCAGCAGCTTCCAATGAGTACGGGCAAAATAATCAATCGGTGCTTTCCAATTAAATTTATTGAAAAAACGGATATCTATTCCACAAGCTTTTAATCTTTTCCAGTAACGTTTGGATAGCTTGTTTGAGCCGTGATGATCGATAATCATTAATACTTCAACTCCATCAGAGGCGCGATCGCAGATTGCATCGGCAAAATCATTCGCCCGTCGCCCTGGAGTCATGAAAAAGGTTTCAAAATGGATGCTGTGTTTTGCTTCCTTAATGGCGGCAATCCTAGCAGCATAAATGTTTTCAGCTTCAACCCAATGCTCTGTACATCTGCCCGTTGTAAACACAGAGTTTGATAGAGTTGCTAAAGCTAGGGGAAAACGGGGATCTTCGGGAGTTGGAACATTGATTAATTTGTATTCAATGCGATCGCAAAATGTTCCTCGAAAGTACAAAACAAATACAATTACAGCAATAGCGGCGAGCATAACCCCGCCGCTCCACAACAGCATCATTGAAATACCTAGCATGGCTATACCTCTATAACTTTAGAATAGAGGCTTTTACCAGCTTGACAAGTTAAAGTGCTTTACTTATAAAAGCTACGCGATCGTCCGCACTTAGAGATTGGAGAGAACCTATAAATTCAGTAACTTCCGATGAGGGAGTGATGTCACTAAGGCTGCTCTCGGCACTTTTACCCATTTGATACCAAAAAGCGAGTTTGTCTTCAGTTGCTAGCGAACTATATTCATCGATTGGGATCGTTTCATTGCTTCCAGTTACAAGTTCAGCTAGGGCTTTACTAGGATTTGGATCTAATGCAACTTCATCACCATCTTGTCTTTGGGCATCTAGCATATCGCGCAGAGCTTGGGTTTGCAATTCGGGCGATAGCTGTCCAACTTTAGTTACAAGCCCACTTGCTTTTGCTGAATTGTTGACTGCATTTGCAGGAATTTGTCCAGCAATATGTTTATAGATTAGCGCCATTGCTGCTAGGCGATCTTCCATTTTCAAACTACGAAATCCTATTACAGATTGCTTAATAGCTTCAGGTTGTGCAGAGGTCATAATTAACACTTAGAAATTAACAACATTTATCGATTTGCCAAGCTAAAAATAACTACCTTAGCCTGACAACATAATTAATAGTAGCGATCGCGATTTAGCTACTATTTAATTATCTAAACTAGATATCCGAACCAGCTTTTGCTTCCGCACCCATCGGCCCTACATAATCGCGGAATAAAGTAATTTGTTGCTGAAATTCCATGCCCTTGATTTTTTCAAACAATTCTTCAGCTTGAGAGGAGATTTTGTAGCCTGAAGGCATCGGAATAATTGTGCCGTCATCCATTCCTTGCGATAATCTGTACCAAAATAGCAATTTTGTAGTTTCGCTCATTGACCCGTACATCCGGGTATATTCGTTGTCTGCGTTGTTGATTAAGTCGCGTTGTAGTTGTAATTGCTCCTCGTGAGACTTTTCTTTTACTTGATTAAATAAGCCTTCAGCAATATCTGTTCCTGCGGTACTAGCACCAGGTGCAGCCGGAGTAATTGAGTTACCCATTTCTTTGTAAATGAAGTAGAACAAAGCTAGTTGGTCGTCTACTTCCAAGCTTTGAAATGATTGTACAGCCTGTTTAATATTTGGATCGTTAGTTTCAGTAAATGTCATAGTAACCTCTGCTTAATTAGCTAACATCAGGAATATTTCAACTAATTTGAAATAGTCGTACTGCGTTAAAATTTTTACCTAAAAAATGTCTAAGATGACAACTTTTATCGAAGATTAACAAAGACTGAAACAACTATTAAACCCACTAGAGATAGAGGTAAAAAACCTAACTCAAGATAGAGGTAGATACAATTTGACTTGTCAAAAGTAAACCAAATAGTTGTTGAGTATTTCTACCCCTGCCCAAGACCTACCCAGGTTTCAAAAATATCTAGCACCTTAATATAAAAATTTTAATTTCTTAAAGTGAAGTTGCTATAGATTAACCTTTCTAACAGATAGCAACCAAAAATTGATATTTTTTTTAAGAAAACTGGACATCACGCTATTTCTAGCGCATATTATATGCGTCCCCCTAAAGGAGTAGATTAGCTAGTGAAAACTGAGATTCGCTACAAGCCAGCATTTGCGACGATTTTTCTGACCCTTAACCCTGGTGAAACCATAACGGCGGAAGCTGGGGCAATGACTAGCATGGATGCTCAATTAGCGATGCGAACGGAGTTTTCTGGCGGACTTATACCAGGACTAATAAAAAAGTTTTTTGGTGGTGAGTCTTTGTTTGTGAATGTTTTTACTAATCAAACTAAAGATCCACTAAAACTAACTCTAACTCAATCTACTATTGGCGATATTGACAGAATTGATTTAGATAATAGCGAAATTTGTTTTCAACCGGGAGCTTATATTGCTCATACTCCGGGGATAAAGATGGGAGTACAATGGGCGGGATTTGCTAGTTTTTTTGCCGGAGAAGGGCTTTTTAAACTGAGACTAAGCGGTAAAGGCAGAATTTTTTTTGGTGCTTATGGTGGAATTACCAAAAAACGCATTACTAACGAGTTTATAGTTGATAGCGGTCATTTAGTTGCCTACGAACCGCAAATTAAGCAGAGTATCAAATTAGCTGGTGGCTTAGTAGGCTCAGTTACGTCCGGTGAAGGAATAGTAAATAAACTTACTGGCAACGGGGACATATATTTGCAATCTCGTAGCGTCGATGGGTTGGTGAGATATTTACGTCCAAAACTTCGCTAGTAAAAATATTAATGGATTTAAGAATATGAATGTAGAAATTTTACAGCAACCAGATAGCGCGATCGCTAAAGTAACTCTAGAATCTGGCGAAGAATTAGTAGCCGAAGCTGGGTGTATGATTGCCATGAGCGGTTATATCAATGCTAGTACCACTTTACGGCAAGGTAAAGGGGGCGGAATTTTGGGCGGACTCAAGCGCTTAGTGGCAGGAGAATCGCTGTTTTTGAGCGTGTTTCGTTCTCCCAAATCTGGTGGCGAGGTCTTTCTTGCGCCTAAATTTATGGGTGATATTTTACTGTACAAAGTCCTCGGAATGGGGTTAGTTGTTCAATCAACTTCTTACTTAGCAAGTGAATCAAACGTTGATATTGACCTAGGGTTTCAAGGCTTAAAATCGGTATTTTCTGGCGAATCAGTTTTTTGGCTAAATATTACTGGTAATGGTTACGTTATTCTTAGTTCTTTTGGCGCAATTTATGAAATAGATATCGATGGAGAATACATTGTTGACACGGGACATATTGTTGCTTTTGAAAAAAACTTAACCTTTGAAATTACTAAAGCGGGTTCTAGCTGGGTAGGGGCTTTTTTGGGTGGAGAAGGCTTAGTTTGTAGATTTAAAGGACACGGAAAAATTTATTGTCAAAGTCATAATGCTGGAGCTTTTGGTAGCACTGTCGGCTCTAAATTGCCGCCCAGATAAAACAAAAATATTTAATTTTAGGAGTTAGATAAAATGCCCGTTAAAGATAATGAAATTGCTTACGAAATTACTCATGCTCCAGCTTATGCTTCCCTGCGCTTAAGCTTGCAACCAAATCAAACCGTATTTGTAGAAGCGGGGGGAATGGCGGCTATGGATACCTGGATAAATATGAAATCTAAGGTACAAGGCGGACTGATGAAGGGGTTGGGGCGAATGTTGGGAGGTGAATCGTTATTTATTAGCGAATTTACCGCCGTTGGCAAAGCAGGAGATTTGTATATATCTCCAGGAGTTCCGGGAGATATTCAGCATTACTACCTCAACGGTACAACGGGGTTGATGATTCAATCTTCGGGGTTTATTGCTTCTAGCACTACCGTAGAAATTGATAGTAAGTTTCAAGGTTTTAAAGGTTTCTTTAGTGGAGAAGCCTTATTTTTAATTAAAACCACTGGACGAGGTGATGTGTGGTTTAGCTCCTACGGCGCAATTGTCGAAATTCCCGTCGCTGGCAATTATATAGTCGATACGGGTTACATTGTGGCGTTTGAAGATACTTTAAATTACAGCGTTGAGGCTTTAGGTGGCTTATCTTTTAGAGGTTTAAGGACGGGAATTTTAGGCGGTGAAGGTTTAGTATGTCGTTTTCGCGGACAAGGGCGATTATGGGTACAATCTCGCAATCTTTATAGTTTGATTAACTTCTTAAATCCCTTCCGTCCTACGAAAGGTTAGAAAAATTATCCCAATGTCATCAGTAAATTATAGAAATCGCAATCAACCTCCTAGCAATCGTCAGCTACTAATTCTTTTGGGCATTTTTGCCGCCTTTACTATCGGGGTTATTTGGTTGATTGGTTGGATTGCAAGTAGCATAGTCTGGCTAATTCCCTACAGTGTCGAACAACAATTGGGGGCGGTAATAGTTCCTGTCTACGAACGCCTAGCAATGCCATCACCCGCCCAAAATACTCTCAATGACCTATTAGACCGATTAGAGGCACAGTTGCCCTCACAGCGCCAGAATAGAGATTATAAAGTGCTGTACATTCCTAAAGATACCGTTAATGCTTTGGCAGTTCCGGGCGATCGCATTATTATTTATTCTGGCTTAGTAAAACAGGCGCAATCAGAAAATGAATTAATGATGGTGCTGGGACATGAATTAGGACATTTTGCCAATAGAGATCATTTACGTAGCTTAGGACGGGCGGTGGTGGTGCAGATTGCGATCGCTTCTATTATTGGCGATATCGGCTCCATTGGCTCTATAGCTGTCTCTGGCATTGAAACAATTAGCAACGCTCAATACTCTCAATCTCAAGAAAGTCAAGCTGATGAAGTTGGTTTAACCTTATTACAAAAAACTTACGGTCATGTCGCCGGAGCAACGGATTTTTTTGCGAGAATGAGTCAAAAACAACAGTTAGATATAGATTTTTTAGCAACTCATCCCGCACCAAGTAGGCGAGTTAAAGAGATTCAGCAGTTAATCAAACAGCGCAACTATAAAGTAGAGCAGAAGCAGCCTTTACCGTCCACTTTGTCCTAAATTATTGGTCGTTGTCGAGCTACTGCTATCTGCAATAGGCACAAACAAACTGCGGCGATGTACCAAAGTATCCAGATTCAAACTCATAAACATCTGCAATTTGCAAGCGATTTTGACCTTCTACAACGCTTTCAGTATTTACCGCTAATTTTGTTTGGACAACTGACAAACCTATCGTCAAAGTTTATAAATAAGTAAGTAACAGTCTTGAGGTAGTTATAGATGCCTGCGGTCGCTAAAAGCAACGATGTCATCACTGCAATCATTATTTTTGCCGTTGAACCAGAAAAGCAGCAAGAATTAGTAGATACCATTATTGAGTTTCTTGAAACTACTGTTAAGCACCAAACAGGTTTTGTATCATCCAGCATTCATAAAAGCATCAATGGCTTGCGGGTAATGAATTACGCTCAGTGGAAAACTCAAGCAGACTATCAAGCTTTTATTCAAAATGCCGAAGTCCACGCAAAAGGTAACAAGCTCTCAAAGTTTCAACTTCAAGAGTCGCACCTTTACGAAGTAGCAGTATCTAAGCCTGACGATGCCAATCTTACAATTGCTAAAGGTGGTTTAATTCATTTAGCAGAGTTTCGAGTAGCACCAGAAAATCAGAGCCATTTAGTAGAGTTAGAAAAAGAATTTGTAGGAGTAGGATTGCAAAATCCAGGATTATTATCTGCAAATTTCCACCGATCGCTTGATGGCGTACATACGGTAAATTACGGTCAGTGGCGCAGCTTTGCAGATTTTGAAGAATTGCTTAAAGATTCCAAATACAAACCACTAAGCGAGTATTGGCAAGGTATCGCTGAAAACCAATTTCACCTATACGAGGTAGTCTACACTGAACCTACAGAGTGAAAAATCATCGCAATTACTTCACACTTAAGGTAAAAGCAGCGATCGCACTTACAGGAATCTTGTGAATTTAATCAAAACTGACAAACATAGAGCAGATAAAAATTTATTTCAAGATCCAAACTTGTTAATTATTTTTACAATTTCTCTTATTGCCATTCTCGGAGTCGCCAGCGTAACGCCAACGTTTCCCAGGTTAAGAGAAGCGTTAAATGTGCCTGTAGAAAGGGTTGGCTTGCTAATTACAGTCTTTACGTTTCCTACTCTAATACTAGGACCAATTATTGGCGTTTTTGCCGATCGCATTGGCAGAAAAAAGATTCTTGTCCCTTCCTTAATATTATTTGGTATCGCCGGATTTAGCTGCGCCTTTGTCCGCGATTTTAATTTATTGCTTGGCTTGCGTTTCTTACAAGGAGTTGGCGCAGCATCTTTACTTTCTCTTAGCGTTACTTTAGTTGGCGACTTGTATACAGGCGACAATCGCGTTACAGCTATGGGTTACAACGCTAGTGTCAGCAGCATTGGTACAGCACTTTATCCCACCATTGGCGGCGCACTGGCAACTATGGGGTGGTATTTTCCCTTTATGTTGCCTATAGTTGCTATTCCCGTAGGGTTATTAGTTCTATTTGGACTCAAAAACCCCGAACCTCAAGGACAAAGAAACCTTAAGGTATATTTGCAAAATGCTTTAAAAACTATCAAAAATCGGCAACTATTTGGCTTATTTATTGCTAGTGCGGCTAATTTTGTGCTTTTATATGGCGCTTACGTCACTTATTTGCCGAGTTTAATTGCTGACAAGTTTGGTGCAGAACCTTTTACAATTGGGTTGTTTTTGTCTAGTGTTTCTGTAGCGATCGCATTTACTTCTTCTCAACTTGGCAATTTAGCCAGACGTTTTCCGCCAACAACTCTAATTCGAGCTTCTTTTGTATTTTATGCTGTAGCTTTAGCGATCGTCCCTTTTGTATCGTCTTTGTGGTTGCTGCTAATTCCCACTACAATTTTTGGAATTGGTTTAGGCATTGGTTTTCCGAGTATTCAAACGCTTTTAGCCACTTTAGCGCCCAAAGAGTATCTAGCTACAGTTATATCTGTTAACGGTACATTTTTTGGATTGGGACAAACTTTAGGGCCGTTACTAATGGGTATAGCCTATGGTATCGGTGGAATTAATAGCGTATTCTATGCAGGGATAGCTTTTGCTTTAGCTACTTTAGTTGTATTTAGATACTGCACTTGTTTGTAAGCCGGAAATTATTGGAGCATTTTATGGATATAAAAACTTCTCACACGCGGTTATTAGTAGCTGACTTGAAAGCTTGCTTTGAGTTCTACCGAGATGTGATGGAATTTATGGTAGCTATGGAGGCTTTAGAAGATGGTTATGCCGAGTTTAGCACGCCAGGGATGAAGTTATCGCTATTTCGGCGGCAAGAAATGGCAGAAATGATTGGCAGCGATCGCCCTCCCGTGACTGTAGAATGTCAAGATAAAGTTTCCCTAATCTTCACCATTGCCAATGTAGACGAAGCGTATCACCGCCTGAAAGTAAAGGGCGCTAACTTCGTTACCGAACCATTAAACAACCCCTACTACGCCCTCAAAACCGTTTATCTACGCGATCCTGATGGCACTTTAATCGGTTTATTTGAACCAATGATGTAAATTGCAATAAAGCTCTGGTCATGCTAGAGCTTTATTATTGCCAATCAATTGCGATCTACTTTCTAATTCTAAAGTTTAGTAATAGCTGTGTTTCTCAATGAGCTTTAACTAGAGGCTCAGTAATATCTAATTCTTTTTCGCCAAAATGCTTATCAATTAGGGCTAGAATTTGAGATGCTTGGACTTTTGTATAACGCTTTTTATCTGGCATCATCACTATATTCGGGCCTGCTTTGCAGTCTTTTAAACATCCCGTACCTTTGATACTCACTTGCTCAGATAAACCGCGAATTTTTAATGCCGTTTGCATAGCCTGACAAGCCTCTTTACCGCCTCGTTTCATGCAGCTAGACTTTTGACAAACTAATATACTTGCTTTATTCTTATCGGTTAGAACGGGTAAAATTGCTAGTTCTTGACTAACCGTACTTGGGATAACTTGTTCTGCTTTCAACTTCAGCTTGCCTTTGCTATCAAACTCCTGTTCTCCAGAAATTTGCAACCAATCGCCAGGTATCAAACGTAACTGAAAACTATACCGCAAAGCCTTAGCCAGCTTGATTGTCTGCTCGCCTTGAGACGTTGCAACTATGAGCTTTTTTGGTTTATGGTCTTCAAATTCAAAACCCAGAAATCGCCCTTCAATGTTAAAAGTCGTTACTTTTTTACTCATGATTTTATTTTTCATCTTTAATTACAAGCAAGAATCTTAGAAGCTACTACAAGCACTTCTCTAGCCATTTCACCAATTCTTGTCTTGAAGTATTTAATTGCCTAGAAATACTCCAAAGTTGAATGGCTGCTGAAATGCTAGTAATTTGCACTTGTAGCGGTTGATCGATTGCACAGGAACAAGGAATAGCTAGTTGCTGTAGGCGCTCGTAAACATACCACCTATCTCCCCAACTCACTTCCACCATTACGCTTGCGGCTTGACAACTGGGCGACTTCACTGACAATTATCTCCAAAGATGAAAGACCATTTTGTAGCAAATTACAAATATAGTAGTTTAGCTACTTTTTAGTAGCATACACTAATTGCAAATAATTCTCATAAAGATCAAGTCAAGATTTTGTGAATAAGTTTTAGTTGTATTAGTGAAGACAGCGCGATCGCTCTTAGGAAGGCTTAAACTGGTAAGTATTAATCTGAGCAGTCAGAACTTTGAACGCTGCCCATAAGAGAGGATAACTATGTCAGAAGCTCAAACCCAACTACGCAACTTTGGTCAGGTATATGACAATCCAGTGATGCTAGAGCGTAGCGTCACAGAACCAGTTTGTGAAGGATTAAATGTAGCTTTAGCAAGTTTTCAAGCGCTCTACTTGCAATACCAAAAGCATCATTTTGTAGTTGAAGGTGCAGAATTTTATATGCTGCATCAATTTTTTGGCGAAAGCTACGAACAAGTACAAAGTCACGTCCACGATATCGGCGAACGTTTAGATGGCATTGGTGGCGTACCCGCCGCAAGTTTTAATAAATTAGCTCAACTATGTTGCTTCGAGCCAGAAGCCGACGGAGTTTTCAACTGTAGAGCAATGGTAGAACACAATTTAGTTGCCGAGCAAGCAATGATTAATTTGATTCGCCGCCAAGCTAACCAAGCCGAGAGTTTAGGAGATCGCGCTACCCGTTACTTGTATGAGACAATCCTCCTCAAAACTGAAGAAAGAGCTTATCACTTAGCCCACTTTTTAGCCCATGACAGCCTCACCTTGGGTTTTATGAGCAATGGTAAAAATTAGCTAGAAGGGCGCACTTTATAAAGTGCGCCCTGCCGCTACCAAATAGAAATTTGCCTAAATAAATTTAGGAGAACGATCGCACTACGGGTATTTAACGAGAGTGCGATCGCTCTTTTTTAGTTGCGCTGCAAAATATACGGGACGAAATGCTCCTCCCTAGTTTTTTAGGTCATTTATTCAAGACTTTTTATACTAAATATTTATCCTCCAAAACCATCTATAATCGGGCAAATAATGATGTTTATCTATCTCTAACCGTTGCAGATGGTCAAAACGCGAAAAATTCATACGTATAAAGCGACAGTAGTATGTTGGCCAAGAAACGGCGGAAGTTAAACTACCGCTTAATCAAGTAAATAGAGGTTCTAACTATACTTTTTTAGAAAAATGATAAATAAATAGCAACGAGAATTACAATAGACGCTTAGAATAGTCAGGATTTGCCTATTCGTAATCCGAATTAACTACTATGCCCCGTCGTGACGACCTCCATAAAATTTTACTGCTTGGCTCTGGACCAATCGTGATTGGACAAGCTTGTGAGTTTGACTATTCCGGGACTCAAGCTTGTAAGGCATTACGAGAAGAAGGTTATGAGGTGGTACTTGTCAATTCCAATCCTGCCACCATTATGACCGACCCGGAAACCGCCGATCGCACTTATATTGAGCCACTAACACCGGAATTAGTCGAAAATGTAATTGCAAAAGAACGTCCCGATGCTTTATTGCCAACAATGGGCGGACAAACGGCTCTCAATATAGCTGTGTCTTTGGCAAAAAGTGGCGCGTTGGAAAAGTACGAAGTAGAGTTAATCGGCGCAAAATTGCCAGCTATTGAAAAAGCTGAAGACCGCCAGTTATTTAAAGAAGCAATGGATCGCATTGGGGTAGCAATGTGTCCTTGCGGTACAGCTTCAACGGTAGAAGAATCAAAAGCCGTAGCTCGTACTATTGGTTCTTATCCCTTAATTATTCGTCCAGCCTTCACAATGGGTGGTAGTGGTGGTGGGATTGCCTACAACCAAGAAGAATTTGAAGAAATGGCGCAAGTAGGGATTGATGCAAGTCCTGTTTCGCAAATTTTGATTGATAAGTCTTTGCTTGGTTGGAAAGAGTACGAACTAGAAGTAATGCGCGATTTAGCCGATAACGTTGTGATTATCTGCTCAATTGAAAACCTCGACCCGATGGGCATTCATACCGGAGACTCGATAACGGTTGCTCCGGCGCAAACCCTTACAGATAAAGAGTATCAGCGCTTGCGCGATGCGGCAATTAAAATTATCCGCGAAATTGGCGTAGAAACGGGCGGCTCTAACATTCAATTTGCAATTAACCCAGTTAATGGCGACATGATTGTCATTGAAATGAACCCCCGCGTCTCTCGTTCTTCGGCGCTGGCTTCTAAAGCTACAGGCTTTCCCATTGCTAAGTTTGCGGCAAAGTTGGCGGTAGGCTATACCTTAGACGAAATTAGTAACGATATTACTAAAAAAACTCCCGCATCTTTTGAACCAACTATTGACTATGTAGTTACAAAAATTCCCCGGTTTGCTTTTGAAAAATTCCCCGGTTCTGAACCCGTCCTAACTACGCAAATGAAGTCCGTAGGGGAAGCAATGGCTATTGGACGCACCTTTAACGAGTCTTTTCAAAAAGCTTTGCGGAGTTTGGAAACCGGACGCGCTGGTTGGGGTTGCGATATTAAAGAAAAATTGCCTAGTGGGGAGCATATTCGCCCACAATTGCGGACTCCTAACCCAGAGCGGATTTTTGCGGTGCGTCAAGCAATGCTTTTAGGAATGTCTGTACAAGAAATTTACGAACTAACAGGTATCGATCCTTGGTTTTTGGACAAGATGCAGATTTTGATTGAAACGGAGAAGTTTATTAAAAAAACACCGTTAAATCAATTGACTAAGGAGCAAATGTATAATGTCAAACGAGAAGGATTTAGCGATCGCCAAATAGCTTTTGCCACCAAAACCACTGAAGACGAAGTTAGAATCTATCGCAAGCAGCTAGGCGTTATTCCCGTTTATAAAACTGTAGATACTTGCGCCGCCGAATTTGAAGCTTTTACTCCTTATTATTACTCCACCTACGAAGAAGAATCGGAAATTAGACCTTCAGATAGGCAAAAAGTAATGATTTTAGGCGGAGGTCCTAACCGTATAGGACAAGGAATTGAGTTTGATTACTGTTGTTGTCATGCTAGTTACGCCCTCAAAGCGGCGGGATTTGAAACAATTATGGTCAATTCCAATCCCGAAACTGTATCAACAGATTACGATACCAGCGATCGCTTATATTTTGAGCCACTCACTAAAGAAGATGTACTAAATGTCATTGAAGCAGAGAACCCGATCGGAATAATTGTCCAATTTGGCGGTCAGACACCATTAAAACTGGCGATACCATTGCAAAGATATTTAGCTGCAAATGCTGACACCTTATCTAAAACTAAAATTTGGGGAACTTCCCCCGACTCTATCGATACTGCCGAAGATCGGGAACGGTTTGAGAAGATTCTTAACAAGCTAAATATTGCTCAACCACCCAATGGAATCGCCCGTAATTATGATGATGCTTTAATTGTTGCTGGAAAAATTGGTTATCCAGTAGTTGTACGTCCTAGCTACGTTTTGGGAGGACGCGCCATGGAAATTGTTTACTCAGACGCAGACTTAGAGCGCTACATGGTTTACGCGGTACAAGTAGAACCCGACCATCCGATTTTAATCGATAAGTTCTTAGAAAATGCCATAGAAGTAGATGTAGATGCGATCGCAGACCATACAGGAAAAGTTGTAATTGGCGGCATTATGGAACATATCGAACAAGCAGGAATCCATTCTGGCGATTCGGCTTGTTCTTTACCAGCAATTTCTTTACCTACGGCGGTTTTAGACAAAATTCGTACCTGGACAACGCAATTAGCTAAAGCCTTAAATGTCATCGGGTTAATGAATATTCAGTTTGCTGTTGTCAACGCCCACAGCTACAACCCCCAAGTTTATATTATTGAGGCAAATCCCCGCGCTTCTCGGACTGTACCGTTTGTTTCAAAAACTACCGGCGTACCTTTAGCAAAACTCGCTTCTTTAATCATGTCGGGTAAAACCTTAGAATCACTTAACTTTACAACGGAACCTATCCCTACCCATATTGCCGTTAAAGAAGCTGTTTTACCCTTTAATAAGTTTCCGGGGACAGATACAATTTTAGGCCCAGAGATGCGCTCTACAGGGGAAGTAATGGGCATCGATAGCGACTTTGGTCGGGCTTTTGCTAAAGGCGAATTAGGCGCAGGACAGGTACTCCCATTAAAAGGGACAGTTTTTGTCTCTATGAGCGATCGCGATAAAGTTTTAGTAGTACCCGTCATCAAAGAATTTATCGAGCTAGGCTTTCACGTTTTAGCTACCGACGGAACACGCAAAGTTTTGCTAGAGCATGGGTTGAAGCAAGTTGAATTAGTGCTAAAACTCCATGAAGGTCGCCCCCACGTCTTGGATGCGATGAAAAACCACAACATTCAACTCGTGATTAATACTCCTTCTGGAGAAGAAGCTCAAACCGATGCGCGTTTAATTCGTCGCACCGCCATAACTTACAAAATCCCCATGATTACAACCATTGCAGGTGCTAAAGCAACGGCGGCGGCGATTCGGTCTATGCAAAGTACACCTTTAGATGTCAAGGCATTACAAGATTACTTGCAACCTATTATTGCGACGGGAGTCTAATTACTAAAAGGGTGAATTTAACCAGGGAGAAGCAACTCACTTCTCCCTTCTGGCAAAACTTAAAAAAGAGTAGTCGTAAATCTTCATAAATGTTACAATTATTAATGTTACCAAATCAACATCCAGGCTAAACAAAAAAGTAACTTAATGTATAATTGACGCTCCCCCCTATTAGAGATTTACTAAGCCCGTAAAAATTCCCTTGTAATTGGAGTTGACAATAAATCCTACTTATTGTAAGAAGGTTGTAAAAAACAATTATAAAGCGCTCCCGTTTTCCTGCCAAGCCCATTAATAATAAAAAAAGTAGCGTTATGAAGACCGCTCAGACTGCCACCGACCTAGTACGTACATATTTAAGAGAAATTGGTCGCGTACCATTGCTCACCCACGAGCAGGAAATTTTATACGGAAAGCAAGTACAGCGTTCGAGCGCCTTACAAACGGTAAGAGAAGCGTTACTTGCTGAACATGGACGAGAACCAACCCAAGAAGAATGGGCAAAAGCCAGCGATGTAGCAGATAGCGAAGAACTGACAAAAATCATCGCCGCCGGAGAACTTGCCAAGCGCAAGATGGTAGAAGCTAATTTGCGTTTAGTGGTATCGGTTGCCAAAAAATATATTAAGCGCAACGTAGACTTACTAGATTTAATTCAAGAAGGCACTATTGGGATGCAGCGCGGGGTAGAAAAATTTGATCCTACTAAAGGCTACAGGTTCTCAACCTACGCTTACTGGTGGATTCGCCAAGCAATAACTCGCGCGATCGCCGAAAAAGGGCGAACCATTCGTTTACCGATTCACATTACCGAAAAACTCAACAAAATTAAAAAAGCTCAACGCCAGCTTTCTCAGAAACTAGGACGCGCACCTACGGCGGGAGAATTGGCAACGGAACTGGAACTAACTACTAAACAAGTTAGAGAGTATTTAGAACGAGCGCGTTTGCCATTGTCTTTAGATTTGCGCGTGGGAGACAACCAAGATACCGAACTTGGAGAACTGCTTGAAGATACAGGTGCCTCTCCAGAGGAGTTTGTGATGCAATCTTCTTTGGCTACAGACTTAGACTTATTAATGGCAGATTTGACACCCCAGCAAAGAGAAGTATTAATCTTGCGTTTTGGATTAGCCGACGGACAAGCGCTAACTTTAGCTAAAATAGGCGATCGCTTAAATATTAGTCGCGAACGAGTTAGACAAATTGAGCGCGAAGCACTAACCAAACTCCGCAAACGTAAAGCAGATATGGATCAATACTTAGCAAGCTAAAGCGCGAAACTACCCCAAAAAGAGTTCGGTTTCATCGACTTCAACTCCAAGCGCCCCTTGTTACATTAGTTACACAATAAACAAATCTTACAGTCTAAACGACGGCAACCGCAGCACGAAATTAAGCTAAGGGAGCAAAAACCAAATGGAGGTATCAAGTGAGCAAATCACCCAATCAAGTCTCGGAGTTTTTTAACGGCGAATCAGAAAATAGCAATTTGCTATGGCACTACGTCCAATCTCTGAGTCCAGAAACTATTACTCAATTATCTAAACCTACTTCTGGCGAAGTGTTTCAAGTGATGGAGCGTAATATTGTTGGGCTGTTAGGCGGCTTACCCTCCGAACATTTTGACGTTACTATTAGCACTAATCGGGAAAATTTAGGTAGACTTTTAGCTTCAGCAATGATTAGCGGCTATTTTTTACGTAACGCCGAACAACGAATGACTTTTGACAAAGCCTTGCAAGGTTCGGAAATTATTGAATAGAACTTGCAAATTTTAATTTTTAATATTCTTCAACAAGGGCAAACTAAAATTTGTTTGCCCTTGTTTTTATAATTTATGACTGAAAAAATTATTGGTGTGGGTATAATTTGGAATAAACAAGGGCAGATTTTGATCGATCGCCGCCGCCAAGATGGTATACTCGGAGGCCTTTGGGAATTTCCTGGAGGTAAAATTGAACAAGGCGAAACGGTAGAAGATTGTATCAAAAGAGAAATTTGGGAAGAACTAGGAATTGCAATTAAAGTTGGTCAGCATTTAATCACAATTTCTCACACTTATTCTCACCTGCACGTTACTTTAATCGTTCATCACTGCCAATATACAGACGGGATACCGCAACCAATAGAATGCGATGAAATTTGTTGGGTGACCCTAGAGGAGATAGATAAGTTTTCGTTTCCCGAAGCAAATTTTCAAATTATTGCTGCTTTGCGTCAAGTAGGATAAATGGGAACTGTAAAGTGAAAACAACTTCCCCCTGTAGGTGGCGAATCTACCCAAATTTGCCCGTAGTGAGCGTGAATAATTCGCTGACACAAAGATAGCCCAATTCCATAGCCCTCATGGATTTTATCTCGTTTTAGGCGCACGCGCTCCTCAAAAATGCGATCGCAATCTGCTGGCGGAATCCCAGGACCAGTATCGCAAATGCTAACTTGAGCTTTTTGACTGGTACGATGTAGTACCGATAAACGAATATTGCCATTTTCTGGCGTGTACTTAATTGCATTATCTAATAAGTTGCTTAATACCTGCCGCAGCCTTTCACTATCAGCATAAACGTAAGGCAAATCGCTAGGCAAATCGGTTTCTAAAGTCTGCAACTTAGCTGAGGCGCGATCGCACTGATGACTTAAAACTTCTTGACACAAAGCATTTATATCTAATTTAGCAGGTTCAATATGCAATTGAGCGCTCGTACCGCGAGCTACCTGCAATAGACCCAAAATCATGCGATCGATATTTTTGGCTTGACTGCGGGCTTGTCTAAACAAATGGGCGGCTAATTCTGGCTTGAGACGAGAAACTTTATTTGCTTGAGGAACTAAATTGGCTTCTAAAGTTTCAAGGGCGATCGATACCGCCGTCAACGGATTACGCAAATCGTGAGCCAACATGGCAATTACTCGATCTTTAAACTGTAACTGCTCAGTAAGTTTTTCTTGTTCCCGCTTTAAACGGAAAATTTCGTCAGTAAGTTTTATCAGTTCAGCAGAATCACTCACAGAACGAATCGGTGATGGGGCTAAGTTGATATTATAGTCTTGGTCTAAAATTTGGGGAAGTTGTTCTACTCTTAGGTACGCTTCTACTGATTGCTGCCAGCGAAACCACCAATTTTTTATCTGCGCGTCAAGATTGCTACCCGATAAAACTTGCTGAGGTGAGGGGTGAATTTTGACTAAAGCTGGAGTTGCTACCAGTTTAAAATGTTCTACCAAATAAGGCTGCTCGCTGACATTAATAATTTGCAACTGGAACGGGTAATCGGCTTGTAGCTGTTTGAAATAATGGCGAATTTCTGATACTTGACTTCGCGCGCTCGGACGTTCGTCAACAAACAGTAACAGTTGAAGCGGTGATTCGGAGTAGGTTGGTTGCGGCGAAACCTGCATGCAAATTTTTTTCAGCACTGAAAACAGGCAACTTTTTGAGGGTGGCTAGAAATATAAACTAACAAATGTATTAGATTTACTTCTTTAATAAATTTAATATCAATTTAAGATTTTGAACATGGGTATAGCTCGATAATTTGCCTTAATTTCCGCTCCTTCGGTTTTTTTAAGCGCCAACATCTACAGCGCTAAGGCTTTTGCCGCCATAGGAACCCTAGCTAAAATTCAGGAGTTTCACAGAAAACCTGGAGTAAATGGGCGCACTTAGAAATCGCCCCTAAATGGGCAATCTCAAAACCGTGAGTATTTTGGGTAGGAAATGCCAAACACGCAGCCCGAGCAACGTGACCTAATTTCATCGCAATAGAGCCATCGCTGCCGAAGCCACTAATTGCCGCTAGTTGTACGGGCATATTTAATTGTTTGGCAGCTTGACGCAACTGAGCGTTTAAGCCTTCGTCGTAAATGCCGTAACCATCTTGAGCCAAAATTACTGGCGAAGATCCCGATTCAACGGGGTATTCGGGTGCTAAAGGGCATATTTCTAAGGCAATTAGCGCATCTAGCTTTTGTTGTCCGCTAAAATAAAGCGCTCCTACTGCGCCGACTTCTTCTTTAGCAGAAGCGACTAAATAAGTATCGTAGACTGGTTGCTTTAAGTTTTTTGCTAGAGCCAGCAAGATAGCTACAGAAGCTTTGTTATCTAAGGTGTAACTAGCAATGTAATCTTTTAATCGCATGGGGCGCTTGCGGTGTTTGCCCACTACTACGCGCGTTCCTGGGCGTATTCCAGCTAATTCTAATTCCTCTAGGGTACATTTAGTTTCAATCCAAGCATCTTCCCAACGTACAGCTTTATCTTCTTGCTGGGCTTTTTGGGGCGATTCGTGGGAGACGTGGCGCGAACCAAAGCTAAGAATGCCGCTAATGGTGGCATTATCTCCCAGTAAATCGACAACACCTTCTCCATAAACCCAAGGAAAAGCGCCACCTAACTTACGGGCAGATACTTTACCATCAGTTTCTATAGTTTTAACGATCGCACCTATTTCATCTTTATGAGCAGTAATGGCAATAGAACCAGCTTCTCGTCCTGGGATTTTGGCAATAATATTATCTGCTTTGTCTTGCCAAACTTCTACACCAATTTCGGCAAAGCGGCGCAGCAATAACTGATTTATTTGCGTTTCCACACCGCTCGGCGAATGGTGCATTACCAATTCTTCAATAGTCAAAAATAGCTCGTCGTAGTTCAAAAAATTATTGCTCAAAGGACTAACGGGTGATATTTGTTTTTTGATGTTTGCGTTTAGCTATTATTCCTGCACCCAAGGCGCTAATCGCTAGTATTCCAAGTCTGCTACTAGGTTCGGGAATTGGTTGAGAATCTAATCGATTTAAAGCTAAGTCGCCAATTAGTTCGTGGGCTGCTGTTGTGGGATGCAAATTGTCCCAAAATAAGTATTGGTCTGGGTTTTGACAACTAGGATCGGTTAAGCAAGCATTAGTTACATTTTTAAACCCAAATAATTCGGGAGTAGCGATCGCATTTGTAAATAATGAATTTGCATCAAGATCGTAAATATTGATGTCATAACTTACGCTCAAACTATTAAGCTCTGTGTCTAAACTCAAATTATGAGCATCGGTGAGCGTAGTAAGGCTGCTAGAAGAAGCACTATTATTGGTGGCGGGAAGCTGCCCTAAGTCTGGTAAATTAACTACTAAAAAATTGTCTGCTCCATAATCTGCAAGGGTAGCGATAGAACTTGCCAAATTACCAACAGGCACGCTAGGGTCAGTAACTCCTGCACCAAGATAGTCATTGGAACCCGCCCAAACTACATAAAGCGCGTCAGGATCGGCAAAAGAATTCGTGGCTTGAAAATTAGTAATTTGCTGCTCAAGTCCAATCAAACCAGGGATAGATGTATTATCGTTGCCTGTAGTTGCACCGCCAAAAGCATAATTTGTTGTAGTTGCGCCTACGTCTTCTGCCAAATATTCTATCCACAAAAGATCGTTAGAGGCACGTCCCTCGCTATAAAACCGACTAGGAGGAAGCAAACCACCTGTTGCCCTAAACAAATTGCCCGTATCGGACAAGCTATCACCAAAAACGTAAATATTTGTAAAACTAGCGGCAAAGGCTCGTAACGGAAACAAGCAAGATAGCAAAACAATACCCGTAGCCAAAAATTGCTTTTGCATGAGGAAGAATGTCCTAAATTTGCCTAGTATGTTTACCGTTCTAACTTAGAATAGGCGCTGATTAATCGCAATTACCAGTAATAATACTTAAGCTTGTTCAACTATACCAAGTCTAAGCATTTCATCTTTGCTATTGCGGTGATGGTTCGGTTGTTTCTGGCGTACTGTTATCTTGATTAATTTGCAAGACTTCTTTTGCCGATAAGCCCTCTGTAGCGTTGCCAAAATACCATAAAACCGCCGCAGCTTCGGCACGGGTGACAGGTTTTTTGGGTTGAAATAGAGTTGTGTAGCCAAAAGCGCGGCGAATGTTCGACCTGTCGCTATTTTGAAAGTCGGCGAAAATTGCCCGTAAGGCTTTGGGGTCAATTTTTGCTACATCTTGGAAGCCCCAACTATCTTTTATAGCATCTACAGAAGCGTTAGGGAGGGCTTGGCGGGTATCTAAAGGAACTTTCCATAGAATCAATTGTTCGCGGGTTAAAGGCGCATTAGGGCGAAATAAAACGGCGCTGCTATCTCCAGACAAAGAACTAGGAATTAAACCAGCATCGGCTAATCCTTGAATTGCGGCAAAATCTGGGTCGCTTGGAGAAACATCTTGAAAGGTTTTTTGGCTATCTTTGGCAGCTTCCCGAATCTGCAACTCAGGACGGCTACTATTGATTTGATTGTTGGCAGCAAATAACAAACGGGCGTATTCGCGGCGCGTAATAGTTTTTGCTGGGTAAAACTGGGAATTAGAGCTAGTTTTATTAGCGGTAGTTGGGAACGACAATACACCCAACGCTGCCAAGTCTTCAATGTGCGATCGCAATTGTTGCGGTGCTTTATCGATATCTGTAAATACTTGGGTTGTAGTTGTACTAGGCTTCGGTGCAAGGTTTAATTGTGGTACAGGACCAACAAAGTTTTCGTCGCCAGCTTGAGGCGCTGATGCTACCGTTGAATCTGGAGTAGCTTGAGAATCTCCACTCCGGACATACTCAATCGTAAATTCTGTCGTCGCCCCTGGGGTTGAATCTTGAATTGCTAAGGTTGCTTGCACGTTGTCTTTACGAGCGATTAGAGTGTTGCCAGACTGATTATCGATTTGCCAATTTTGAGCTTGCAACTGGTTTTGATAAAAGCTTTGAACGGCGATCGCAGTATCGGCACTAACCCAGGTAGTTAATATAGCCAGTGTATTTGCTACTGGCGTTGGCGGTACAACCCGTTGCAATTGAGCGTTGGGGTAAATGGGAAAATCCGCAGGTAAACCAGAGTTTGTTAGATTGCGATTGCCTTGTTGGTTTTCGGTCGCCGACAACCGAGGTTCGGCGCTGAGGATTTGCTCTAAATTGTTGCCTGTAGGACTATTTGCACAGGCGCTCAATGTCAGCATTAATAAACTAATGGCAGTAAGTCGGTGCAACACGGCAAGTAAAAAAGAAACTATCAATTTCTACGCTAACGCAGATACAACGCCGTTCTATAAATAAGAAAATAAGTTTGGGCTAAGTAGTAATAATCTTTAAGTTATGTCTGGGCGATCGCTACTATTTTCTACAATAAGACTGTAAAGATTTTTTCACAGGTAGCAGCCCCAAAAATGCCTAAAACTGTTGCTGACGCGATGACTCCTGACCCCGTTGTCGTTAAGCCCCAAGCACCCCTAAACGAAGCTATCAAAATCATGGCAGAGCGTCGAATTAGCGGGCTTCCTGTAGTGGGAGATGACGAGCGCTTAATCGGAATTATTTCCGAAACTGACTTGATGTGGCAAGAAACTGGGGTCACGCCTCCCGCCTACATTATGTTCCTCGATAGCGTAATTTTTCTCCAAAATCCTGCTACCTACGAGCGCGACTTACATAAGGCTTTAGGGCAAACTGTAGGGGAAGTTATGAGCAAAGATCCGATTGCTATTGCTGCCGATAAAACTCTCAAAGAAGCGGCTCAATTGCTGCACGATCGCGATGTCCGGCGTTTACCCGTTGTTGATAGCAATAACCTTGTAATTGGCATCTTAACTCGCGGTGATATTGTCCGCGCGATGGCAGCTAGTTCTGACTAATTTATCCTTTTAACCAAAAACCTAAATGAGTGCTAATTCTGAATCTATTAAGCAAATGCTCGCGTCCGAAGATTTGGGCGAAAGATTGCGGGCGGTAAATCAAATTCGAGAACTAGAAGATCGAAAAATTGCTTTTGAGCTTGTTCAAACTGCGATGAATGACCGCAATGCTCGCGTGCGTTACTCGGCGGTAAGTCAAATAGATACCCTGGGTACAGAAGACTTACAGCTATCTTTAGAGTTATTGCGCGATCGCCTGCATAACGATCCTGAACCCGACGTACAAGCCGCCGCCGCCGATTGCTTGGGCGCTTTGAAGCTTACCGAAGCTTTTGAAGATTTGCAGCAACTTTATCACAATACTCCCGAATGGCTAGTTAAGTTTAGTATCGTCGCTACTTTAGGCGAACTTGGCGATCCGCGATCTTTTGACTTGCTTACCGAGGCGTTAAATTCTGATAACGATTTGGTGCAAACGGCGGCGATTAGCTCTTTAGGAGAGTTGGGAGAAAGCCGCGCTGTAGAGCTATTAGTTCCCTATGCTACAAATCCCGATTGGCAAATTCGCTATCGAGTCGTTCAAGCAATGAATAATTTAGGTGGCGATCGCGCTCGTGCTACTTTAGAAACCTTAGCCAAAGATGAGGTTGAAGCTGTAGCTACTGAAGCACAAAGTTATTTATCTTAAATAAAGGCGAACAAGGCAAAAGATTGTACCTTTTGCCTTTGGCGATCGCGCGCAATATTTTTGGTTTTTGTCACCTTGCAATTTTAATAAATGTATAAAATAATATAAGAATTTTGCAAAATGTCTTCAGTATAACTTGCTTATTAATTTTATATTTTGCTAGGGATAAACTATATCGACTTATGCGCCCATTCCTGAGTATTGTTTAAGTCCTTTGCGCCACAACCAGCGATTCCAAACGAAAAAGAATCCACCCCAACCAAGCATTACTAAAAAGCCTTGAATTGCATTTATATCTTTTAATCCGATTAGTAGCGCTGCGGGAAAATGCACTAGGTACGGAAATGGTGTCCACAACAATACTTCACGCACGCCTTCAGGGAACATCTCTAAGGGCGCAATTAGTCCAGAAAGAAACAAATATAATAAAAACCATAAGCTTTCAATCGCACTGGCTCGTTCAGTCCAAAAAGCAAATAAGGCAAAGGTGTACTGAATTATAAAACGCAAGGCGAAAGCAAAGATTGCCGATATCGCAAAAAGTAGAACATTACTTAAGCTAGGAATCCAAAAAGCTTGGGGATAGATAACAAAAAACATTGCTATTAGTGCTAAAGCAAAGGGTAATCGGGCAAATCTTTCGGAAAAATGCCCTGCGACATGATGCCACACCGGATCTAGCGGCTGCAATAGCTTTGGTGAAAGTCGCCCTTCAATTACTTCTTTTTCAAATTCCCAAATTACCCAAACGACTGTAAATTGCCTGATTACAAATACGGCGAGAAAGTAACGAGTAAAATCGACTGGACTTAGCTCAAATTGTCCGCCTTGTGCCGCTTGATACCAAACTCCCATCAAAATCAACGGCAAACTCCCAGATAATGCCCATAAAAATAGCTCGGCGCGATATTCCATCATGTAAGCGTAATACACCAATGATAAAACTTTGGCTTTTTTTAACACTGCTTTCATGAAATACCTCCAGCATTGAAAACTCTCCCAATTATTTCTTCTACTGGGGGATCGGTTACGGTTAAATCTACTACTTCTAATTCAGCTAACATTTTTGCTACGGTACGAGTTAATAAGTCACGTTCTACTAAAAATCTTACTGATTGTCCAACTAAAGCTTTAATTTCGCCGTAGGCTAATAGCTTGGCTTCGGGTATTGGATGAGCAAGTTCTACTTTTACCTCTCGACAAGGAGCGAAGTTGTCAATTAATTTATTTAAGCCACCATCGTAGACTAATTGTCCTTGATGGATAACTAAAACGCGATCGCATAAAGCGGTAATATCTGCCATATAGTGACTGGTTAATAGGATTGTCGCCCCGTATTTGGTATTGTAGTCGCGCAAAAAATCCCTTACTCCTACTTGCGCGTTGACATCTAGCCCTAAAGTAGGTTCGTCTAAAAATAACACTTGGGGACGGTGCAATAAAGCGGCGAGAAATTCGGCTTTCATGCGTTCCCCCAAAGATAGTTTACGCACGGGTTGCTTGAGTTTATCTTGCAGAGATAGCATTTCTGTAAGTTCTCCGACTCGCATTCGATACTCTTGGTCAGAAATGCCATAAATAGCAGCGTTAATTTTTAAGGAGTCTAGGGCGGGTAAATCCCAGATTAACTGTTGTTTTTGCCCCATAACTAGAGTTATTTTCTGCAAAAAGGCAGATTTTCGCCCAAAAGGGGTAAATCCAGCAACTTTTACTTTGCCAGATGAAGGATGAATTAACCCCGTAAGCATTTTTAATGTAGTGGTTTTTCCGGCTCCATTTGCCCCCAAAAAGCCCACTACTTCCCCCGGCTCAATTTGAAAAGAAACTTGTTTTACAGCATCTACAGAGCGATAGGTGCGGTGAAAAAAGTGGTTGATAGTGCCTTGCAGTCCGGGTTCTTTGACGGCGACAGGGTAGACTTTGCTGAGGTTTTCAGCCTCGATAATTGGCATAATGCTAGTTAATTTATGGATAAGCGATCGCACTAGGTTTAGTAGTCTCTATTTGCTATTATGCTTTTTCTATCTCAAATCTACCTTCGATCATGAATTGCGACCCTTACGATTGGATAGAACCCGCAATAAATACTATGCGCCGCGCGTCTTGGTATCGCACTGTACAGGCAATTGAAGGTAAACCCGGCGCGGTAATACAATTAGCAGGCAAAGAAGTTATTAATTTTGCTAGTAATGACTATCTGGGATTAGCGGGAGACGATCGCCTAATTCAATCTTCCGTCGCCGCAACCCAAGAATTTGGCACGGGTAGCACGGGTTCTCGGCTACTTAGCGGACATCGAGAGTTGCATCGAAAATTGGAATGTGCGATTGCATCTCTCAAGCAAACAGAAGATGCTTTAGTATTTAGTTCTGGCTATTTGGCAAATCTTGGCGCAATTTCGGCAATAGTTGGCAAACGGGATTTAATTTTAGCCGATACTTACAATCATTCTTGTCTCAAAAATGGGGCGATTCTTAGTGGTGCAAGGGCGATCGATTATCCCCACAAAGATATAGAAGTTCTCCGAAATCAACTATTTCAACAACGCTCTAACTTTCGCCGTTGTCTAATTATTACCGATAGCGTTTTTAGTATGGATGGCGATTTATGTCCTTTACCGCAGCTATCTAACTTAGCAGAGGAATTTAATTGTATGCTGCTAGTTGATGAAGCTCATGCTACAGGCGTATTTGGAGCTACTGGTGCGGGTTGTGCGGAACATTTTAGCATTGCCAACAGCAAACTCATTCAAGTCGGAACCTTGAGCAAAGCAATAGGTAGTTTGGGAGGTTTTGTCGCCGGTTCAAAGCTTTTAATTGATTTTTTGCGTAACCGCGCCGCTAGTTGGATTTATACTACAGCACTTTCCCCCGCAGATACCGCCGCCGCAATAAGTGCGATCGCGCTCATTAATTCTGAACCCCAACGTCGTCAACAATTATGGGATAACGTCGCTTATCTTAAACAACAATTGCCTTTACCAATAATTGATTCCCAGTCGCAAATTGTCTGTTGTCAATATCCTAATGCAAAGGCGGCTTTGCAAGCTTCTTTTCAACTAAAAAATGCGGGGATTTTCGCCCCTGCAATTCGTCCGCCAACGGTACCCACCAGTAGAATTAGATTTTCTGTAATGGCAACTCACGAGCTAGAACATATCGATAAAGCGATCGCTGCTTTAACAAAAATATTACTGTAGAAACATTACACGGCAACGTCTCTACCAAAATTATTAGATTTTCTCACTACCTTACACAAATCAAAAAAAGACTACAGTATTAAGCTATACAAGAGGATTTTTATCATCTTTAAATATTAACTAAATTTTCTTATGGTTGGTGAATTAATATTTTTTGGTTACAATCAATACAGAACTAAAAACAAGCGTTCATCTTTTTAATTAGCTTTTAGTAGTTAGTTATAGAGACGGAAGTAAGATAAGACTGAAGGAACGCGCCTCAAAAATGAATTTAACGCTTCAGGAGGCGAAATTGATGAATTACAAAGACCTAAAACTAATTTCTAGCAAAGAACTAGCAGCCAGCCAAACCAACCGCGAATCATGGTTAAGTAAAGTTTGGCAAAAGTTAATTACCTATCTAAGTCAAAGTTCTGGGTTGCAGATATGGCAATCAAAAAGCAAAGGCAATGAGGTATGGGAGCTATATAATCCTACTACAGGCGATCGACTTAGCTTCGATTCAGAAACGGACGTAAGAACCTGGATTGAAGAATCCTACTATCGTCCAGTTGCCACAGATAGACAGTTTAAACCTTACGCTTGGTATCAGATAGAAAGATAGGAGTAAAATTACTCCTGCACCTCAAACCCGCCTAGTGCGGGTTTTTGTTTAGTTAGCATTCCAAAAGATTAAAAACTAAAAGTTATCTATTTTTCACCCCGATTAAAAAAACTGTATTAGAAAACTTACAGCTTAAACTTAGGGGGTTATCAGGTTGGCTATGTATAGTTTGAACTATTAAAGTTAAAGCGATCGCCGGAAATTAACAAGAAATTCTTTCGATATTTATATGATTATCGGCTTTGTAGAATCACCCACATCAAAAGAATTTTATCTTCCCCCTTTTTCAGGGGGATTTCTTTGGCGTTATTTGCTCAAAGAGGTCTTCAACGCTTCTAATGACTAATTATTAGTTGTTGCAGGTTTAACTTGAACGTCAACTTTTACGCTCGTCACTCCTTTGATTTCTTTGGCTAAAGGTTCAACTCTTTGCAATTGCTCTTCAGTGGGAACGGTACCGCTTACAGTGACTACACCATCTTCAGCTTCAACGCCTAATTGACTAGCAGGAAGATTTGCTTCTAACTTACTCCGCACTTCGTTTTGCAAATCGCCCTCCGATCTATTAGCATCGCCACCAGTAGCGTTGTTGCGTTGTTCTGCCGCTCTGATATCAGAATTTAGCTGATCTCTACGAATTTCGCTAGTTGCATCATTCTGAATTTGCTCTGCGTTGTCTGTTTCTGGAGACGCGACCGTTTCTCCGGCATTGTCTGGTGCATCGCTGCTAGTTTTAGCTGTGTCTTGGCAACCTACCGCACCGAATACTAGCAAACTTCCAATTATAAAAGGAATAAATTTTTTCATTTTTGCCTCGTAACTTTTTTAAACTTAACAAGTGGGCGATCGCACAGCATAATTATTTTTGCTCTACTTAGCAATCGCCCTTTTTAAAGGGAAAAATAGTCCCTTTTGTCGCAGTTCAAATTATTGAACTAATTAAACTTCTTCCCGACGATCGACAATTACAACTCTAGGATCGCCTGGGGTGGTGTTACTGCGATCGCTAACTACATTGGTATCGTCTACCAAGACTTGATTTCCATAACTTGCATCTATAGCTGTGCTACCTGGAATATCGTAGATGCCAAATTCTTCAATTCCTCTACCTGTCAAGACTGATTCGGCTCTAGCAACTTCCGCATCGCTACCATCTATCATTACTAAATATTGACCTCTAGATACGCGATCGCTGTAAACTTTCGCTCTTTCTTCGGGAATGCCTAAGCCAACTAAAGCACCAATTAAACCACCCGCCGCCGCACCAATAGCGCCACCTGCTAGGGTCGTTGCCAATGCTGTTGCTACTTCACCAGCTAATACAATTGGCCCTACCCCAGGAATTGCCAGCGCGCCAAGACCTACAAGTAACCCTGTAGCACCGCCTAATACGCCACCAGTGAGCGCTCCTGCACTAGCTCCTTCGTCTGCTTTGTTGCCTACTTTGTCTTGAACGTCAACTCCTGCAATATCATCTTGGCGATCGGCATCTTTGGCGATTACCGAGATTTTGTTCATGGGAAAACCGGAATTGTTCAATTCGTGAAGCGCGTGTTCCGCTTCATTGCGAGTGCTAAATACACCAACTGCTCGTTTGTTTAAACCTAATGCCATTTCTTCCTCCTCTGTCTTGAGATTTGAACAGAGTTAGCATAAATACAGAAGTTAATAAGTTATTTCTGCTAACATTACTGTTTTCGCTTTTTTATACCTCAATTTCATCGGTCTACAGGGGGAATATTTGTAACTATCTGTCTATGGAGGGAGTGAACAATAATTGGTCAAAAGTGACTACGTATTTACATTTACCCTTAAGTAAAATATATTACTAAAAAATAAATACAGAGATTCATAGGGGCAATTGCGACTTAAGGGTTCGGTTTTACGACTGTCATTAATGCCGTAATGTCTATAAGCTCGTAGTAAGAAAAGTTGTAGAAATTAAGTAATTTGTAGCTGTTGGGGCAAATACTCGTGCAAAAATGGATGTTGCCTACCCTAAGTGAAATATTAGCCTTGGAATTTGACAAGGCACAATCTACCTGTAGCGATAAATCGAAGTCGCCGTTACAATTACAGGCTCAAGCAGAGAGAGATTGGCGGGCGGCGGTGGCGGCTACAGAGGAAGTTTTATTACAAATTATAAATAGTCAGGGCGATCGCATTTCTGCCCCCCAAGGAATAGTATTTGCAGGTTCATCGCCTCTATGGGGCAACGAAGCTTTGCAAGTAAGCCTACCAACATGGATTTTTGTTGCCCAAAGTACAGAGGCTCTACAGCTACCGCCAGCTAATAGCACTACTTCAAGTCAAAAAGTTACCCCGCAACAGTTCTCTTTACTAAATAACGATCCTTTAGCAGAGGAACAATTTTGCTTAGTTTTAACTGCTAAATTTGGTTTGCTGTTAGTTTTAGGGGTGGATGGTAATGGCAATAAAGCTTTTAGGTTTTCTTTTGCACCCGAAGAAGTTATTAAAGCTTGGCGAGTATTGCGATCGCGTTTACTATTAACTAATCCACAGTTGGCGATCGGCGAGTTGGACGATTTGGTAGCAAAGTTTTACCCCGTAGCGCCAGATTACCGAGTAGTAACTGATTTTAGTCATTTGTTACTCAAGTACTCGCAACTAAAAGCAACTAGCGACGAACCCAAACAACAGCCTCCAGTTAGCCAAAATTCTCACCGCTCGGATATAGAGCTACTGCAAGCTTTTGCTCATGAAGTGCGTACGCCTTTAACAACCATTCGCACCTTAACTCGGTTGATATTAAAGCGCAAAGATTTAGCACCAGAAGTTAAAAAACGTTTAGAAGTTATCGACAGCGAGTGTACCGAGCAAATAAATCGGATGGAATTAATTTTTAGGGCTGTGGAATTAGTCGAAAAATCTGCCCTTCCTAGCCCCATAACTCGCCTTACAGCCATGTCGTTAGCTCAGGTACTCCAGCAAAGCATTCCCCGATGGCAACAACAAGCTAGTCGGCGCAACTTGACTTTAGAGGTAGTTTTACCTCAACAAATGCCTACAGTAGTTAGCGACCCAACTATACTAGACCAAGTTTTGACGGGTTTGATTGAAAATTTTACTCGCAATTTGGCGGCGGGTAGTCACATTCAAGTTCAAGTTATTCCCGCAGGCGATCAACTAAAATTGCAGTTATTACATCAATCTTTTGCTGGTAAAAGCGATAAGTCTGTAGCATCTCATTGTGTTGCGCCTACAGTTAAGTCTTTAGGGCCGTTGCTAATGTTTCAGCCAGAGACTGGAAATATTAGCCTCAATCTCAATGCAACGAAATATTTGTTTCAAGCAATTGGTGGCAAACTCATCGTCAGACAACGCCCCCACGAGGGAGAAGTATTAACTATTTTCTTGCCAATGGATTTGAGTCATCCACCTTTGTATCAATCTATTTAACTAGCCCGCAAGGTGGGAGCAATTGCCAACAATATTGTAAAAGTAGCACCTTCTCCTAGCTTGCTTTTGATCGAAATTGAGCCGCCGCAACGTTGTAAAAGCTGTTGAACAATAGTTAAGCCCAAACCAGCACCGCTACTATCATCAGCAGTAGGACGAATGCGATAAAAATGATCGAATACTCTCGCTATATCGCGTTCGGCAATGCCAATACCCGTGTCTTTCACTTCTAGCATTATCCGATCGCCCATGACGCGCGATCGCACCCAAACTTGACCTCCACGAGGGGTAAACTTAATACTATTGTGTAATAAATTAATTGTTATTTGCTTCAGCCAAGAGTTGAAACATAATACTGGCGGTATTTGGTCTGGCAATGTATACGCCAGCATAATACCTTTTTCTTGGGCTAGGGGTTGATAAGTGCTGACTACTCCCGGTACAATTTCGCTCAGTCGTACTGGCTGCAAAGGGGTATATTTTGGGGTTTGATCGATTTCTAATAGTTCTAATAGACCATTAATTACCGAACTTTGGCGATCGCACTCGGTATGCAGCATTTGTAAATAACGCATTCGTTGCGGCGGTTTGAGGTGGGGGGAGTTGAGCAGACTTAGCGCTGTTTTCATATTGGTTAATGGCGTACGCAACTCTTGACTAGCGCGACGGAGCAATTCATTTTTGAGATTTACTGTGTTGAGCAATTCTTGATTTTTTTGTTCTAACTGGGTTGCGCGTTCAATTTTTGCTCGGCGGAGGATAGCATCGCAATATTGCAATTGTTTGATAGCGGCTTGACTAATTAGCGTTCCTGAAGTTGGTGTCACCGTAAACAACGCATCCCAATTTTGCAATAGTTCTGTAAGTTGAGCTTGATTGCTAGACGTGGTTTTTTTAGTAGAATTTTTTGCTATAACTGAAACAATTTCTTGTTTAATTCCTGCTAGTACGCGCTCAATGACTGGAGGTTCGTAAGAGCAAATAGCTACTAATGAAGAACTTTGTTTTGGTTTATTGACTGGTTTTGATGGAGAAAGAACTTTAGTGATAGTACCTTGGCGCTGAACGCGGCGACGGTGCGCCAAGGCTAAACTACAAAATTGAGATGACAAAACCAAAATAAAATACTCGCGCTGTAACTTACTTGCCGGGGTTAATTTTACTGATATTAGTGAGGCAATTCGATCGCTTTGGGCAGTTTTATAAACGAAGCAATTATATATACCTTCACTCAAATTAGCTACACTGTAACGTTGAATTTCTGAATGCCAAATTTTGCCCGGTGGAAGCTTAAACCAAATTTGGGCGCGGATTTCTTGCTCAATAAGCAAGTCGATTGTTGCTCGTATTAAAGCTAACAAAGTAGCAGGAGTTACAGATAGTAATTGTGGGGGTAGCTCGGTACTAAGACTCAATTCATAAAGGCTAAGAGATTGCTTAAAAGAACTAACCATACTTATTTTCGTGATATTGCTTTGATAGGTACTTTATAGGAGCCTTCAAGAATTAGCAATTAGTTATGGAGAATTGATTGGACGTTTGCTTAAAGCATTTCTAGCTTGTTCGCGATCGTCAAAGTGGATTTTTTCTGTACCAAGAATTTGATAATCTTCGTGACCTTTTCCGGCAATCAGTACGCCATCTCCAGGTTGTGCTTGCATAATCGCCTCATTAATTGCCGTCGCGCGATCGCTTATTACAATTGGTTTAATGTTTGAGGGAATCCCAGCAAGAATGTCTTGCAATATTTGTTCGGGGTTTTCGGTGCGGGGATTGTCGGAAGTTACCACCGCAATATCAGCAAGTTCGGCGGCTATTTTACCCATTTTTGGGCGTTTGGTGCGATCTCTGTCGCCTCCACAACCAAAAACGCAGATCATTCTCCCACTAATAAAAGGACGGGCGGCAATAAGTAAGTTTTCCAAACTATCGGGGGTATGGGCGTAATCTACAATCGTGCTGATATCTTGGTTTGGCGATATCTGCACTCTTTCCATGCGTCCCGGTACGCCGGAAAAATCTGGCAACTTTTGCACAATTAGCTGTAAATCTACACCTAAATGTAATGCTGTGCCTACGGCGGCTAGAAGGTTGGCTAAGTTGTATTGTCCAACTAAAGGCGATTCAAAAGCAATGTCACCTTTGGAAGTGTGCAGAGTGCCGCTAACCCCGGCTGGTTGGTATTTTAAGTCGGTGGTATATAAGTCTGCCGTGCGATCGCTGACGCTATAACTCCATACTGGGGACTGTATTTGTTTAATTAGGCGATCGCTTATCGGGTCGTCAATATTGATTATTGCTAGTCCTTGCAGATATTCGGGGCTAAATAACAAAGCTTTTGCTTGAAAATAATCCTCCATATCTTTGTGATAATCAAGGTGATCTTGAGTCAAGTTAGTAAACACTGCAACGTCAAATTCGCAGCTTTTTACCCTTCCTTGCGCCAAGGCGTGGGAACTAACTTCCATAATGCCAAACTTACAACCAGCATCCCGCGCTTGGGCAAACTGTTGTTGCAATTCCACCGCAAAAGGTGTTGTATGCGCCGCAGTTTTTTCAAAACCTGCCCAACGAGTGTAAAGCGTCCCCATAAGGGCGGTAGATAGCTGCGCTTGGGTTAAGAAATATTCAATTAAGTGGGTAGTTGTAGTTTTGCCATTAGTCCCCGTCACGCCGACAAGTTGCATTTGCTTGGTGGGATTGCCATAAAAAGCCGCCGCTACAGCCGCGCAAGCCGATACCATATCTGAAGCGCCAATTACAAGGGGGTTATTAGCTTCTGTAGCAATTTGAGATGATACTATAGCGCCTATTGCCCCGGATGCGATCGCGCTTGACCAAAATTCTCCTCCATCAACCCGCGTTCCAGGCATTCCAATAAACAAGTCTCCCGGCTGGCAAGCATGAGAATTGGTAGTTAAACCTTTTACTTCTTCCTCCATTGCTGGATGTTGGGGAGACAAAGAAAGATTGCTAACTTGACTTAATAATTGGCTTAATTTCATATTTACTACGCTTCACCTAATTGGGCTGATTGTCCATCACTCGATAAATATTTCTGTAGCATTTGTTGCAATTGCATTGTACTAGCACGGGGTGAAGGACGAGGTAAAACTTGTTCTTTACCCGCAGACATCCTACAGATTACCGGAACTTCGTATTGATAAACATTAAACCAATCGGGGCGGGTGGTGATATCGCGAATTTCTAAGTCAAAGTTTAGATTAGGGCGAATTTGTTGGAGTTTTTCTTCTAAACCTTCGCACAAGTGGCAGCCCGGTTTACTGTACAAAATTAGTTGCATTGCGATCGCGCCTGTTAAATTATCAATGTAAAACTACTACACTTTCTAGAGAGCGGCATATTTCGATATTCTGGAATAAGAAGTAACAAAAATAATTATGAGCCTTTCCATCGAATCACCCAACGCCGCCGCCAAATTCGATCTAGCCGAGTTGAACCAAAAATACGACACCGCCCATCCTAAAGATGTTTTAGCTTGGTGTGTCGAAAACATTACCAGTGGATTAGTTCAAGCCAGCGCCTTCAATGTAGATGATATCGTCATTACTGATATACTTTACCGCGACCTCCAGCACCCAGTTCCGGTAATATTTCTCGATACTTTATATCACTTCCCCCAAACTTTAGAATTAGTAGGCAAAGTTAAAGAGTTATACAACTTAAACCTCAAAACCTACAAAATGCCCGACCTCAACAGCCGGGAAGCTTTCGCCGCCAAGTACGGAGACGCATTGTGGGATAAAGATATTAGCCAATTCCACCAAATTACTAAAATTGAACCCTTACAACGGGGACTAGCAGAACTAAATACAACCGCTTGGATTACTGGTCGTCGCCGCGATCAAGCAAATACTCGCCAAGATATGCCTATATTTGAAGTAGATGGCAATCAGCGCCTTAAAGTCAATCCGATTGCTAGTTGGACGCGCAAAGAAACTTGGGCTTATGTATTTAAACACGGTGTTATTTACAATCCTCTGCACGACCAAGGCTACCCTAGCATTGGCGACGAACCCATTACAACCCAAGTAGGCGAGGGCGAAGACGAACGCGCTGGACGCTGGCGGGGAATGGGTAAAACTGAATGTGGCATCCACATCTAAAACTTCTTGATTTCTACAAACACGCGCTGAGTACTATAGGTTATCAATGCTAAAAATCCTCCATCTGTCTGATATCCATATGGGAAGCGGCTTCACTCACGGCAAGCTTAACCCCGAAACTGGTTTAAATACACGCTTGGAGGATTTTGTCAGTACGTTGTCTAGATGTATCGACCAAGCTTTAGCCGAACCTGTAGATTTAGTATTATTTGGCGGTGATGCTTTTCCCGATGCTACACCACCGCCTTACGTTCAAGAAAAGTTTGCTACACAATTTCGCCGCTTGGTTGATGCCCAAATACCTACAGTGTTGCTTGTAGGCAATCACGATCAGCATTCCCAAGGGATGGGCGGGGCGAGTTTATGTATTTATCGTACTTTGGGCGTACCGGGCTTTGTAGTGGGCGACAGATTAACAACCCATCTAATCCAAACCCGTAATGGTGCAGTTCAAATAATCACGCTTCCTTGGTTAACTCGTTCTACCTTGTTAACCCGTCCTGAAACTGAAGGCTTATCAATTACCGATATCAACGATATGTTGATAGAACGTTTGCGAACAGCAATGGAAGGAGAAGTTCGCCGTTTAGATCCCCAATTGCCAACGGTGCTTTTGGGACACTTAATGATTGACAACGCTAATTTGGGTGCTGAACGCCTTTTAGCCGTAGGTAAAGGGTTTACTATTCCTTTGTCGTTAATCACCCGTCCTTGCTTCGATTACGTGGCGCTAGGTCACGTCCACCGCCACCAAAACCTGAATAAATCCAACGATCCGCCTGTAATTTATCCTGGTAGTATTGAGCGCGTTGATTTTAGCGAAGAAAAAGAAGATAAAGGCTATGTCAAAGTTTCTTTAGAAAAGGGGAAAGTAGAGTGGGAATTTTGCCCATTGCAAGTTCGGAAGTTTCAGACAATTAAAGTAGATGTGTCTAAGGCGACGGAACCTCACGAGCAATTGATGAAAGCGATCGCTAAATATACTATTGAGGATGCGGTAGTTCGGCTAATTTATCAACTTGGCTCCGAACAAATAGATAAAATTGATAGCACTGCTATTCATAACGCCCTAAATTCAGCCCATAGTTATACAATTCAACCAGAATTAATTAGCCAGTTAGCTAGACCGCGTTTGCCAGAATTAGGAGCAGGTAGTGCGATCGACCCAATGGAAGCATTGACAGCTTACATAAATAATCGCCAAGACCTTAAAGAAATATCTGGTTTAATGATGGAAGCCGCTCATAAATTGCTATCGGCTAAGACTGAAGAAGTTTGGTTTGATACAGTTAACGAATCCACAGCTAATAATCAAAATGGTCAATTACGCTTACTTTAATTGTTTGTGTCCTTTTTGCGCTAGGGTTATTGATTAAGAAAGTTTAACTAATATCACTTCATTTAGATATATTAGACGGAGCAACGTCGTTCATCTCAAAGGCTACGGCTTCATCCAGGCTTTTGCCATCTTTCTTGCTTTTTTGCAAGAGGTCTAATCATTAGGATTCACTGTTGGTTGCGGATTCTGTTGTAGTTGACGTAGAGACTGCCGCAGTTTAGTTTGACTATTAGATGTAGTTTGACTCGGACTTTGACGCTGACGGCGCAGAGATTGGCGCAACCTCGTTTGATTACCGGATGCAGTTGACCGTAACCGTCTGACAGGTTGAGGTTGTAGGGGCTGACGACGTAGAGATTGGTGCAATCTCGTTTGACTACCAGATGAAGTTGACGGTAAGCGTCTGACAGATTGAGGTTGCACTCGTCGCTGCCGTCTAGGTGTAGATGGGGCAGTGCGACGAGGCAACGAGGTGGCAGCAGGTTGGGTAGTAGCAGTTGTTCTCTCAGTCGCAGGAGTCCTTGTTGCATTTTGAGTCTCAGAGGAGCGCTTTCTCCTTGTGGCTTGTCTTCGGCGATCGCGAAGTTGACGCGATCGCTCTGACCCCTCAATTGCAAAATCAACTTTGGCACTGAGTCCCTCTCTAGCACCGTTTGGAGTATTAAATTTCCAGTTCCTTGCCGCCCGGATAGCTGCTGCATCCAAGTCTGAATTACCACTAGATTCTGCTACCCGAACATTGGTGACATTACCTTTGTCATTAACATCGACTTTGATTTTAGTAGTGCCTTCCACTCCTCGCCGTCGAGCACTGTTTGGATACTTTGGTTTGCTACAGTCACGACAAGCCAGACGACCCTCTGCGGAATCTGTTGAATCACCGTTTTTATTGTCAGAGCCTCGCCTTATAGCTCCCGATCCTGTAGCTACTGTTGAGTCCCTGCCGTTGCCTGTACCTGTACCTGTACCACTGCCGTTGCCTGCCCGATTGCCTGTACCACTGCCGTTGCCCGTACCTGTACCACTGCCGTTGCCTGCCCGATTGCCTGTACCTGTACCACTGCCTGCCCGATTGCCTGTACCGCCAGGAGCATTGCTCCCATTACCCACTCCACTAAGGTTCTCTGACAAGCCTGTTTTATTTGTGGCAATTCCTTGGTTTTCTCTAGAGTCTCTTATTCCTCTGAGCTGCGCTGTTAATTTTTCATTTGGCTTCGCGTCTTGTGGAGATTGATTGACTGCAACAGAGGGCTTAGAGGTTAATGCTAGACGAGCAGATTGGATAGGTGAGGTCGTAACAACAGGTTTAGGTTGCTTAGGGATTTCTGGAGTTGGAGATTGGGCTGTTGTTTGCTTTGGTGGGGTTGGTGTCTTTAAGTTCTCGACAACTTCTTTCTTTTGAAGATTTTTAAACGACTTGGGCTGTTTCTGGATAACCACCGATGGCAAAGATGGAGCGAAGCCTTGCGCGATCGCTATGGATGAGGGTGCAGACACAACTTTGCTGGGTGTATTGTCCTGACTAGAGCTATTGGACGATTTCTCTTTAGCTTCTTCAACGGGTTTTTCTATTTCCAAAGTATAAGGCTCGACGAGCGTCAATTCTATTGGCTCATCTGCCAACGGGGTCACTCTGTCCAAAAGATTGCTAACACCGAAACCTAGCACCCCAATATGTAGTGCTACCGAGCCAATCAAACCGTAAGCGAGAAAAGACCTGAGAGTTTCTGCTGCTTCTTTTCTCTGCTGGGCAGCTATGGTGGAAAAACCCATACTTTGTTGCTATTCTTTTTCACTAATTCAACTAAACATTAGGACGAATAGGATTAAAAGTCAAGCGAATAATGAAAGTTAGTTATAAATTTGCTTGCAGATGCAACCAATAAAAACTTGACATTAATTCTCATTTAACTTATTCTCACTTGAGAAGTGATATCAGCTCTACTGGTTATGAACAGTCATCCAGCAGGCTGACTGTTCATAACCAGTAGAGCTAGAGGCTATGTATGAGCATAAGTAATTTGTTTGCCGCAGGTGGGATTGTTATGTACCCTCTGTTGGCGTTTTCGCTAGCGGCGATCGCGCTAATTATTGAACGCTGTTTGTTTTGGTACAAGATCAGCCGACGGCAACGCCGTGCGATCCGCGATATATTAGCCGCCTATCGTAATGATTCAGAGCTTGTTCTATCCAAGCTCCGACAAAATGGCGATCTGCCAATTGTTCGTATTTTTTTAGAAGCCCTAGAGCTAGATTATGCTCCGCCTCACGCCTTTCGTCTTGCCTTAGAAGGTGCAACTCAAGCAGAACTGCCGATACTACAGCGATTTAATACAGTTTTTTCAACTATTATTACGGGCGCTCCTCTACTTGGGTTATTAGGAACGGTTTTGGGTCTGATTCGTACCTTTGCTAATATCGACATTGGCAATACGGGCGGCGAAGGGGTGGGAGAAGTAACTGCGGGCATCAGTGAAGCTCTGGTTTCTACTGCTTCTGGTATGGTGGTTGCTATTGTAACCCTCCTTTTCTACGGTTTATTCAGAGGCTTTTATAAGCGACAGTTAGCTTTGATTCACGAGTATGGCAACCAGCTAGAGGTATTGCACTTGTTTCGATACGAAGATCGACAAACTGACGTGGGAATAAAAAGTAAAGAACAGGGAAGAAAGTGATGAATGTGCCTAATGATGATAGCGATTCTCTGCCAGAAATTAATCTCACTCCGATGATTGATGTTGTTTTTGCGATTTTGACATTTTTTATCTTAGCAAGTCTGTTTCTGACTCGTTCTGAGGGTTTACCTGTAAATCTACCGAGCGCAAAGACAGCGACACAGCAGAGTCAGACGCAAAGTAAGTTGACAGTGACAATGGACAAGCAGGGAAAGGTGTTGCTCGACCGCCAACCAGTTGAAGTGAGGGAACTTGCGGAGCGAGTTAAAGCATTGAAGGGAAATAAGCCGGAATTACTTGTGGTTATCAATGCAGACAGAGCAGTAGAACACGGCCAGGTAATTACAGTGATGGATGAGTTACGTACAGTGCAAGGCGTGAAACTGGGGGTAGCTACACAACGGAATTAGTTAGTACATTATCTAAAACATGGCGGGTGTAAATTTTAAGTGTGATTCTACTTGGAACTAGATGAGGTGATTAAAATAGCGCAGGTAAGAATCACAAAAGCATCGATACGAGAGATGCGAAGGCAATGTTCTCATCATCCCACCTTCAAAGCTAATTGAGAATAACTGACAACAAATTATCTAGGACATAAACTAATTGACCAAATCATTTTTCGAGAGAAATAGCTTAAAGCCACAATCATTTAACTCTTGTGATATAAAAATCAAAGCATTCTACATCTCTATAATGCAAAAATTTATTGTTAATTGAGCATGCGTTATCAAAAGGGCATTTTGTTGCACGTCAAATCTTGACTCAATAGTGCTGAATCGATAGTCCGAGCAGCAGGCACTTCTCTGGTCTTAGTTAATTATTAAATGTGGTTGAGGTGAATCATGAAATTAGGAAAAGTAAAAATCTGGATAGGTGTGGGCGTTTATGTTTTTTCCGGTGCGGCAACGGTGGCGATCGCTGCTCCGGATCGTGCCCCAGAAGCAGTCTCAAATTGGGAAGTACTTGCCAATACTGAGGTCGCGGTTGAGAGACTTGATCACTCACCAGTTGTGAAGATAGTCCAGGGTAGTGAAGGAGGCGAAGGAGGTGAAGGCGGTGAAGGTGGTAGCCCTACAAAACCTCCCTCTACCTATACTCCCAGTCAAGGAGGTGAAGGTGGTGAAGCTGGGACAATGTTTAAAGATAAGCTCAGTGGTACACAACTATTAAATGCTCTGCGAAATGGTGGCTATGTCATTTACTTTAGACACGCCCAAACTGAAAAAGATTACGCCGATCAAGTGTCCGCAAAAATGGGAGATTGTTCTACTCAACGGATGCTAAGTGAAGTTGGCTGGCAGCAGTCACGGACGATTGGTAAAGCATTTCAAACCTTGAAGATTCCCGTGGGTCAAGTTTTCTCCAGCGAGTATTGTCGTGCTTGGCAGACAGCAGATATAGCGTTTGGTCGCTTTGAAAAGAGAGCATCTCTAAACTTTCCACCATCTGAAGATTATACTGAGGCGCAGAAAGCTCAGATGCGGGCTGCGGTGATGCCATTCCTTACTACCATGCCTGCCAATGGAACCAACGTAGTCGTTGTAGGTCATGATGACTTATTTGATGCGGCAACGGGGATTTATCCAGAGCCTCAAGGCGTTGCCTATATTGTGAAGCCAGATGGCAAGGGTAAATTTGAAATCGTTGCCAACGTGCTACCTGAAGAATGGTCAAAATTGGCTCGTTAGCTGGGTTGAAAGCCTACTGATAGATTCGGCTCAACTGGACAATCATAGACGATGCTACTCTAAACTGCTCCGGCTGTTAGAGTGGCAACCTATTCCCCCGATTTAACGCATCGCCATGATTCTGTGTATTGACAATATTCTCACTTCTACAGAGCTAGAAACTGCGATCGCTAAACTAGAAACGGCAAAGTTCATTGATGGCAAAGCTACGGCTGGCTGGCACGCTCGCTTGGTCAAAAATAATAGCCAGCTTCCCCAAGGGTCAACCGCCCTTGAGATCGTTCGAGATATCATCAATGTGGCTTTACAGAGGCACGTCTTATTTCAAATGGCAGTGCGCCCCCACATTATTCGTCCAATCACCATTAGCCGCTATGATATCGGCATGACCTACGGTACTCACGTTGATAATGCTGTGATGCACGACCCCTTGATGCGATCGGATGTATCGATGACATTATTTCTTAGCGATCCTGCTAGTTATGAAGGCGGAGAACTGATAATTGAAAGCACCCAAGGTGAGGCAGGGTTTAAGTTGCCTGCCGGAGCGGCTATAGTCTACCCTTCATCAACGTTGCACCGCGTGGAAGCCATTACTAAAGGCGTGCGCCTAGCGGCGGTGACATGGATTCAGAGTATAGTGCGCGATCCTCAGCAGCGCGAGATTTTATTCGATCTAGATACAGCCCGCCAAACGCTGTTTGAAGCTTCCGGCAAATCGCCTGCATTCGATCTAATTTCTAAAAGCCATGCCAATTTATTACGCCAGTGGATGGAGATTTGATATAGAAACCCAGCGCTTAATGTCTATCCGAATCAATCAGAATTAAGAAAGCGATCACGCTAATTCGACAAATTTGGCTTAACACATTATCAACTTGGGCAAACATCTTGGTCAAAACTGGATAGAAAATGAGCCGATGACAGTTGCAGGTGCGCCGGGATAAATTGTATTTCTGCCTTGAGAAGTCTCATAGTAAGTTTCATTAAAAAGATTGCGAAAATTCAGTGCTAACCTCCAGTTATCCCGTTTGTAATAGATGGCTGCATCTGTTCTAAAATAGCTAGGCAGGATAGATGTATTTTCTAAGTCGGCATTTCTATCTCCCACATAGTAAAGCCCCAAACCAAAGCCCAAACCCTGTAAATCGCCGCTTTGAAGTTCACAGGTTGTCCACAAACTCGCAGCGTGTTCGGGAACATTAATCAGCCCATTGCCAACGGGAATGTTGTTATCTTCTGAGGTAATCGCGTCGATGTAGGCGTAAGATGCAATGATATTCAAACCTGGAAGAATTTCGCCGCCGATGTCTAACTCAATACCTCTGCTTCTCTGCTCCCCCACCTGTACAGATAAATCTGGATCGTTGGGATCGGGAGTGACAACATTGGTTTTGGTAATCTGGAAGGCTGCTAGGGTAGCTGAAAGTCGTTCATCGATGTCTGCTTTGATACCAATTTCATACTGAGTTCCTTCTGTGGGTTTAAAGGGCTCATTTGTTGCCGAGCGACCGAAAAATCGATCGGGTTGAAACGATTGAGTGTAGCTGGCATAGAGAGAAATCGGTTGAATTGGTTGGTAAACAATACCAACACGGGGACTAAAAGCACTGAGAGATTCTTCACCCGTTGTTTCTCCGAGTTCTGTTTCTTTTCGTTGGAAGGTATCAAAGCGACCACCAACTAAGACCTTGAGATTATCTGCAAAAGTAATTTGATCTTGGAGGTAAATCCCCAAGGTGTCTCTACGAGTCGTGTAAAAGTAAGCTTCATCAGGTATGGCAGGTAAATCAACATCATAATTGGGATTAAAAATGTCTAGCAGTATGGGGTCTGCCGCCTCGAATCCGGTATATTCCCAAGTGTTTCGTCTTAACTCCACCCCAATTAAAGGTTGATGGACAATCGATCCAGTCTTGAACTTTCCAACTAGTTCTGTTTGCAGAGTATAGGTTTTTCGTGTGAATTCTTCACGACCAACATATTAACCTGGCAATCGAAGAGCCTACAGGTTGAGAGGAAAAATTGATAGACTAGCAAGATGAACAGACCTGATGCTCGATTGCTAAATCCAACGACTCAAAACTACCTGCGCCAGCAAGCGATTCG
>JAHHGY010000030.1 GCA_019359635.1 Chroococcus sp. CMT-3BRIN-NPC107
GCCCTCTTGCGGACGAGCATTTACCAGATGCAGAATTCGGTTGAAAAAGCTCTGATCCATGAGTTTATACCAATGGTTTGGGCTTTTTCATTCTCTCATCTCTGCTTATTCTTGAAGAAGTCTATTAGGCAAGGTCGCTGCGGTGGTAGCCTTGCCTAAAAAAATTAACCTAATTGCAAAAATTGCCGCACCGAGCTTAAATAAGTTACCGGATCTTCTAGCATCGGAAAATGAGCCGTATTCGGCATCATAACAAATGCTACCTTATCGCTCAAGGCGGCAGCTTGACGACCCATAGCTGGAGGAATAATTTGGTCGTATTCTCCAGCCACTAAAAGTGTAGGGACGGTTAATTTTGTAAATTCTCCCGGCATAAATTTCGCTGCGTTTTCGCTCACTGCTGTAACCATTGTACCAATCGCAGCGGCGTAATCTGCCATCAAAAAGTCATCTAAAAATGCTTGGCGATCGCTCTTAGGAATCGAGCGCTTCAAAAAGCGTGCCATAAACATCCGATCGATAAAGGGAATTAATGCCAACCACTTAGGGCGAAACTTAACTACATAGCCGCCAAATTTATGAAAAGCAGCAAAGGCTTTCTCGTCGTACTCAAAAACACCGCTACAAGTTAAGATTGCTTTTTCTACCCGCTCTGGATGCAGGTTGAGAAACAATATCGCCACCGATGCACCCGTTGAATGAGCGTTGAGATAAACCTTTTTTAGCTGCAAACTATCTAACAAAGCTGCTAAATCTATAGCATACTCCTCAAGCTCGTAACTCAACGCTGCTATAGTTTCTGTTTGTTCTGGGGATGCTAGAGAATCTGCTACTGCCTCGGTTGCTGCAAGCACTGGCGATTTGCCATTAGAGCGTCCAAAGCCCCGCATATCGTACAGCAGACAGTCAAAATCTTTACTAAGAGCTTTTGCTGTACTTTCCCAGTAACGAGCCGAACCCGCCCAACCATGTATAAATACTATTACTGGCTTGACTTTAGAACTTGATGGCGATTTGACCCACTCGTAATAATGGTCAATACCACGAACGCGAATGTAAGGCATGATTTAGGCAGATTCTGGCTTGGGTAAAGAAGATGGATGTACTAGCAATTCCGCCGTAGAGCGTTTTTCTACCATTTCTCGCGTAATTGTGCAGCAAGTAACATCTTTTCTTGAAGGCAATTCGTACATTATCTCTAACATTAATTCTTCGACAATGGCACGTAAGGCTCTAGCACCAGTTTTTCGGCGGTAGGCTTCTTTAGCTATCGCTTTTAACGCATCAGGCTTAAATTCTAGCTGTACGTTGTCCATATTCAGCAGCTTTTGATACTGCTTGACTAAAGCGCTGCGGGGCTGGGTCAAAATTGCTACTAAAGTGTCTTCGTCTAATGGCTCTACTACCGCTGCTACGGGTATGCGCCCGATAAATTCAGGAATCATGCCAAACTTGACTAAATCCCCTGGTTCTAGGTGACGCAGCACGTCTGCCGTGCGTTTTTCTTTCGATTGCCCTTCCCCTGGTTGAATAAAGCCCATTGATTTTTTACCAATGCGCTGTTCGACAACTTTATCTAAGCCAACAAAAGCGCCGCCGCAAATAAACAAAATATTGCTAGTGTCAATTTGAATGCAGTCTTGGTAGGGATGCTTGCGCCCGCCTTGGGGTGGTACATTTGCGATCGTGCCTTCGAGCATTTTCAACAAAGCTTGCTGTACGCCTTCCCCAGATACATCGCGGGTAATGGAAGGATTTTCGCTTTTACGGGCAATCTTATCTATTTCATCGATGTAAATAATTCCCCGTTGGGCTTCTTCTACATCTAAATCCGCCACTTGGAGCAAGCGCAGTAAAATATTTTCAACATCTTCTCCCACGTACCCCGCTTCGGTTAAAGTTGTAGCATCGGCAACTGCAAACGGTACGTCTAGTATTTTTGCTAAAGTTTGAGCCAGCAAGGTTTTGCCGCATCCAGTGGGTCCAACTAACAAAATATTTGACTTTTGCAGTTCAATTAATTCTTCTGAACCTTTGGTATTAGTTTTATTTTGCAACAGGCTGAGACGCTTGTAGTGATTGTAAACTGCTACCGATAATACTTTTTTGGCCTCTTCTTGACCAATTACATGATCGTCTAGGTGATTTTTAATCTCTCGCGGCTTAGGAATTTGATTGAACGATAAATTTGCTGAACGAGGACGACGTTTTTGCGGTGGTTCGGGACGGGGTGCTGGGGCGGCGGCAGCGCTACTTGTGTTGTGTTCGATTAATTCTTCATCAAGAATTTCGTTGCACAAATCAACGCATTCATCGCAAATGTAGACTCCCGGCCCCGCAATTAACTTGCGTACCTGTTCTTGAGACTTGCCGCAAAAGGAACATTTGAGATGGGAGTCGTACTTTACCATAAAAAGCCTCGAATTAGTTAACTGAAGTAACTGTAGCGCCTACTTGGGGGATGTTTTGCCGAGAAATCACGCTGTCGATTAAGCCATAATTTTTTGCTTCTTCGGCGGACATAAAAAAGTCTCTTTCCGTATCAGCTTCAATTCTTTCTAAGGGCTTGCCAGTGTGATGGGCTAGTAACTCGTTTAATCTGCTTTTGTGATACAGAATTTCTTTTGCTTGAATTTCGATATCAACAGCTTGACCTTGGGCGCCACCTAGTGGTTGGTGAATCATAATCCGGGCGCTGGGTAAAGACATCCGTTTGCCTTTTACGCCCGCCGTCAATAAAAACGCTCCCATGCTGGCGGCTAATCCAAAACAAATAGTAACAACATCCGGGCGAATTTGCTGAATTGTGTCATAAATTGCCATTCCTGCCGTTACCGAACCGCCGGGAGAATTAATGTATAACTGAATGTCTTTTTCTGGGTCTTCGGCATCTAAAAATAATAACTGAGCCACAATTGAGTCTGCTACTGCATCGTCTACTTGCGTCCCTAAAAATACAATCCGTTCTCTCAAAAGTCGAGAATAAATATCAAAAGCCCGTTCCCCCATGCCTGACTGTTCTACAACGGTAGGAACGATGTTATTAATCTCTAGATAGTTGGTGCTGCTAATAGCAGGATATATACATTTTGATTCAAGCATAAATCACAAACTTAAGTGGAACTGACACGGGTAGGCTAGGAAAGCAGTTAGGTTTCAATTTTTTTAGTAACCTATCTTTAAACCTATTATGGCTTATCTATTTAGAGATGGAAAAATCACTTTTTGCCAGGAGGCGATTTCTCGATTGTCTACTCAGCTATTATTTCGTCCGCAGCCTCTTCGGCTATTTCCTCAGTTACGTCTTCCGGTTGATTTAAAGTACCTTCGGCAACGAGTTCAATAGTGGCGTTTGCTTGCAGCCAATCGAGAATTTTCTCAGTCAGCAACTCGTCAGCGACAACTTCGCGCAATCTGTCTTGGTCAATGTCTTTATCAGTGTACTGCGCCATCACTTCTTGAAACCTGGTTTCAATTGCCGCACTTTCTACTTCAATAGATTCGCGTTTTGCGACTTCTTGCAATGCCAGAGTGCGTTTGATGCTGTCAATGGCTTCGGGGCGCGACTTCTCTCTTAGTTCGGGTATAGTATCTTGAGTAAATAGCCTTTTGACATCTATTCCCTGTCTGCTCAATTGCATGGCAGTTTGAGTCAGCATTGTGTCTATTTCTTGGTTAATCAATGTTTCAGGCAAATCTACTTCAACATTTTTGACCAATTCCTTAGTTAAAGCTTGCTGTTTATTGGCTTTAGTTTTGTTTTCGGCTTCTTCTTGAAATCTTTTTTCTAAGGATGCTCGTAATTCATCTAAGGTTTCAAATTCGCCGACTTCTTGAGCAAAATCATCGTTGACTTCTGGAAGCTCTTTTTCTTTCAATTCCTTTAGAGTCACTGTAAACTTTGCTTTTCGGTCTGCAAACTCTAGCTGGGGATACTCGGAGGGAAATTTAGCATCGACTTCTTTAGTTTCGCCGATGTTCATGCCGACGATGCCATCAATAAAACCTTCAATAAACCTACCTTCATTGAGTTCTACTTGAAAATCCGTCCCTTGACCCCCAGGGATTTCTTCAACTTCCGCTTCCGGGTCGTCGTTAACTAAAACACCTTTAAAGTCTACTACGGCTACATCACCCATTTGGGCAGTGCGTCCTTCTACAGGTACAGAAGTTGCCATCTCTTGCCGATTTTCTTCAATAACTTTTTCGACGCTGGCGGGGTCATATTTAACTTCTTCTGCTTGCACCTCTAAGCCAGTATACTGGCTTAGATTCACCTCTGGCTGCACGTCTACCGCCGCCTTAAAAATCAACGGGTTGCCGGGTTCGTATTGACCAATTAATTCTTCAAAAGAGGTACGTAGCTGCGGTTGACCGATGGCTTTAACGTCTGCTTGCTGGAGAGCTTCGGTTACGCCGCTTTCGATTAGGTCTTCTAGGGCTGCGGCTTTAATTCTGACTACTCCTAGCCGTTGAATTAATACTTGGCGCGGAACTTTGCCTTTACGAAACCCAGGAATGTTGGCAGAGCGAGCGAAATTTTGAATTACCTGCTCGTAAGCCTGTTTGGACTTTTCGGGGGAAATTTCTATTTCCAAACCTACTTGACTTGCGGGGAGTTTTTCCTGGGTGACTTTCATGTTTACAACAGTTTTATCTGACAATTTGACTAAATGGAACTAGATTACTTAGGCTTGCTCTGATTGCTGACAGCAAAAGCTATATGCTTACAAGTATTTTTTTGCCTTCTTCATCCTTTTACAGGTTGAAAGCACTTTTATTTTAAGTGGGCCAGATTTAACGACACCGTGATATCCTAGTTGGACAGATAAGTTTGTGGCGTTTCGAGCAGTTCTTAGTTTAGCGATAATTTGACGCGATCGGCTAATTTTTTACACTGATACCTAGTTTGGTTTTAATAGCTCGTTTGCTGATAAGCTAGTAGCCAAAGCCTCTAAGAGTTACTTGAAGAATTTTTACAAACTGTTATAACTTCCAAAAAGTTTAAGTCTCTACTAAAATAATTGACTAATATAATTCATTATTTAAGATTGTTATTTATCTAAAAACCAAAATTAAATCAATACATTGATTGGGAGCAAAAATTGACAAAATCCTATCGGGTGGCAATATTAGGCGCAACCGGGGCTGTAGGCACAGAATTACTAGAACTGCTAGAGAGCCGTAATTTTCCGGTGGCAGAACTAAAACTACTAGCTTCTGCTCGCAGTGCGGGGAAAACTCTACGCTTCAAGGGAGAAGATGTAATGGTAGAGCAAATTGGCGATCGCTCTTTCAACAATATAGACTTAGTATTAGCATCGGCAGGAGGTTCTATTTCTAAAGCCCTCACACCCGTCGCCGTCGCCGCAGGAGCAGTAGTTGTAGATAATTCTAGTGCTTTTCGTTTAGACCCCCAAGTTCCCCTCGTAGTACCTGAAGTCAATCCTGAAGCAGCCCAAAACCATCAAGGGATAATTGCTAACCCCAACTGCACGACAATTTTGATGGCGGTGGCTGTCTATCCACTCTATAAAATCAGGAAAATTAACCGGATTGTAGTTGCTACTTACCAATCAGCTAGTGGTGCGGGGGCGATGGCAATGGCAGAAGTCAAAAACCAAGCTCAAGAAATTTTACAAGGAAAATCCCCAACTTCAGAAATTTTTCCTTATTCGTTGGCATTTAATTTATTTCCTCACAACTCCCCCATGACCGCAAACGGTTACTGTGAAGAAGAAATGAAAATGGTTAACGAAACTAGAAAAATCTTTAACGCCGATGAAAAACTAAAAATCACTGCAACCTGCGTTCGGGTTCCCGTACTACGCGCCCACTCCGAAGCGATTAACCTAGAATTTGCATCGCCACTAAGTGCGATAGAAGCTAAAGCAATATTAAGTCAGTCTCCCGGCGTGCGAGTAGTAGAAGACTGGCAAGCAAATTACTTCCCCATGCCCATAGATGCTACAGGAATTGATGAAGTGTTAGTAGGTCGTATCCGTCAAGATATATCCCACGATTGCGGCTTGGAATTATGGCTGTGTGGCGACCAAATTCGCAAAGGTGCCGCCTTAAATGCCGTGCAAATTGCTGAACTATTAGTAGAAAAAAATCTGCTATCAGCTAAAAAATATCAAACAGCAAATAGCTAAAAGCTATCGGTGAGGAGTAAAAACGGGTGGTAGATTTTGGAAAAGTTGTTACAGCAATGGTTACGCCATTTAAAGCCGACGGTAGCGTAAATTATGCTGTAGCCGAACAATTAGCCGCACATTTAGCCGCTAATGGCAGCAATACAATTGTAGTGTGCGGCACAACCGGAGAATCGCCAACCCTAAGTTGGGACGAAGAATATCAGTTGTTTCAAGTCGTATTGCAGGCAGTAGCAGGAAAAGCTTTAGTAATGGCGGGTACAGGGTCAAATTCGACTACCGAAGCTGCCGCAGCTACCCAAAAAGCATATAGAATAGGAGTACATGGATCTTTACAAGTCGTTCCTTACTATAACAAACCACCTCAAGCCGGACTTTACCATCACTTTCGGACGGTTGCTTCTGCTTGTCCCGATTTACCTATAGTGTTGTATAACGTCCCCAGTCGTACCAGCCAAAATCTCCTTCCTGAGACGGTAGCTCGGTTAGCCGAAATTGATAACATTGTAGGTATTAAAGAAGCAACGGGCAATTTAGACCAAGCAAGTGAAATTAGCCGCTTAACGCGTAGAGAATTTCAAATTTACTCCGGCGATGACTCCTTAACTTTGCCGATGTTAGCGGTGGGTGCAAAAGGTGTAGTTAGTGTTGCAAGTCACTTAGTAGGTTTGCAATTGCAACAAATGATTGAAGCTTTCGAGACAGGCAAAACTAGACTGGCAACTAGCATTCATTTACAATTATTTCCCTTATTTAAAGCTTTGTTTGTTACTACTAATCCAATTGGGGTAAAGATGGCTTTAAAAATGAAAGGTTGGGATGTTGGTTCAACTCGTCTGCCATTGCAATGCGACGAAGAAGAAAAGGTAAGCAATATCTTAGAAAAAGTTTTGCAAGATATTAAGGCTAAAAAAGATTTGGATTATTAACTACTTTCAAAAAGGCAGAAAGAATAAATGAGTACGGGGTTGTAATCTACCCCAGCGTTGTAGAACATTTACATAAAAATTTGCTAGAAGTTTAAACTCATTGAGAAAATGAGAATTTCTACAATTTTTTCTATTAATTATTAACAAATAATCGTTCAAAGGATAAACATGACAAAAAACACATCAGCAGCAGTAAAAATTATTCCTCTTGGCGGCTTGCATGAAATTGGTAAAAATACCTGTGTATTTGAGTGCAACGATGAAATAATTTTATTGGATGCGGGTTTAGCTTTTCCCACTGATGGAATGCACGGAGTAAATATTGTGCTTCCCGACATGACTTACCTGCGAGACAATCGCCACAAAATTGAAGGCATGATTGTTACTCACGGTCACGAAGATCATATTGGTGGCATCGCCTTTCACCTCCGACAGCTAGAGATTCCGGTAATTTACGGACCAAGATTAGCAATGGCGATGCTGGAAGGTAAATTAGAAGAAGCGGGAATGCGCGATCGCACCGAATTAAGAACCGTCAGACCCCGCGAGACTGTAAGGTTAGGTTCGCAATTTATTGTCGAATTTATCCGCAATACTCATTCTATCGCTGATAGTTTTACCATTGCCCTGCATACACCCGCCGGAGTAATTATTCATACCGGAGACTTTAAATTTGACCATACTCCGGTAGATGGCGAATTTTTTGATATGCAAAGGTTAGCAGAACACGGCGAAAAAGGCGTACTTTGCTTAATCAGCGACTCGACAAACTCCGAAGTACCAGGTTATACAGCTTCTGAGAAGTCGGTATATCCAAACCTAGAACGGGCATTTAGTCAAGCTAAAGGGCGAATTTTAGTTACAACCTTTGCCTCCTCCGTTCACCGAATTAACATGATTTTGGACATCGCCAGAAAGCAAAATCGCGTGGTTGGGGTAGTAGGGCGCTCGATGCTAAACTTGATTGCTCACGCTCGAAATTTGGGTTACATCAAGTGCGAAGACAACTTGCTGCAACCATTGCAAGCCCTGCGAAACTTACCGGAAGAAAAAGTGTTGATTCTAACGACAGGTTCTCAAGGCGAACCCTTGTCGGCAATGACGCGGATTTCTAAAGGCGAACACCAGCAAATAAAAATTCGTCCCGGCGATACTGTAGTATTTTCTGCTAACCCTATTCCTGGAAATACTATTGCAGTTGTAAATACTATTGACCGCTTAATGATGCAGGGAGCGAACGTTATCTACGGCAAAGACAAAGGATTGCACGTATCCGGTCACGGTTGTCAAGAAGATCAAAAATTGATGATCGGTTTAACTAAGCCTAAGTTTTTCTTACCCGTTCACGGCGAACATCGGATGTTGGTTAAACACGCCGAAACCGCTCAAAGTACAGGTATTCCCGCCGAAAATATGTTGATTGTCCAGAACGGCGACGTAGTAGAAGTTTCACCAGAGGCGATCCGCGTCACCGGGAAAGTGCCTGCGGGGATAGAACTTGTGGATATGTCACGCACGGGAATAGTAAGCGATCGCGTCCTCAAAGAGCGGCAGCAATTGGCTGGCGAAGGAATTATTACCATTGCGGCGGCGGTGGATTGGAATGGCAAGTTGATGATGAAACCAGAAATTCACTTGCGGGGTGTAGTTACATCGGTAGATCGCCCTATGCTGCAAAAATGGGTGCAAGAGCGCATGGAGAGAGTGTTAAGCGATCGCTGGTCGAGCTTTACTCAATACGTTAATGGCGAACCTGTAGAAGTAGATTGGGTAGGAGTACAAGTGCAGCTAGAGCGAGAATTACAGCGCCAAATTCGCCGAGAACTGCAAACTCAACCATCGGTTACTTTATTGCTGCAATCTCCTGATGAACCCACTAAAGTTTTAGATGGGAGAAGACGGCGACGGACAACGGCTCAACAAATTGCGGCATCTTAAGCTTCGGCAAAATTTTATAGTCTATAGCTATTAAAAGGTGGGAGGAAGTTTTTATAAGCTTCTTCCCGCCTTTTGTTTTTGGGATTCACTAATTTTTTTTGGGTGCATCTACGCAAATTAAGATATTTACCTAACAAAAGTTCAGTGATGTCTCTAATTCACAGTTTAGGTAACGAAGGGCAAGATAATAACAAATCAACCTTTTTGTTGCCGCTTGCGGCTCAACTAGCTGGAAAGCAGAATTATTCCGAAAAATCTGCTCGTAAACTGTAGATATTTTTAGAACACTCAAGTTATCCAATTGAAGTAGAGACGAAGTTATGTTAGTACCCCAAACAAGTCAAAACTTGCCCCTCAACAACTGTATGCTAGGCGAAAAAGCAGATTTTGATATTTTCCAATTCTTACGTCAGCGCCTAGATGGAGTTCAAATATCTAACCCAAAATTTGCTCGCAGCTTGTGTAAGTTGATTCCTGCTCAATGTCCCTTTGAACGCGATATCACTTTATTTGGTCGTAAATTGTTCCACATTCCCGCTCTGTGCAAGTTCAACCCCCTATATGAGGAAGTTGTAGCTTTACGTTTTCGGGCGATGTGCTACTTAGCCGATGAATGCGGCGAAGATGTTACCGCTTACTGCTAAAAATGTTTATTTTCTATTGCCAGCACTTTTAAGTTGGGTCTAATTGCTCCTCGTTCCTACAAAACAGACCTTGGCTGGTACTCAAATAAAATTTGTTTTGCTCAATCAAAAGTCCTGTTTTCTTTACAAGTCAATAGCAGAATAGGTGAAAGGCAATATCTTTAGTAAAAGTAGCGTATCTAAAACTTTTAAGTGCGTAATTATTTTTAAAATATCTATCTACAGTTAACAACAAATAGCAAAGCAGTGTTAATACAGTTAGAAATAAGCAATTAATTTTTAACTTAACCAACTTTAAGGAGCAATGGCAGTTATGAGGTTTATTTTTTGCCCCCAAGCCTCAAAGACCAATCAGCGCCAAAATAAACACCAAAGTGATTTTAGGCGATCGCTGACTAACATAACTCAAGTGGCTGCTCTATCGTTAGTAGTTATAGGACTTGGTTTGTCCACTCCACAAACTGCTCAAGCGGAAACTGCTCGGATTGATGACATTACTATTGACCGCCAACCAGACGAAACCTATGATAGTTTAATTCAAAGGGCAGAGGCGGCGGCTAGAACCGCACTCCAGCAAGGCTTCGACCGAGGCTCGCAAATAACTGACGTTTCTGTAATTATTTTGGGGCAAAATCAAGGGGTAATTGCTCCGGTTTTATCTGTAGGCGTGAGTCGTCCGCAACGGAATGGTGGTAGCGATGGATTTACATATTTTAATAGCGCCCGGAGTCTATTACGTTTAGACGAGCAACAATTAGCCACTGTCGATTCTCCCCAGCCGCCAGGAACTACGCCCCGCGTACCTTCTAGACCACAGCGAAATAATTCTAATTCTCCTGGTAGTGCTAGAGAACTTATTAACAGCACTCCGGTTCAACCAATAAATCCCCCTCCTGGTGCAGCGCCACTTCCTGGAAGTCCGGCTTTAGTTCCACGGCCGCAAGCTCCGGGAATAACGCCTGTAACTTCTCCTGGCGATAATCTCAATACTCCGCCACCCCCCGCCACCCCGGTGACGGCTCCAACGCTTCAAAACTTGCCTCAAGTGAGTCCGACTACCAATCCTACCCCGAACTTACCTTGAAAAATTTAATCCTAGCTAGTTTTAGACAACATTTTTCTTTGTAGGGCTTGCTTTTTGCCTTTATACTAGAAAGGTTGTCAAAAATTGTATTAGCTATTATGGCAGTTCCTAAGAAGAAAACATCGAAGTCAAAACGCGATAAGCGCAAAGCAACCTGGAAACACAAAGCCGTTGTAGAAGCTCAAAAAGCTCTCTCTTTGGGCAAATCGATTTTAAGCGGGCGCTCTAAGTTTGTATATCCAACTAAAGAAGAAGAAGACGAGAGCGAAGAATAAGTTTGGCATCTGTTGCCAAGGGGCTAGAGCGAAAATGTAAGTTAAAAGATTTTTATCCACAATAGAGTAGGAAGCTAAAGCTACTGAAATAATGCTAGGAAGATTTTTTAAAAAACCTGATGAGGAACAGAGCGATCGCGTTCCTCCCGGTCAATACTTAACTAAAGGGTTTCCTGTACTTACCTACGGGCAAACCCCCCAAGTTAACACCGAAACTTGGCAATTTATTGTTTGGGGATTGGCGAAAGAAGCGACGTTTAGTTGGTCGGACTTTATGGGTTTACCCCAACAGGAATTTACTGCTGATTTTCATTGCGTTACGCGCTGGTCTAAACTTGATGTCAAATGGAAAGGGATTAAAGTTACTGACTTTATGAAATTGATTGAGGTAGATCCAAAAGCCGTTCATGTAATGGAACACTGCTACGGTGGCTACACGACCAATATTGCGATGTCAGACTTCTTGAGGGAAGAAAACTTTTTTGCTCATACGGTATTTGACGAACCTCTAAGCGCCGAACATGGGGGCCCAATGCGGCTAGTTGTTCCGCACATCTACGCTTGGAAAAGTGCTAAATGGATTAATGGTTTAGAGTTTTTGGACAAAGAAGAATTAGGTTTTTGGGAACGCAACGGGTACAACAGTCGAGGCGAACCTTGGGCAGAAGAACGTTACAGCTAGTAGTTGCAGCTACATAAGCGTTGAGGGTTTGTGTAGCTGTATTTTAAAAAAGGTGTTAATACTACTGTTATCGATTGGGTGAAACTGAAATGTAGAACAGTCGTATAGTTAAGTGATATAACTAAATCTTATAATGCTTAAAAGCAATTCAAAAGCTTACGAGTAGTTACTTAGAGGCGTTTTGTTACACACTAGATATATAAGAAGACCCAAATTGCGCCACCGTAATTTTACTAGGAAATTTACAGCTATGAGTTTAATTGATTGTTTATTTCTCACCTTGGCAAATGCTACAATTTGCGTCGCTTTACCTAAAGCAATCTCTTTATTGAAATTTAAAAAGAACAGCGCTACTGTCTAGCCTTTGTTCCCTCGTCGCCACATAGCCCGGACTAATTTAATTTCTTCATAGGTGTAGTTTTCCCCCAAATGCTCGTAGATACTTTTAAGGGAATCTGCACCTACAGTTTTTATAGCCTTTAAAATAAATTGCTGACGCACGGGAATTACTAATTGGTCTAAGTCTACAGGCTGATTCATTTCAATTAACTCAGCTAGATGACTTGTGATCGTATTTAGGCTTAAGTTTCGTTCTTTGGCTATGTCTGCGGGATTTAATCCTTGGCGGTGTAGCTTTAGGGTTAATAGTTGACTATCTGAGGGAAAAGAGGCGAAGCCCGTAACCAAGCGCGCTTGCGCTATCGCACTTTTTACTTCTACCTCCACAGACTGGTGAGTGTAGGCGGAAATCTCTGCGACAAAATGCTGTCCGTATTGAGCTAACTTACTGCTGCCTACTCCAGAAATTTTACTAAATTCTTCTAAAGTTTGAGGCTGAACTTGAGCCATCATTTTCAAGCTAGAATCTGCAAATACTATATAGGGCGCTATTCCTTGTTGGTCGGCTAGTTGCTTGCGTAAGCTGCGTAACTTTTCATATAAAATCTCTATATCCGCAGCTTTCGGTGTTTCTTTGCGATCTGCTGTAGGTTTTGGCGTGGGAGTAATAGCAATTAAAACAGTCTTTTTTTTTCGCATTACTTCCCAACTAAGAGCATTTAGCCGCAAAACCGAGTAACCATCAGTAGTTTGCCCTAATAAACCTTGATGTAACAAACTCCGCCCCAAAAGCCGCCAATCGTCGGCAGTTCTATCTTTACCAATGCCATAAGTAGTTAATTTATCGTGGTTGTACTGCAAAACTTTTTGACTTCTTGAACCACGCAGTACATCAATAATGTGACTCATGCCAAATCTTTCTTGACAACGCGCCACACACGAAAGAAATTTCATTGCTTCAATTGTCCAATCTTCTTCGGGTTTGGGGTTGCAGCAATTATCGCAGTTGCCACAATTGCCCGCAAAACTTTCGCCAAAATACCCTAACTGAATTGTGCGACGGCAAACTGTACCTTGAGCGTAGTCAATAATTTGTCGTAGTTGTTGTTTAGCAATGCGCTGTTCTTGAATATCGGTTTTTTGCTCAATTAGATACTCAACAGTTTTGACATCGCCATAACCAAAAAAGATTGTACACTTTGCCGCTCCCCCATCTCTCCCCGCTCTGCCCGATTCTTGGTAATAGCTTTCAATATTGCGAGGCAGGTCATAATGAATTACAAACCTAACATCTGGCTTATTTATTCCCATCCCAAAGGCGACAGTTGCAACCATTAAACGGGCATCATCTCGAATAAACCGCGTTTGATTAGATTCTCTTTCTTCGTCGCTTAAACCAGCATGATAAGGCAAAGCAGAGATGCCATCTTGTTGCAACTTCATCGTAATATCGTCTACTTTGCGGCGGCTGAGACAGTAGATAATCCCCGCACCTTCAGTTTTTGTGACTATTTGCTTTAATTGGTTATAGGCTTGCTTTTGCTTTGGCTGTACGTCGTAGTAAAGATTTGGACGATTGAAACTAGCAACGTGAATTATTGGTTTTGCTAAATTGAGTTGTTGAATAATATCCGTGCGGACGCGATCGGTTGCTGTGGCGGTAAGGGCTATAGTGGGAACATTTGGATAACGTTGGCGCAAAGTGCGTAATTGACGGTATTCTGGGCGAAAATCATGTCCCCACTCAGAAACACAATGGGCTTCATCAATGGCAAAACTGGCAATGCCAATTTGATGCTGAATTAAGTCTATAAATGGTAAAAAGCGATCGCTTAGTAATCTTTCGGGGGCAACGTAAAGCAGTTTTACCTTACCACTAAGAATTGCTTCTTCCCGCGACTTTACTTGATAAGAACTCAAGGTACTATTAAGAAAAGTTGCGCCAATCCCGTTGTTTCGTAGCGACTGCACTTGATCTTGCATTAGCGCAATTAGCGGCGATACGACTACTGTTAAACCTTTTCTCAGCAATGCAGGCAACTGAAAACATAAAGACTTGCCGCCACCAGTGGGCATTACCACCAGCAAATCTTGATTATTTAGCGCTTGTTCAATAATCTGCTGTTGCCCTAAGCGAAAACTAGTGTAGCCAAAATATTTTTTTAGGGCAGATTCTAAAGACTGTAACTGAGGCATATAAGCCGAAATTTGCAAGAACTGTATATATATTTTCGCGCTGGTATCCCATTTACCAACGAGATTAAAGAATTTATTGACTAAGTGGGAATCCGAACTTGTAGCAAAGGGGGTGAGGAAGTTAACTTTAGTTATGTACCCTTACTTAAATTAACTCAAAATTATGCCTAAAGCAGTTTGGAATGGTGCAGTTTTAGCTGAGAGCGATCGCACGGAAGTTGTGGAAGGAAATCATTACTTTCCTATAGACTCCATTAAGAAGGAGTATTTTAAGGAAAGCAACACCCACACAACTTGTCCTTGGAAAGGGCTGGCTAGTTACTATAGCGTAGAAGTAGATGGGCAAGTTAACAAAGATGCTGCCTGGTACTATCCCAGCGCCAAAGAGAAGGCGAAAAACATCGAGGGTTATGTAGCTTTCTGGAAAGGCGTAAAAGTCGAATAGCAGTATTAGGGGGCGTTATGCCCCCATTTAGTTATCCCAATATTTTTTCTACAGTAAAACCAACATCAGGGAAAGCTTGAATAAATATTTCACCAATCTGGAATTTTTGAATACTTTGATAACTATTATCTGTAGGTTCTCTGAATATTTCTACGACTTGCTGGTTTACATCTACTAGCCACACCTCTGTAATTCCACTACTTGCATACCAAGGGATTGTCATAGCGCGTTCACAGAGTGTTCGCTCTGCGAAATCGCTTTCAATTGTAGTATCGGCAACCTCTACTAATAGCAATATGTCTTCGGGTTGCGGATGGCCGGCGGCGTAAAAGTCACCGCGGGGTTGGAGTAAGGCTAAATCAGGCTGAGGTTCGGAAAAGCTGCTTAATTCAATCGGATCTTGTACAGCAACTATAACGCGATCGCCTAACGATTGCGAAAAAAGTTTGATTAATCGCTTAACACAACTAGCATGACGAACACCAATAGGTGACATTTGGACAATTTCTCCTTGAATTAGTTCGACGCGCTCGTCTTCGCTCAAAATACCTGCAACTACCATGTGGTGATAGTCTTGGATGCTAAATTGTCGTTTCAATAGCTGAGTTGACATAAATAAACCTTTTTTTAAAATGTATTATTTGTAGCAATTTAATTAAATGTTTGCTACGATAGTTAAGCCAAATAAGCGGATGTGGCGGAATTGGCAGACGCGCTAGGTTTAGGTTCTAGTACCGCAAGGTGTGAAGGTTCAAGTCCTTTCATCCGCATAATTAATTTTATAGTTGCTTTTACTGCCTGTTTTTGAAAAGAAATAGGCAACTTTTGCGATCGTTTAATAATTATCAACAAAAACAATCCTCCCAAGCCCTGCAAGAAAAGCGAAAATAGTAAATTATAAACATTCTCGTTTAAAGCGCCGAAAACTGGGAGTCAGTTCATAGTGATATTACAAGTAGAAAAAAACACCTACGAAGCCAAAGTTCAAGAAATTGCCAAACAACTCCTTGCGGCTACGCGGGAGAATCGCTCGTTTTTAACCTCGTTACGCGATCAAATGCGTTGGGATGACAAGCTACTAGCTTGGACGATGAGCAATCCAGGTTTACGAGTGCAATTATTTCGCTTCATTGACTGCTTACCTGCTTTGCACAATAAGCCAGAAATTGCCGCTCATATGCAAGAATACTTGCAAGATGAATCGGTAGAACTTCCTTCCGCGCTTAAGGGATTGCTCAATTTTGCTTCTCCTGACTCAATTCCTGGACAAGTTGCTGCTACAACGGTTTCTACGGCGGTGGAAACTCTAGCGCATAAATATATTGCTGGCGACAATATGAAAGAGGCGCTCAAAACTATTGAGCGTTTACGCAAAAATAAAATGGCGTTTACTCTCGATTTGCTAGGGGAAGCCGTAATTACGGAAGCTGAGGCGCAGTTTTATTTAGATCGCTATCTCGATTTGATGACGCAACTTGTAAAAGCTTCTAAAAAGTGGACGCAGATACCTAGTATTGATAGCGCTGATGGCGAACAAATACCGCAAGTTCAAGTATCTGTAAAGCTTACAGCCTTTTATTCTCAGTTCGATCCGTTAGATGCGGCGGGTAGTGAGGCAATAGTTCGCGATCGCATTCGTATATTATTACGTCGCGCCAAGGAATTAGGGGCAAGCGTCCATTTTGATATGGAACAATATGCCTATAAGGATTTAACGCTATCAATATTGAAAAAGCTATTGATGGAAGATGAGTTTCGATCGCGCACTGATGTAGGGATGACAATTCAAGCTTATTTGCGCGATAGCGAACAAGATACCAAAGATTTAATCTCTTGGGCAAAACAGCGCGGTTATCCTTTAACAATTCGGCTAGTTAAGGGCGCGTATTGGGATCAAGAAACCATCAAGTCAATGCAAAAAGATTGGCAGCAGCCAGTGTACAACGATAAAGCCGCCACTGATGCCAATTTTGAAACTATTACTCAACTATTGCTAGAAAATCACGAGTATGTATATTCAGCAATCGGTAGTCATAACGTGCGGAGTCAAGCATTGGCAATTGCGATCGCCGAAACGCTAAATATTCCCCGTCGTCGCTTTGAAATGCAAGTATTGTATGGCATGGGCGACAAACTAGCCTCGGCTTTGGTAGCTAGAGGGCATCGAGTGCGGGTTTATTGTCCTTATGGCGACCTATTGCCGGGAATGGCTTACTTGATCCGGCGTTTGCTCGAAAATACAGCTAATAGCTCGTTTTTGCGTCAAAGTATGGAAGAACGCCCGGTAGAGGAGCTTTTAGCACCTCCGGTTGTACATAATCTCACTACTCCTAAAGTACATTTAAGTTTTGCAAATGCGGCAGATACGGACTATGCAGACATGGAATTAAGAGAAAAATCTCATCAAGCTTTTGTTAACGTCCGCCAACAGCTAGGTAAGCATTATTTACCCTTAATTAACGGCGAATATCAACAAACAGAGCAAACTGTTGATTCGGTTAATCCTTCTGACTACAGCGAAGTTATTGGCAAAGTTGGGCTAATTTCAGTAGAACAAGCAACAGAAGCAATGGCGGCGGCAAAAACTGCCTTCCCTGCGTGGCGCAAGACACCTGTAAAAGAACGGGCGGGGATATTGCGACGCGCTGCCGATTTGATGGAACAAAGACGCGCTGAACTATCAGCCTGGATAGTTTTAGAAGTAGGTAAGCCTGTAAAAGAAGCTGATGGGGAAGTTTCTGAAGCGATCGACTTTTGCAACTATTATGCTGCGGAAATGGAAAGGTTGAACGCTGGCTTTAGCTACAATATTGCGGGGGAAACTAACCGTTATATCTACCAACCGCGCGGAATTGCTGTTGTAATTTCCCCTTGGAATTTCCCTTTAGCGATCGCCGCCGGGATGACAGTAGCAGCATTGGTAGCAGGAAACTGTACCTTGCTTAAACCTGCGGAGACATCTTGTGTAATTGCGGCTAAATTTGCTGAAATTTTAGTAGAAGCGGGGATTCCTAAAGGTGTGTTTCAATACGTGCCAGGTGTAGGCTCTAAAGTAGGAGCTTATTTAGTCAAACATCCTGATGTTCATTTAATTGCCTTTACAGGTTCTCAAGAAGTCGGTTGTCGAATTTATGCCGATGCAGCAGTTGTACAGCCAGGACAAAAGCATCTCAAGCGCGTAATTGCGGAAATGGGCGGAAAAAATGGCTTAATTGTCGATGAAAGCGCCGATCTCGATCAAGCTGTAGTTGGCGTTGTGCAATCAGCTTTTGGTTATAGCGGACAAAAGTGTTCGGCTTGTTCGCGGGTAATAGTTTTAGAACCTATTTACGATGCGTTTGTGGAGCGTTTAGTTGAAGCTACGCGCAGTCTCAATATTGGTTTAGCCGAATTGCCTAGCACCCAAGTTGGTCCGGTAATTGATGCTAATGCTAGAGACAAAATAAAAGAGTACATCGAAAAAGGCAAGCAATCGGCCGTATTAGTTTTAGAAATGCCCGTTTCTGATAGTGGTTATTTTGTCAGTCCGACAATTTTTAGTCAAGTTGAGCCTCATAGCGCGATCGCCCAAGAAGAAATTTTTGGACCAGTAATTGCGGTAATTAAAGTAAAAGACTTTAACGAAGCGATTTCCGTTGCTAACGGTACAAATTTTGCCCTCACTGGTGGGCTGTATTCCCGCACTCCTTCCCACATTGAACAAGCGCAAGCAGAGTTTGAAGTAGGAAACTTGTACATCAATCGGACAATCACGGGAGCGATCGTTGCAAGACAACCTTTTGGTGGTTTCAAAATGTCCGGTGTAGGTTCTAAAGCTGGAGGTCCCGACTACTTACTGCAATTTTTAGAACCGCGCACTATTACCGAGAATATTCAGCGCCAAGGTTTTGCACCCATCGAAGGCGCAGAATACTTCTATGATTCTTTTGCATAGGGTAATAGTTTTTAAAGCCGCAGTTGAGAGCTTACTTAGGTAGTTGTTACGAAGCTCTCCGCCCCTAAACCTGCTTTTTGCCTCTTTCCAAGGATGTCTTAAAAGTGTTGGATGCTACCCGAACTGCTCCCTAGCGCCCAAGTTTGGAGACAAATTGCTCTAAATCCCCCAATTCTGGGGGATTTAGGGGGCAAATGCCGGATATTTGATACTTCTGAGACATCCTCTCAACTCAAGTTTTATTTGAATAGTGATAATTTAAACCCAAACAACCAATATTCAATGAGTTTAACTATTTTCGGCAAAACCCAATCGACTTAGATAATTGCTAAACTTTTTGTTTTGTACTTAGCTGGTACTTACTCCTATAAAACATTTTGAAGTGGGTATACTAAGTTCAAAACTTTTTGATGAATATTACTTAACACAACTTTGTCAATCTTTATTCTGGGAGAGGTGAGTTCTATTAGATTCGCGCGATCATAAAAAATAAAAACAGCAGCAAAAATAGATGATCGCAAACCAACACGAAAAGGGCTGGGAAATAATATACCACCGCGCCCATGCTTTACTAGCGGCAGAAATAGCCGGACATTGGCACTCTAAAGATAGACCAAAAAGGATAATTGAAACTGTAGCAGCTATTTCTCACCACGACGATTTAGAGCGCGAATGGGAAGGCAAAAATCTTACCCCCGCAGGTACTCCTTTAGATTTTACTTTAGATAAAGAAACTGACTTAAAAAAGCTCAAAGAGCAAACGGTAAACTCTCGCTATCGAGGACGCTGGGTAGCAATGCTAATTTCGATGCACACCAGCTTTCTCAATGAAGGTAAAAGAGGAGAATCGCTAGAACTCGATAGCTTTTTAGACGAGCAATTAGCAAATCAAACAAAGTGGCGCAAAGAACTAGGTGTTAGTAAAGAAGAAGCCGAAAAAGCCTATGCTTTTTTTCAATGGTGTGATCGCTTTTCCTTAATTTTGTGCAACCGCGAGTTACCCGCCGGAGAACGCGCTTTAGAAATTAGTAAGGGACCAGATGGCAAGCGATATGATGTGATGGAAACAAGCGAGGGTAATGTCTGCGTCAAGCCTTGGCCCTTTGAAAAGGAAAAGTTTACCGTTTCTGTTGAGGCGTGTTATTTAGACCGAGTACAATTTGGCGATAGCGCCGAACTTACCGCCGCCTTGAAAGATGCGCCTATTAAATTATTGGAGTGGACGTTAGTTAAGCAATAATTATTACCAAACTTGTTCGAGATTGAGGACAAATCCCGGCAAAACTGTTTCTCCTAATAGCGTATTAGGGGAAACAATTATTTCTACTTCGGTATTAGCGCGATAAATTTCTACTTGCTGAGATTTGCGGTCAATCAACCAACCTAATTGAGTACCGTTAGCTAAATACTCAAGCATTTTGTCTTGGATTACAGAAGTGCGATCGCTCGGCGAAAGTAATTCAATGACAAAATCAGGACAGAGGGGAATAAATTTTTGTTTTTGCGACGCCGTAAGAGTATCCCACCGTTCTAATTTTATCCAAGCAGCATCAGGAGAGAGAAAGGCGGAATTAGGGAGCCTAAAACCTGTGGAAGAATCAAATACTTTACCCAGTTTTTTCTGGTCGTTCCAGATCCAAAGTTGAGCAGTGATTGCAGCGTTTCTATTTCCTGTTTCTCCGCCAGTGGGTGGCATAATAATTAATTCTCCCGTTGCGGTGCGTTCAAACCTAAGATCGCGGTTTGCCTGGCATAGCTGAAAATATTGTTCATCGCTTAGGCTAATAATCGAGTTGAGATGAACGGTTAAAGCATTCATTTTGAGTTATAAAATTAAGAGTAGGGGTAGGTCTTTGCATTCGCCCTAGGACAACTATTCTACGCCTTCGATTTGGTATTCTAATTCTCGCTTTTGCAAAAACGCTAGTTTAAACAGTATTCCCTAGAAGCAAAAGAAAGGTTTATTAACGAACTAAAGATATAGTATCTTTCCAGTTTACTTGAAACCTTTGAGAAACTGCTAATGTGTGCAGCCTGTGATACCAACCATAAGCAATAAATTTTTCAGGTTCCGTTGATATCTGCAAAAAATTTGTGCCATACATCCCAGTTTTTTCGCTACCTATAACGATAAAATCATCGTTTACAGGCTTATATGGTCCAGTAACATCATCAGAAATATACCAATATAAAGACGAATTGGTAATTTTTTTAGGCGGCGATTTTTGCAGCCACTTTGGGTTCATAAGCATCTTGAAGCATGAGAAAAATAAATGATACTTCCCATCTTTGTAAATAACTTGCGGTCGCTCCATGTGGTAGTAGGGCCAATCTACTGCATCGGTGGGGGCTTCAATAGCTGGCGGTAACAGCTTGTAAGGGCCAGAAATTTTGTCGGCTACCGCCAAACCAATACATCCTTGAAAGTTGCCAACTACTTTAGAACTAGCACAAATAAACATATAATAATTGCCAGTTTTATCATCCTTAAAAATATAAGGATCGCGCCAGTGAAAATGTCCCGTCCACTGACTGCGACCGTACCAAAAATTGTCATTTTCTGGCTTCAATAAATAGTTGTTAGAAGTACGCGAAAAGTGCAAACCATCATTAGATGTTGCTAAACCAATGGCTTCATTTTTAAGGTCTGGTTCTTGCAAGCCGCCTGCGGAGTAGAATAAATAATAAATACCATCTTCCTTATAAGTACAGCCAGCACATATTCGACCAGACTCCCAGTTATTAATAGGTTCAGGCTCAAGAATGCTCCCTAAATCCTGCCATTGACGCATATCCGTAGAAATAGCACCGCAGATATTGCTGATCGTCCACCAAGGGTTTTGTCCTTCTAACCCTTTTAAGTAGAACATCCGGTAAACATTGTCATCTTTTAAAACCCAAGGGTCCCAAATCATCGGTTCGCCTCGGCGTAGCGATCGCAAAATCTCTGTAACTGTTTCGCCGATCGTAAATTTACCGCGCTCAATGATGCTAGTAGTTGCCCGATCCGGGCTTCCAGTAGGTAGAGGTTCAAGGTGGGTAAGAATTTTTTGCTGTAACGAATTTAGTTTCATTTAAAAATGGGTTGCTAAATGTTTATATTGCTTTTCAATCCGCTAACTTGCAGCATGAGTTGTGGGGTAGGCAGGATGCTTACCCCGTTGATAGAACAATAGACGGCTTCATAAAAATCTAACTGGCGTTGCACTTAGGTAGGAGTCGCTATCAGTGGATTAACTAAGCGCGAAGTCTTCGCACTAAAAGCCATTATTCCTATAATCAGAACAAATTATCTAAAGTTTCCCTTTAAGTAGATCGTGTCATTTGGGGAGCAAACATTCTATTTTAAGCTCGCAAAGAAAATTCCATTGCTGAGAGGTTAGTTCCCGTATGCACCACTTTCTCTAACTGAAAACCGCACTTCTCAAACAAATCCTTAAATTGTTGTTGAGTACGCCAAGCACCTCCAGGAACTGCCACCATAATCTGTACGGCAAAAAGCCCAGGCAAGATGCCATCTGGACTTTCTGGTGGCTCTCCCAAATCGGGAACAAAAGCCTGCAAAAGCACAATTTTTCCGTACTTTGGCAGAGCTTTTTTACAGTTATTCAGTATCTTCATCGCATCTTCGTCATTCCACGCCGAGATAAAATACTTCATAACGATCGCATCAGCACCGCTTGGCACTTCTGCAAAGACATCGCCAGAGATTACTTGCACGGCATCTCGATCGAGTCCTTGCTTCTCCAAATATGCTGGGGCTGTCTGGGTAACATAAGGCACGTCAAACAATATCCCTTTACAGCCAGACTTTTTGACAATACTAGCAATCAGCCCTCCTTGACCGCCGCCAACATCCATAACAATCTCAAATTGGCTAAAGTCATAAACTTCAAGCAGCGAGTCAACAGCATGATTTGTCAGAAAACTCATGGCATTGATGAACGTATCGCCACTCCAAGGATTATCTCTAGTAAACTCGTAGACACTTTTACCGTTTGCTTGCTCAAAAGGCACAACGTCAGTATCCAAACAGTTTTCAAGCTGCTTCCATGCGTCCCACTGACAGGGTTCGGTGATGTGCATCGCAAAATGACCCATCGAAGGCCCAGCATTGGTGACAAGGAGTGCTGACAATTGCGTTGCCCCAAAAACACGTCCTGGGGTTTCTTCCAAAACGCCTAAGTGACTTAAAGCCCGCAGGACAACATAGAGCTTTTCTACATTAGTAGAGGTAGTGACAGCTAAAGTTTCGACACTTTGCGGCTTTTCTTGGAGCAGGTTAAATATACCTAAGCGGGTTGCCACATAAACGCATTGGCTTTCCCAAAAAGCTTGGATCATGCCAAAAACTTTTTTTTTAGCCTCCATTGTGCTGAGTGCTGGGGTTGGTGCGGTTTGCATTAGTTATTTTTACAGATTAATAAAGGTTTTGGAACACGGAAATTAACGCGCGATCGCCGACGCAAACTATTGTAGTTGAGTTAGACGATATAGTCCTTTGGTTGAATAGTTAAAGGGTCAACAAGTGCGATCGCTCTTTCTAATTGTTCCATTAGCTGTTTACAAGCTGCTGCCTTGGCTTTAATACGTCACCTAAGCGCCATAGAAAAGTTTTAACGTGGAGGTATGTTAATAGCCTCCACGCCAGTTCATTAGCTTATTCTATGCCTTCGATCCGATCTTCGACTTCTTGGTACAGGTCGCGCAACATCTGTAAGTTGCTTTCGCTAGTTTCCCAGTAGCCGCGCCCATTTACTTCCAATAAAGTTGAAACTACTTTGCGGAAAGAATGGGGGTTGAGGTTCATTAAACGCGATCGCATAGCCTCGTCTTGAATAAACGTTGTATTGGTATCTTCGTAAATCCAATTATCCACCGCTCCCGCCGTTGCACTCCAACCCATTGTGTTTACTAGGCGCTTGGAAAGCTCCCTTACACCCTCGTAGCCATGATTTAGCATTCCTTCGTACCACTTGGGGTTTAGTAGCTTAGTACGGGCATCTAAACGCACGGTTTCCGATAGGCTGCGGACTTGGGCGTTAGCGGTAGTTGTATCGGCAATAAAGGACGATGGGGTTTTACCGTCAGTGCGTAAACTAGCTACAAGTTTTGTGGGATCGGAGTCGAAATAATGACTAACATCTGTCAAGCTAATTTCTGAGGAGTCGAGATTTTGGAAGGTGACATCGACAGTTTTTAAAGCGGTTTCAAAAATCTGCTGTGATTTATCCATCATCCCCGGCTCGTCAGCGCTAAAGGCGTAGGATTTACGACTGAGGTACATATCTTGTAACTCGGCTTCGCTATCCCAAGTGCTATTTTCTACAGCTAGGTTGACGTTAGATGAGTAAGAACCTGAAGCATTAGAAAATACGCGAGTTGCGGCTTGACGCAGATTAATCCCCATTTCTTCGGCTTGAGTTAGTGCGTGTTTGCGAACGTAGTTCATAGATAGCGGTTCATCAGCTTCGGCTGCCATTTTTACCGCTTGATCGAGCAAGTTCATTTGATTGATAAACAAGTCGCGGAATACGCCAGAACAGTTGATAACTACGTCTATGCGGGGTCTTCCTAATTCAGCTAAGGAAATTAGTTCTAGTTTATTAACTCTACCTAACGCATCGGGTACGGGGCGAACTCCTACCATCCACATAACTTGAGCGAGAGATTCGCCGTAGGTTTTGATGTTGTCTGTTCCCCAAAGTACGCAGGCGATCGTTTCTGGGTATTGACCGCCATTTTCGACTTTTTGACGCTCTAATAAGCGATCGACAACGATTTTGGCAGATGTTACCGCCGCCGTTGTGGGGATAGATTGGGGATCGAGTGCGTGAATATTTTTCCCTGTAGGTAATACGTCCGGGTTGCGGATCGGATCGCCGCCAGGCCCAGGTAGCACATACTCGCCTTCTAAAGCTTTGAGTAATGCACCTAATTCGTTATCAGCGCATACTTGTACAAGGCAAAATTCTAGATACTCAAATAACGGTTTTAGGTCTTGAGAATCGACTTTTGGATAGCCTGCTTGATGGAGTGCTTCTACCCAAGGCTCTTTTTTACCCATGTTGAAAAAGTTGAGTTTAGCAACTTTAGCAACTCTACCATCGGCATCAGTTTGGGCTTTTACGAGGGCAGAAACGGCGCTTCTAGTTGCTAAAGTAATATTTTGCAGCAATTCGACATCTTCTAAAATACCTCGATCGTTACGGCGGTAAATTTCGTTAATGTCTCGCGCGATGCTGGTAGCAATAATGCGCGGTAAACTTTTGGTTTCTTGTTCGTTGCGATCGAGACTAGCAATATTTACAAGCGTTGCGATCGCTTCTTCAGCACTTGGAGGCTTGCCAATCACGTGCAACCCGCAAGGGAGTAAGCGCGACTCAATCTCCATCAACCGTCTATAAACCATGCCGACAATATTATCTCGCTCCTCGGCGGTCATATCTTTAGCATCGGTTTCTGGGAGAGTAATATCTTTGTCTAAGTTCACCAATCGGCATTTGTCCATAATGGTGTTGACAATAGGAATTCCTCTACCGCTACCTTTGAGGGTTTGGTAAGAAGCAATTAATTCGCTGAGTTCTTTTAACCCTTTGTACAACCCAGCATTTTCGGCAGGTGGGGTCAAATAGCTGATAGTTTCGGCATAACTGCGACGCTTGGCGATCGTTGCTTCGCTAGGATTATTAGCAGCGTAGTAATACAGGTTAGGAATTGAACCAATTAAGTTATCTGGGTAACATTCCCCAGACATTCCCATTTGTTTACCAGGCATAAATTCTAGCGAACCATGAGTACCAAAATGCAATACTGCGTCAGCTTTCCAGATTTGCTCTAAATAGGTGTAGTAAGCGGCAAAACCGTGATGAGGACTAGCAGAGCGGGAAAATAACAACCGCATGGGGTCGCCTTCGTAGCCAAAGGTTGGTTGTACGCCAATAAATACATTGCCGAATTGTTTGCCGTAAATTAATAAATTCTGCCCGTCGGTGTTGAGATGTCCGGGAGGCGCTCCCCAGTTTTCTTCCAATCGGTGAGAGTAAGGGGTTAGCTGTTCGTACTCTTGTACGGACATTTTATAAGCAATATTCAATTCGGGGCTATTGTACTGCGCCTGAGCATCGTGGATAACTTCCTGCATTAAAGCAGCGGCAGATTCGGGCAATTCTGGCAAGTCGTAGCCGTTGCGCTTAAGCGCTTGCATGACTTCGTAAATTGAGCCAAATACATCTAAATAAGCCGCCGTCCCCACATTGCCTTTATCTGGGGGGAAGCTAAAGACAGTAATTGCTACTCTTTTCTGTAACTTTGGCTGACGGCGCAAGTTTACCCACTTCATCGCCCGTCTTACTACCGTTTCAATTCGATCTTGCAGGGCGATCGCTTTTCCAGTATTTGCATCGCGTCCTGATAAAATTATCGGCTCAATTGCTCCATCTAATTCGGGGATCGCAATTTGCAAAGCTACTTGAATTGGGTGCAATCCCAATTCGCTATCTTGCCATTCTTGGGTTGTTTGAAACACTAAAGGCAATGCCACCATATAAGGGCGATTCAAGCGTTTTAGAGTTTCAATTGCTTTAGGATGATCTTGTCTTGCGGGTCCGCCAACTAAAGCAAATCCGGTTAGCGATATAACTACATCAACTAAACAATTTCCTTCTTGACCCTTACTATCCCAAAAATAAGCCTCTACAGGTTTAGAAAAGTCCAATCCGCCAGCAAAAACGGGAATTACTTTCGCTCCCATTGCCTCAAATTCTTGCACCATTGCCACATAATGGGCATCATCCCCTGTTACTAGGTGGGTGCGCTGCAATACTAAGCCTACGCAAGGCGCTAGAGGATCTTTTAAGTCAGCACTAATATCTTTACGGCTGTTGTACCAGTTTAGGTACTCTTTGACATCCTCAAACATCCGCGTAGCTAAGGGATGCCAGATCCCCATGTCCGGATAAGTTACCGGATCTTGGTACTTTAATGCTTCTTTGTATGCGCCCGGAAAGATATATTTATCCGTCAGCATCAGCAGAAAATTCTCTAAGTTTTCCGAAGATCCGCCTAGCCAGTATTGGAAACTAAGCATGAAATTACGGGCATCTTGGGCTTTATCTATTGGCAGATATTTTAGGACTTTGGGCAAAGTCTGCAATAGTTTGAGCATTCCATCTTGAAAAGACGCGCCCGATTTTTCTTTACGATTACGCATAAATTGCGCGATCGCACTTTTTGATTGTCCTAGCTGCGCCATCGAAAAGCTACCCATTTTATTTAGGCGCATTACTTGAGGCATAGAAGGAAAAACCACTGCTACGTTCAAGTTGTCGCGGTGGGGTTCTACCGCAGCTACTACCTTATCGGCTAAGTCTTCAATAAAAATTAGCGAACCAATAAATACATTAGCTTTGGCAACGTCTTTTTTAAATTCTTCGTAGTTTTCGTTAGAGCGCAATTCTTCAATCAAGTAGCCAGAAATTTCAATCGCCAGCGACGGGTGTTTGTCATTAATTGACCGCACCGCCTGCGATAGGGCGCTTTGATACTGGGACTCTAACACGACATAGACCACTTTAATTAGCGCTCGCCCCTGCAAGTTGTCTGGTGCGATATGTCTGATGGTGGACTTGACGTGAGTGAACATAGAGCGTTTCTCCTGTGATTCGGGATCTATTGCCCCTGGGATTTAAAAACGTTATTAGTGAATGACTTCTACAGTAGTTTTTATCAAAAAATGCTTACCAAATGCGGGTTAAGCGCATTTATGACACAATTTGTATAAATATCTTGCAACAATTCTTTGCGTTAATTGACAAAAAAAGTAGTAGTGACTCAACTATTTATTACAAAATCTTCATCCGCCGCCGATGTTTTGATTCTTGCCAACGGGCCAGGAGAAGTAACAACTTGGGTGCGTCCGGTTGTTCGGGCTTTACGACAACAATTAGGCAACACAAGGGAACAACTGCGTATTTCAATAATTTTATCTCCTTGTCCCCACGCTACGGGCAAAGAAGCGGAAATTTGCCGCAGTTACGAGGAAGTAGACAGGGTACAGGAGGCCAAGTATTTTTGGCAGTTTTTGTTGAGGGGAAAAACCGCCCAGTCTTGGGAATGGCGCGATCGCGGTGTGGTACTTTTTTTAGGTGGAGATAGCTTTTTTACTGTAGTTATTGGCAAACGTTTGGGTTATAAAACCGTAGTTTATGCAGAGTGGGAAACTCGCTGGCATCAATGGATTGACCGTTTTGGAGTCATGCAAGCTCAAGCTATTAAACCCAAATATGCCTATAAATCTGCAGTGGTCGGGGATTTGATGCTAGAGGCAGCCCAAAAGCAACAAGCACGTAACGTTAAAACCGAACTAATTGGGATATTACCAGGCTCGAAAGCAGCAAAACTAGGTCAAGGCGTGCCTTTAATGTTGGCGATCGCTGAAATTATTTCGGTAGCGCGTCCGCAAACTCGTTTCGTAATACCTGTTGCGCCCACCGTTGACTTAGATACTTTGGCTAATTTTGCTAATCCTGACTTTAATCCAGTAATTGAGCGGGTAGGAGGAGCTAGTGCAATTCTTGTCTCAAATCCTCCCAAACTAAAAACTTCTGGAGGCTTAGAAGTTGATTTATGGCTAAAGTCGCCAGCTTACGAGCTTTTAGCTCAATGCAGCATTTGTATAACTACCGTAGGCGCTAATACCGCAGAACTTGGAGCTTTGGCTGTACCAATGATTGTACTGCTGCCTACGCAACAATTAGATGCGATGCGATCTTGGGATGGTATTCCCGGTTTGTTAGCTTCTTTACCCGTTGTCGGTACAAATATGGCAAAACTAATCAATTGGGTAATTCTAAATTTACCTAGACGTTTGTACGCTTGGCCAAATATTTGGGCAAATTCTGAGGTAGTACCAGAACTTGTAGGTAATCTTCAACCAAAGGAAGTAGCGGCGATGGTATTAGATTATTTAGATCATCCAGAAAAACTCCAGCAAATAAGCAAAGTTTTGCAGAGTATACGCGGCGAATCTGGAGCGGCGCAAAAATTAGCGGCTTTAGTCACAGCAGAATTACAGGAAAAAGAAAAATTATCCTAAGAAAAATTCCCATTATTCGGAAGATTGCCCATCTCTACGCCCTAGCTCGTAAACTCCACAACCCATACAGGCAATCACTCCCATGCTAATCGCCCAACTACCACCTAAGCCTAGTTCTACACCGTAATTGCATAGTGCGCCTAAGCCCAAAAATGGCACGATGCTAACAATTGAGGCATAAAAAGCATTTTGCGATTCTCTAGCGTTGCGAGTACGCTCAAATTCTTTAGTGCTAGTGTATAAACTTCGCTCGGCGTAGTTAAACCAGCGTTGCAGTTGCAAGGTTAACCAGTCGCTAAAGGATGAAAATCCTAAATATAGTGCTAATGACCACAAACTCGTCCCAGCGATCGCACTAGCATTTATATGAAAGCTAAAAGGAAAAATATCGTTGAACATATACAGATTGAGCGATCGTTAAATTTACAGACATTCCTTCAAAAATTTTAACGATAAACCAGCCTATTCACAAAATCCATTCCCCACTCTTGACATTGCCACGCCATAGAGTAAAATGTTTCGTTGACTAACTTGAGTAAAGATCGTACATTTATTTAAAATTTACTAAAAACATTAATTTTTATTAATATTTTTAGTAGCTAGAGCAATTATTATTTACCCTTGGTTGCTTATATAGTTACCAAAAACTGAGTGGTATTTGTAATCAGTTATTAATGGTTTGGCGATCGCCTAATTGGTGAAAAAGTCTAAGAGTTTTATTTGAATATCGGTGTTCGTTCTGTAGAGGAGTGTTAAGTATGCGCCAACTATCTAAGTTCCGACCAAAGACCCATTACCTGCAAGTTTTATTAGCTTTGGTAAGTATAATTACTGTACCAGCTTTTGTGTCTCAGCAACAAAGTGTTGAAGCATTACCAACGCAAGAAGTTGCAAGTAGAAATACTTGGCGCGGTGCGTCCTTTCCGGTGGAAAATTTTCGGGGTTATACTTCAGCGTTTGGCTATCGCAAATCGGCAACAGGCGGTTCTAATTGGGAATTTCACGGCGGTTTAGATTTGGCTGCACCCCAAGGAAGTTATATTCGTAATTGGTGGGCAGGAAAGGTTGTTAAAGTTGCCGATCGCAATGCTTGCGGAACCTATATAGTTATTCAGTCTGGGCAATGGGAACATAAATATTGCCACATGAAAGGTCATGTGGAAACGGCAGGAGGCGGTCGTTATCTAATCGATCGTGAAGGTGGGGTACAAATTTGGGAAGGTCAGCAATTAGGCGCGGGTACTCGAATTGGGCGAGTAGGCATGACTGGACGTACCACAGGTCCTCACTTACACTGGGGACTCAAATATGCGAGTAACTATGTAGATCCGGCGTTGGTATTGAGGGCTATGTATGCTCAACAACCAACCAATATCGGGCAATCTGCCGTTAGCCAGCAGCAATTAGTCAATAGTAAAGTTTCAGAATTCTAGATTGTTGTAGAGACGTTGCAACCCAACGTCTCTACTCTCTATTTTTTAGCGAGACTTAGTTTTTGCTCGGTTGGTTGAGTATTTTGAGTTACAATTTGCCGGAAGGTTACGCCTTCGATAGTTTCAAATTCAATTAGTTGCTCTACCAACAAATCCATTAGCGCGCGATTGGTTTGAAGAATCTCTAACGCCTGAGTGTAGCACTTGCCAATAATTTCTCTAACTTGAGCATCAATTTGACTGGCGATTTCTTCAGAAGATTCTGACCTTTTCCCCAAATCTCGACCGAGAAACACATCGTTGCTTTGTTCTTCTAATAAAACTAACCCTAAATCGCTCATCCCAAACTTAGTCACCATTTGCCGAGCTATATTAGTCAATTGTTGGATGTCTTGACCTGCGCCCGTTGTAATTTCTCCTCTACCAAATACAACTTCTTCGGCGGCTCTACCTCCCAACGTCGCTGTAATTCTAGCTAAAATCTGCGCTCTAGAAATTAAGCCTTGTTCTTCACTAGGAGTAAACCAAGTCAATCCTTGAGCTTGTCCGCGTGGAATTAGCGTTACTTTTTGCACGGGATCGTGGTCTTTAAGCATAGTTGCAATCAAAGCGTGTCCAATTTCGTGATAAGCAATTAGGCGCTTGCTTTTGCTATCAACTAAAGGCGTACCTTCCATTCCGGCGACTACTCTATCTACAGCATTATCAATTTCTAGCATGGTGATGGCATCTTTGCGCCGTCTAGCAGTGAGAATTGCGGCTTCATTAAGTAAGTTGGCTAAGTCTGCTCCCGTAAAGCCTGGAGTGCGCCGAGCGAGTTCTTCTATCGATACGGAGGGATCGACTTTTTTATTGCGAGCGTGGACTTGTAATATTTCTTGCCGCCCTTTTAGGTCGGGAGTATCTACAGTTACTTGGCGATCGAAACGTCCCGGACGCAACAAGGCAATATCTAGCACATCAGGGCGGTTGGTAGCAGCAATGATAATAATGCCTGTATTTGCCTCAAACCCGTCCATTTCTGTTAGGAGTTGGTTGAGGGTTTGCTCTCTTTCGTCATTTCCGCCACCGATTCCCGTCCCTCTTTGTCTTCCTACTGCGTCAATTTCATCGATAAAAATTAGACAAGGAGCATTCTCTTTGGCTTTTTTAAACAAGTCGCGGACGCGGGAAGCACCAACCCCGACAAACATTTCTACAAATTCGGAACCAGAAATGCTAAAAAATGGCACTCCCGCTTCTCCAGAAATTGCTTTGGCTAGCAGGGTTTTACCTGTTCCGGGCGCACCAATTAGCAATACTCCTTTGGGAATTTTTGCTCCTATAGCTGTAAATCGTTCTGGCTGTTTTAAGAAAGTAACTACTTCTTCTAGTTCTTCTTTAGCTTCATCAATTCCGGCGACATCGCTAAAAGTTACTCCGGTTTTTGCTTCCATTTGAAAGCGGGCTTTTGACTTGCCAAAATTCATCGCTTGGCTACCAGCATTGGCGGAGCGGCGCAAAAATAGCAGCATGATGGCAACTAATGGCACAATCCATAGCAAGTTAAGTAGAAACCACATTGCGGCTCTACTATTAGCAGAAGAATTAACTTCTAATTCAATATTTTTACTCCGAATTTTTTTAATTAATTCTGGGTTTTGGTCAAAAATTTTGACTTCCTGCAAAGGCGCATCCGGCTTTTGTCCTCGGAGTTTGACTTTGGCGATGGGCTGTTCTGGATCTAGTTCAACTCTTGTTACTTCGCCGCTATCGATTTTTTCTAACAGTTCGCCATAGGATAAAGCTTCAGTTTCTGACTTTTGGGCGATCGCCGGAAATGTCCCTAATAGCATTGACTGTAATACTAGCAACGATCCCGCCGCTAATCTTCCTAGGCGTTGCTTGGCTACCCCTTTATGCTGACTTATCAATGCTTTTTTCCGGTAATTACTCATACTTAATTGCCCTCTGTCTTTTGACGAACAACCATCATTGGTGCTGTTGACTCAATTATTGAGTCAATTTCTAAATATATCTATCTTCCATTTAGTCTAACTTTCTTGCCGTAACTCCTGCTTGAGCAATTCGCTAAAAATAAATTATGGGTAGTAGGGGTAAGAGTTATTCGGCGATCGCTTTTGCTGTAAAAAATCCCTCCTTTTTAAGGAAAGAAAATTAGCAATGCTTTTATTTTGGCGATCGCACCTTGACTAGAAGCTAACCTGAGCGCGTAAATTGGCTACCTAGATATTAGGGTTGCTGCTAAAGTTGTTGGGATGGGCAATTAGATAGAAGGGAATATAATTAACCTAATTTTGCCAGCTACAGATTGATTTAAGCGATCGCAATTTTTCTCATCTTATAGTTTGGCAAGCCTATCTAAAATAAGCAAATCTCCATCGAGTTAACTTTGCTCATACAGATTTAACTAACTCTGTTTTTACTGAAACCTTTCGTCAACTTTTATCTGTAGCTTTTAATCCCGATAGTCGCATTTTAGCCAGCACCAACCGTAGCGTCAATCTCTGGGATGTGCAAACCGGGGAATGACTGCATACTTTAATTGGACATAATTGTTGGGTACGGTCAGTAACTTTTAGTTCCGATGGCAAAACCCTAGCCAGTAGCAGTAACGATAAAACCATCAGATAAAATTTTAGGAGCAGAGGAAGCGCGATCGCAACTTTCACATTTCCTGATTCAGGACACAAAAACGCTCGATATGCAACCTAAAAACCAATTTAAGACAAGCAATTGCTGTTTTATTCCTCAAGATATAACTTACGCCTCGCCTACAAACCTATAGTTAAACTTGCTAAACTATATGTAGTCGTACCGAGTATGAGTTATTAAAGCTCAACTAGAGAAATTGGTTAAAACTATGGTAAAAATTGTTGGTATCGGCGGAAGTTTACGGGCTAATTCTTACAGCCAAGTTGCCCTAGATATAGCTGCAAAACGCGCCGAAGCATTAGGGGCAGAAGTAGAAATATTAGATTTAAGACAAATGAATCTACCGTTTTGCGATGGTGGAAACGAGTATGCAGACTACCCCGATGTAGAGAAACTGCAAAAGGCAGTAAAAGCAGCCGATGGGTTAATTCTAGCTACACCAGAATATCACGGAAGTGTTAGCGGCGTACTTAAAAATGCTCTAGATTTAATGAGTTTTGAACAATTAGACGGTAAAGTTACCGGATTAATTAGCGTTTTGGGCGGTCAACCTAATAGTAATGCGTTAAATGACCTGAGAGTAATTCTGCGTTGGGTACACGCTTGGGTAATTCCAGAACAGATTGGTATTGCTCAAGCTTGGAAAGCTTTTTCACCAGAAGGTAAGATTTTAGATGAAAAAATCTCTCAGCGTTTTGACGAGTTTGCCCAAAGTTTAGTTGATAATACCCGAAAATTAAGAGGCGTGTAGGGGCGCAAAGCATTACGCCCCCTATAGATTAATGATGGTGGTGATGACCGCCATCATGGTTATGGCTATGATGATCGTGAGTATGGGGTACAGCGATCGCCCTGTTGACAGCAACAGCTTGCGCTGCTAGCAATTCAGCAATATGGGGATTAGCCCAAGCCGCCGCCATTGCTACAAATTCTTGGCGATCGTTGACACAAGGCATTTGAACGTAATTAACCTCAGAATGCTTGCGCTGTAAGGCATGAATGATGTGATCTACATCAAGCAAAGTTTCGTGATTTTCGGTCGCAAAACCAATGGGCATAAATACGATCGCTTTTGCACCCAAATCAATTAAATTTTTGGCAGCTACAAAGGCGTTGGGTTGTGTCCAGTCAATTAAGGGCGTGTCGTGGTTCAGCCAGCCTACAGAAATTAACGCATAACGGTTGATTAATTCATCTCTAACGCGATCGTACAGCGCTTGACTTTCTACAATTCCCGAAGTAAAACCTTTAGCTTCGTGAGGACAACCGTGATTCATTAACACGATGCCAATTTGGGAAGGTAAATAAGCCGCCGCTAAATCTGTGGCTATCTTTTCCTCAACCATTTGTGCCATCAACTTAATGTAGGCACTTTCGTTGTAAAAAGAAGGAATATAACGCTGTCCTTTAATCCAGTGTTCGCCATCGTCAGCTAGTTTGGTTAAAGCTTGGTTGACTTGCTCTACTGCAATACCGCTAGTAAAAATTGAATCTACAACTAAAAGTGGATAAATTAGCAGCTTATCAAAACCTTGTGCCTTAATTTCTGCCAGCACTTGGTCAGGAAGAAAAGGAGCGCAAAAGTTAAAAGCTTTAAATACTTGAACTTGGTTTCCCCATTTTTCTTGCAAACACTTCTCAATTCCCGCCCGTTGCGCTTCAAAAATGGCATTATGAGGCGAAACAAAATGATCGTGCTGGTGATCCCATTCATGGCGATCGAACAAGGCTAAGAGCTTTGCTAAAGGTGGATAAATCCATGTTGGTACGGGAGCAAATTTAGCTGTAAGCAGATTTAAAGCTTGTTCGTTGTAGTTAGCAAAATCTTCGTAGCTTTCAACTTCACCGTAACCCATGAGTAGTACAGCAACTCGGTCAACACCTGTTGCTGTTGCGGGTTCAAGAGAATGATATTTTTCAGGGGTAACTACCACTATAAAGATCCTCGGCTAGATAAATTTTAGATTGTTGGGCTAGATAATTAATTCTTCATTTATTAGGTTAACATCCCCTAGTAGGGGATTGTTTAAGTAGATGGCAGTTTTAAAAATATATACAAATTAGACAACTAATCTAGATAAGATTTCCCTTTCTAGACCTCCTCCAATCTTTTTTTAATCGATAATGCCGTTTAAGGCGCAAGTCTAACCGCGTCGCGCCCTTCTCGTTTAGCCCTATACAATGCCGCATCGGCTTCTCTGATTATATCTTGTGCCGTCATGCCATGTTCGGGAAAACTAGCAACACCTAATGATAGGGTAATTTGACCGAGGGGTACGTGGCGATAATTGAGATTTAAGTGCTTGATACCTTCTCTTAGTTGCTCTGCTCGCTTGCTTGTGACTTCTAAAGAGCCTTCCGGTAAAATTAGGGTAAATTCTTCTCCCCCATAACGACAAGCAATATCTGAACCTCGGACATATTTTTGGAGAAACTGCCCTAGCTCTTTAAGTACGCTGTCTCCAGCTTCATGACCAAAGGTATCGTTAAAGCGTTTAAAGTGGTCAACATCTAGCATAATAATTCCCAATGGTTGCTGCTTGCGATCGCACCTTTGAATTTCCCGCTCCAATGACTCCTCCATATAGCGGCGATTGTACAAGCCTGTAAGAGGATCGCGGATACTTTGGTTTTCTAATTTTTCTCGCAGTTTAATATTTGCCAGCGCTAAGGAAATGTGTTCGGCGATGGTAACTGCTAGTTGTTGTTTGGCTTCAATTGCCGTTCCCGATGTTGTAGAGCTTAAATACAGCATTCCCAGGGCTTCTCCTTGGGCGATCATGGGTACGCACAGACTAGCGGCGGGGAGGGGATGTTCTAGGTGCTGACACTGCAAATTGCCGTGCAATGTTCCTGCAAAATGAGATCGCCCCCGCCGTAATGCCCAACAATCTTTGGGTACAAAAAAACTATGGCTAGTCATTGGCAATTCTCCCCAATTGACCACAACTTCGACAATATTTTTGGAAGAATTAATTAAAAAGATACCACCGGGAACATCAGGAAACATCAGCTTCAAAAAAGTCGAAATTGCCGTGTATGCTTCTTCAATAGTTCGACAAGCTTGGAGAACATCGCTAATTTCGCTGAGTAGTGTGATTTCGTGATTGCGCTGTTCTAGTTCTTTTATCGAGAGATTGAGGCGATCGTTTGTTTGTTGGAGTTGAGCCTCGGTTTGCTGACGATGGGTAATATCGCGGAAAATGCTTTGAGTTGCAACGGGTTTACCATCAACAAATTTACAACTAACACTACCTTCAACTAAAATATTTTTGCCATCTTTGGTGACAAACTCTGCTTGCATTGCGCCTATATTTTCTCCACTTAATACGCGCTGAAATAACTCTTGACAATGGGCTTGAAAGTTGGGAGAAATAATATCAAACAAAGAAAGCTCGTTAATCTCGTTTTCGCTATAACCTAAAACTTCTCGCCAAGCTCGGTTTACATAGACAAAATGCCCATCTAAGGCGACGCTCTGAATTAAATCGCTGGCAGTTTCAAAGAGATCGTAATAGCGCTCTTGACTTTCTTGCAAGGCTTTTGCTGCTTCAGCGCCTTCTGTGATGTCGCTACCACTAGCTATTATGTACTCTACAGCCCCCGTTTGGTCGCGCAATGGAGTATTCGACCAAGCGATCGAGCGGCGATCGCCATTGCGGGTTATCCATTGAGTTTCATAGCTAAGAGTGCTGCTTGATTGTACATTCTCGATAGCGTCTTTGATTCTATTTACTTCTTGAGATGGTAAAAACAAATCCCATAAATTTTTGCCTTTAACCTCATTGTGATGATAACCAAATGTTTGTTCGGCGGCGCGGTTGAAGCGGACAATTTTGCCTTGTGCGTCGCAAACTACTACTAAAGATGCGATCGTGTCTAAAATTGCAAAAATAAAGTCTCGTTCTTGCTCTAAAGCAACTTCTACTTTCTGACGTTCGTTAATTTCTCGTTCGACGAAGTAATAAACAATTGCTAGCACCAAAAAATTGAGAGCAATGCCTATACAACATACAATCTCAAAGTTATAAGTATTTGCCTGTACCGAGCGGGAACTAGCTTGTAATAATTCATTTTCGGCAGCTTCCATTTCTTCGATCGCTGCTTCAAGCCGATCGGAAATAATTTTACCTTCCTCAGTTCTTAATGATTGCGCCGCCTCGTCAGAGCCTTGTTTGCGGAGATTGACAGCAGTTTCTACTTCTATTAATTTTTGGTCAACTAGCCGACGGAGGATTGCTAAACGTTTTTGTTGGGCGGGGTTATTAGCAATTTGCGCTTGTAATTGCGTAAGTTCTTGCTTTACCGATGCTTTAACACTGTAGTATGGCTCCAAATATCTTAGTTGCGGGCTATTGATATAACGATGCTTGGCGATCGCTACTTTTTGCATTTGTAAGTTTATATCTTCCAAATTATCAATTATCTGGTAACGTTCGATCTGCTTTTGGGCATTGTTTACGGTATCGTTAAGGCTGCTATGAGCGATAAATCCACCAACAGTTAAAATTGCGGAGGCTAACCCTAGTCCCACCGCTACTTTGCGGAAAAATAATTTACGTTTTTGGTGTCGTTGCCAATGCTTGAGGTGACTGCTTTCCAGTTTGTCTTTGTTAGTGCGTTCGATAAGTTTAACAATTTGACTTGCTAAAGCTTTAAGAGAGTCGATTTGTTGCTCATTTAGTTCTCGCGGTACGTAGTCGAGGACGGCAAGACTGCCTAAAGCGTAATTTTGAGAGGTAATTAGCGGTACGCCAGCATAAAAACGAATAGGCAAATCAGCAGTTACTAAAGGATTGCGGACAAAACGTTTGTCTTTTAAAGTATCGGGGATAATAAATATTTCTTCATGCAAAATTGTATGGGAGCAAAAAGCTATTTCGCGAGCCATTTCTGTTACTTCCAAGCCAATTTTAGATTTAAACCATTGCCGATGGGCATCTACAAAGCTAACTATGGCAATAGGAGTACGACAAATAGAGGCAGCCAATTTAGTAATATCGTTATAACCTGTCTCGCCAGGAGTATCCAGCACTTTATACTGATGGAGGTTTTTTAGCCTGGCAGTTTCATTCTCAGGTATTGGCGTTGTAATTATATTGTCCATTATTTACCAATTAGCCAGTTAGAGAGTTTACTTACCGTATCTAGCCGACGACCTTTTTACTACCTAAACTCTCTTGTAATTGCTGGCTGCCCTATTTGCGATTAAAACCATGGTGGCAACTTAACTTAAATACTATTTTAGGTAAAACTTGCTTATATAAGCTTAAGAGCTACTAAAACTTTAATTTTTATCACTTATTTTAATTGTCGCTATGAATATTTTTATCTGCCCTGGATTTCACTTACCCGAATTAACACGCTGCTTCTTGCAGGAATTATCGTTATCTGCCGACTTAACTTCTACTATAAGCGAAAATATACTTACATTTTCAGTAAAAAATTATACACCACTATCATCATTACATATTCTCCAAAATTTGTTAACAACTTACGGTCAACCAGCAAAAGCCGCGCCTATAGTATTTATTAGCTTTAGCGCTGGGGTGATAGGAGCGCTCGGTGCGGCTTGGGGATGGGAGTTATTGGGAGGTAAAGTAAAAGCGCTAATTGCTATTGATGGTTGGGGAGTGCCGCTAGGAGGTAATTTTCCCATCCATAGGCTGAGTCACGATTATTTTACCCACACAACATCGATAGTTTTAAGCCGCCCGGAAGATAGTTTTTATGCAGATCCAATGGTAGAACATTTGGATATGTGGCGATCGCCTTCTACAGTTACTGGATGGATGGTAAGCCCTAGTAATCCTAACGTGCGATCGTACCTCAACGAGGCGGAATTTATACTGAGGCTATTGAAGCGCTACCAAGAAATTGATTAGATTGGGGGCGATACTTAAATTTTGTTAGATATTTTATGTTTCCTGTAGAAAAACCATCCGCTACGCCGCCGCAAGTTGGGTTTCGTGCTTTGCTTAAAAACCGCTCCTTTTTGGCGTTGTGGGTAGGACAATTACTCTCTCAAGTAGCAGATAAAATTCTTTTAACTTTACTGATTGCGCTACTATCCATTTATCCTACGCCTACGGGGACAGAAAACTCTATGCGATCGATTTTATTGCTGGCTTTTACTTTGCCAGCAATTTTATTTGGTTCGGCGGCAGGAATTTTTGTAGACAGGTTGGGCAAAAAGTTAGTTTTGGTGGTTTCCAACTTGATTCGGGCGTTGTTGATATTTACTATTCCTTTTTTACCGAGAGAATTTGTAATTTTATTATTAATCACCTTTATTGTTTCTACGGTTACTCAATTTTTTGCTCCCGCCGAACAAGCATCTATCCCGCTACTAATCCCACGCGAAAACTTGTTAGCCGCTAATGCCTTATTTACTACCACTACGATGGGGGGTTTTATTGTCGGTTTTGCGATCGGAGAACCCGTTTTGAGCCTTAGTCAAGCTTGGGGAGGCAATTTTGGCCAAGAATTGTTAGTTGGTGGTTTGTATTTTTTAGCTGCCGGAATTTTACAAACCGTGGCTTTAAAAGAAACTATAGCTAACGTTGGCGGCATCATGATGAATCCTTGGCAAGAAATCAAAGCAGGTTTTAGCTATCTCAAACAAAACCGCATGGTTTGGAATGCAATGTTGCAACTAACAACTTTGTACTGTGTAATTGCTGCTCTCATCGTCATAACTTTTAGTTTAGCTCCGCAAATTGGCTTGCAATCAGAGAAACAATACGGATTTATATTAGCGGCGGCGGGGATTGGAATTGTATTAGGGGCAGGAGTTTTAGGGCATGGAGGCGGAGTTTTTCATCATAAACCCCTACCTTTATTTGGTTTTTTGACCATAGCCTTTTCTTTAGCGGTTTTTAGCTTTGTCAGCAATTTGTGGCTGGGTTTAGGACTTAGTGCTTTATTGGGAGTGGGAGCCGCGTTTGTGGGCGTACCAATGCAGACTTTAATTCAAAAAGAAACCCCCACCGATATGCACGGTAAGGTATTTGGGTTTCAAAATAATTTGGTCAATATTGCCCTAAGCGTGCCTTTAGCGATTACAGGCCCGATTACCGATGCTGTTAGCAATGCTGTAGGTTCCGAAGCTTTGGGTTTAAAGATCGTTTTAGCGGGGATGAGTGCGATCGCACTCACTGTTGGTATCTGGGCTTGGAATCATAGTCGCCGAGTCCTCCGCAATGTAATCTAACGTTAGGATATTTGACTAAGAACGAGTTTACAAAACTTGCTTTACCGTCATTACCAAAAATAAGTGCGGCGAAAGAACTTTTGGAATCTAAGCTTGAGCCGTTGGTAGAGCCTTTTAACAATGAATGGAAAGAGAAAGTAGCAACCCCTTGGCAACAGCGATTTGCCCGTACACAAGAAATTCAAAAAAATCTGCAAGATTTAGCTTAAAAAGTCTAAACTCAACCCTTGACTGCTCAAGACGCTTGGAGTCGGGCTTGTTGGACGGCGGAAATTTAAGGAGATGAAAAAGTAATCGCACTTTTCTATAAAGTCCTTGCTATTCAACCACATCATCCCGGAGCTAACTATACAGTTGGACAATTTTTATTACAACAACAAGATGCGACAGGTATTGAATACATCGATCGAGCAATGCCAGCGGAATCTGATTGTATAATTGATGGCTGCAAGTTGGTTTATGCTTTTTAACTCTAAAGTTTTCCGAGCATTCTTTGATGGTTATTGTGAATTACGCGGCTTTAAAGCAAAAAATCTGCAAAATAGAGGGAGCAGCTATTTATAGTCGAAAAAAATTACGATGAATACATCCCAAACTCCGCTTGATTCAAAGTCTACTGGGTTTGTTCACATACCTGTTTTGAATCAAGAGGTAATTTCTGCCTTAGCTATCCGTCCTAATGGGCATTATTTAGATGCTACCGTAGGCGGTGGCGGTCATAGCGAGGCGATTTTACAGGCGTATCCTGATGTTAAAGTTACAGCCTTAGATTGGGACGAACAGGCAATTATCGCAGCTAAACAACGGCTTGCTGAATATAGTAGTCGCATTCAATTTGTTTTAACCAGTTTCGCCGACTTTGACTATAAAAAAGCTGAATTTGATGGAATAATAGCAGATTTAGGCGTTAGCTCTTACCATCTCGATACCGCAGAGCGAGGCTTTAGTTTTCGCAACACTGCGCCCTTAGATATGCGGATGGATCGGCGACGAGATTTGACCGCCGCAGAAATAATTAATAATTGGGATGAAAACGAGCTTGCAGATATTTTCTTTAAGTACGGTGAGGAGAGATTATCGCGACGAATAGCTAGACGGATAGTAGAAAAACGCCCTTTTACAACTACGACAGAACTCGCAGAGGCGATCGCTTATTGCGTTCCAAAGCAGTATCGTTATGGTAGGATTCACCCCGCAACCCGTGTATTTCAAGCTTTGCGGATTGTCGTCAATGAAGAATTAACCGCTATCGAGAATTTTTTAAATCGCGCTCCTATAGCTCTTGTACCAGGGGGCAGAATTGTTGTAATTAGTTTTCATAGCTTAGAAGATCGGATAGTAAAGCATAGTTTAAGAGAATCATCCTTATTAAAAGTAATTACTAAAAAGCCCATTACCGCCCAAAATGACGAATTAGAAAATAATGTGCGATCGCGCTCGGCTAAATTACGAATAGCAGAAGTGTTGAAGGAAGAATAAATACAAAATAAAATCTTTATTAGCTTGTAAACTAAGGTAAAGAAAGCATTAAAAGGCAACTACCATGTACGTGCTAATTGGTGGCGGCGGTTTAATTGGGCTGAACTTGGCACAAAGACTTGTAGAATTAGGTCACACAGTGGCAGTAATTGATATTAATTCTGTTGCTTGCCGTTATGCTCGCGAACAAGTAGGGGCGATGGCTTTTGAAGGTAGTGCAGTAAGTACAGAAGTGTTGCTAGAAGCAGGGATTCGTAAAGCGGATTCGGTAGTCGCTGCACTGCGGAACGATGCTTTGAATTTAGCAATGGTTACGCTTGCCAAACACTACGGAGCGCCGCATATTGTTACCCGGATGCGCCATCGCGATTTTGCCGAGCCATTACGCATAGTTGGGGCAAATCACATAGTTAGCACGGTGGAATTAGCAGTATCAACAATGGTAAATGCGATCGAATATCCGCAAGTAGAGTCAATGATGCACTTTGAACAAGGACAAATTGAGGTGCTAAAACTTGCGATCGCAGAAAATTGTTATGTTGTTGGGCGTAGCGTTGCCGAAATTGCTCTTGATTCTCGGTTTCCTACTGGCTCTTTAATTATTGGCTATCAAGCTCATGCTCATGAAAACTTGATAATTCCTAATGGTAGTACGGTATTAGAACCGAGTTCGACGGTGTTAATCGTCACTAAGCCCGGATCGCTGCATCAAGTTATTGATTTTATCGAGGGTTGTAAATAATTTCGATGAAGCTATACCGACTAATTTTTTCAGCGATCGCACTAATTTTTCTGACTGCTTGTACCCCGTCGAAAGTTTCACCGCCGCCAGTCGTTTCATCTCCAAAAGTGGTAACTTTAGCGCAAAATTTTCAAGCGGCAATGGGGCAAACTATTTATGTGCCGATTTATTCGCATATTTATTATGAAAATCGGCAAAAGTATTTCGATTTGGCGGCTACATTGAGTATTCGCAATACAGATTTGACGAGTCCCATGATTGTTACGGCGGTACGCTACCATAACTCGAATGGTAAATTAATCCGGCAGTATATAGAACGTCCCATTGAACTTGATGCACTAGCTTCTACAAATTTTGTTGTAGATAGAAACGATACCAGTGGCGGTAGTGGGGCAAATTTTATTGTCGAATGGGTAGCCAAGACAGAAATCTCTGAACCGATAGTAGAAGCTGTAATGATTGGGAGTGCTTTACAACAAGGAATTTCTTGGATTAGTCCGGGTAAAGTGATTAAAAATCAACCAAATTTTCAGAAATCCCCTAGTTAATCATCTTCTAGTTTTAGCAGTTGCTCATCGATATTTTGCAAGCGCGACTTCACAATTTCAGGTGAAAGAATTTGTTTGCGGATGGCTTCACCCAAAGCTCCTTTTTCTGCCAGCAGCAGGCGGCGGCGAACAGCATCAAGTTTGGAGCGATCGCCCTTGGTATCTGAGCGGCGATTGTAGATGTCCCGTAGAGTTTTTTCTGCTCCAGCTATTCTTACTTGATAACCTGCTCTCATTTCTTCGTAAACGGCTTTAGGCAATACTCCTGACTTTAGCAAACTGTCTAATTCATCTTGAGCGGCTTTCCCTGTAATTAACTGCGCTTGCAACTCCTCAATTTGTTGGCGAGTTTCGGAAAATGTAGCTAAGTTTAAACGTTTTACTAGCCAAGGCAAGCTTAAACCTTGGCCTACTAAGGATACCAACACGCAACCATAGACTAAAGTAATGAGATATTCTCGCCCCGGTAAGCTAGTAGGTAAACTTAATGCCAAAGCCATTGAGAGCGAACCCTTAATATTGCCAATAAATAGTAAATGCTGCCAACGCACCGGAATTGAGCGATCGATCCAGCTTATCCCAGCAAGTAAAGGGTAAACAGTAAAAATTCGCCCCGCTTGATAAGCTAAAAATGCTAATAAAACGGCGGGCAGAATTTTAATCAGCGTGATGGGATTTATTTCGATGCCAATGAGCAGAAATATAAAGGTATTGACCCCAAAACCAGCATATTCCCAGAAGCTTAATAGTGTAATGCGATCGCCTGCTGAATTAGTCCGCGAAAGTCCCAGATTACCGAAAATTAACCCTGCCACTACCACCGCCACCGGGCCAGATACGCCGAGAAACTGCCCCGCCTGAGAAGTTCCCAAAGCAACGGCAACAGTTAACAACAGACTGCTCAGGGGGTCGTTTAGACGCGCAAATATAGGGATGCTCAAGTAGCCCAAAACTGCCCCTACTAGGCTACCTCCCAACGCTACAAATAAAAATTCTCGGATGCCCTCTAAAAATGTCAGAGAACCCGTTGAATAAACTTTTACTATTAGGTTGAATAAAACCAAAGCGGCGGCATCGTTGAATAAAGTTTCGCCTTCAACAATAGTAGAAAGCCTTGCAGGGACAGGAATATCTTTAAATACGGCAATCATGGATACAGTATCTGTATTTGCCAGAATTGCGCCTAAAAAACAGGCAGGTATCCAGTCTAAGGTCAGTCCAAATTTTAATAGTACAGCGATAATAGCAGTAGCTAATATTGCCCCAGGACCAGCCAATAGAGCAATGGGTTTAAACGTACTGCGGAGGCGGCGGACATCAGTATTAATCCCCGCCTCAAATATTAAAATGGGCAGAAAAAGGTTTAAAACTAGGTATGGATCTAAGCCAATACGACGAGATAATAGCTCGGTAATGGGCAAACCTGCTAGAACTAAACCCGTAACATAAGGGATTCGTAACCGCCGCGATAGTAAGGCGACGGTAGTAGCAATCAGCAACAGAATAATTAAAATCGGGACTAATTCAGGCACGTCTACATTAGTTAAAAGTATTTGTAAACGAGTGTAAACCCAAAAAAATGTCGTTTAAAAGTTATCTGTTAACGTCAGTTCGGGATAAGAAAAGGAGGAGGCAAGTAAGCTGAAATGAAGTTAACGTATTCAGCGCCTCCATCTATGTCTAGTTTAGAAGCTTTATTTTGTGAGATTGATGATTTTTGCAC
>JAHHGY010000031.1 GCA_019359635.1 Chroococcus sp. CMT-3BRIN-NPC107
ATCTCTTGGGTCTTCTAAGCTGGCAAAATGGGTCAGTATACTGGCATCAATTGTCTGACTCACTGGGGTGTTCCTACTTGCTTTACTTTACCCCACACTATCCCATCTTTTTTATGCGGTTGCCCTGACAACTAAGGCAGGGCAAACTAAATATCATTCGGTAGCTGCTTCTACTTTTATTCAGTAGTTTTACTACCAATACTTTATAATAATCACTATTTTTTACTAAGTAAGTTTGCTGCTACATCTGACACTAGCTTGATAGAATCTATAATTTTATCATTTCATTACAAACTCTTTACAGTACTATGTAGATTGAACCAGGGTTTTTACTTATAACTATAAATAAGTAGGAAAATTTATCTCATCTTTTAAAGTATCAAAACGTTGCATTTTGATGAGATGTATTTATTTACAGCTATCAGTGTTGTCTCTATCTCTAGGTATAGGTAGGAGTTTGTTAAAAAAGTTACTATTAACTCTAAGTATTTTAAAGTACTGCAAGGTCAATGAAACACAGTCTAGTTAGAGAACAGTACAGATAGACCAAACTAACCTTGCTCTAAGACATATTTAAGTTAGCGATCGTCCCAGTACTCAAATTTTGTAGCTCTATGAAAATTGCTCTAGTCCACGATTACCTAACGCAGCCAGGGGGAGCAGAGCGAGTTTTTGAACTACTTTGCAATCACTATCCTGAAGCAGACATTTTTACATCAATTTACGATCCAGAAAATAGCATCGATTTGCAGGAGCGTGTAGTTAAAACAACTTTTCTTCAAAAAATTCCTGGAGCAGCTAAGTACTTTAGACTTTTAGCGCCCCTTTACTTTCCAGCTTTTCGCACTCTAGATTTACAAGACTACGACTTAATTATCAGCAGTACTACAGGTTTTGCTAAAGCCGTTCGTAAGAATCCCAAAGCCAAACACATTTGTTTTTGTCACAACGTCACTAGATTTTTATGGGACACAAAAACTTACCTACGAGAATACGGAGATTACCGATATTTTTACCCGGTTATAGAAGCTATTTTTGAAGCAATGAGAAAAGTAGACTTAGAGTACGCGCAAGAACCAGATTTTTACATTGCCAACTCTAGCACCGTAGCACAGAGAGTTCAAAAATATTATGGCAAGCAGGCGATAGTAATTAATTATCCAATTAATACGGATAATTTTGTATTCTCCGATACTAAAAAAGATTATTATTTAGCGTCAGCCCGACTAATTGGTTATAAACGTATAGATGTAATTGTAGAAGCCTTCAATTGGTTGGGATGGCCGTTATTAATTATTGGCAATGGCCCAGAAAGGGCGCGTTTAGAAGCAAAAGCTTTAAGTAACATTCAATTTTTAGGTCATGTAACGGATAGCGAACGAACTGATTTGATGGCAAAAGCTCGCTCTGTAATTGTGGCAGCCTTGGAAGATTATGGCTTAGTGCCAATAGAAGCAAATGCTAGTGGAACCCCTGTAATTGCCTATGGTGCAGGTGGTGTATTAGATACGCAAGTTCCAGGAAAAACTGGCGTATTTTTCTCTAAACAAACACCCGATGCACTGCAAGCGGCGCTGCTAAAAGCAAAAGATACCGTCTGGGATTACCAAGACATTTGTAATTGGGCAATTTCCAATTTCTCAGAACTTGCTTTCTTTAGCCAAGTTGACCGAGTAGTTGCCGAAGTCTGCAACGGCGCTTAGTTATATTGATATAGTAAATTTTTTATTTGGGAGTCAATTAGCAATGGGAAAAATAACTGAAAATCACAACATGGCGGCAGAAACCGACCCAGGGTATGGACAACTGTTTGCAGTTTTAAGTCGTCGCCGCTATTGGTTATTAGGTGTATTAGCAGGGGTGTTGTCAGTAGCTACGGTTGTAAGCTTAACAGCAGAACCTACTTATGAAAGCACTATGCAGATTTTGATAGAGGCTAACTATCAAGGTAGAAGAGATATTCAAGCTCAACCGCAGTCGGAATTTGCCGATCCTAATGTTGAGATAGACTACGCGACACAAATCAATGTCATGCGTAGCAATTTGTTACTTCAAAGAGCCATAGATTTACTCAAGCCCGAGTATCCAAATATGACTATCAAAAGAGTTAAAAGAGCGCTACTTTTAGCACCAGTCATAGAAGAAGATAGCGAGGCAAAATATACCAAAATTGTTGAAGCAAGTTATGTTGACAACGATCCAGTAAAAACTCAAAAAGTTTTACAAACTATTTACCAAGTTTATCAAGCCTATAACCGAGAACAGCAAGAGCAACGGTTAAAAAAAGGATTGGAGTTTATTAACGAGCAAATTCCTGAAGCTCGCAAACAAGTTGAGAAGTCAGAAAATCAGTTAAAAACCTTTCGCACCAATCAAAACTTAATCGATCCAGAACAACAAGCGGCAACAATTAATAATTCTTTAAATGCTGTAGTCCAACAGCGACAGGCTCTTCGCGCTCAGTTTCAAGATACCGAAGCGCGCTACAAGGTTTTACAACAACAAGTTGGTAGCAGTCCGCAAACCGCTTTAGCATCTTCGCGATTAAGCCAATCTCCTCGCTATCAAACGCTGCTCAACGAGCTACAAAGAACAGACCTGCTCTTAGCGGCTAGACGAGGAACCTATACTGATGCAGACCCTGGAGTACAAAAATTGATCGAAATGCGCCAAACCCAGCAAGCACTACTGCAAGCAGAGCAAGGGCGAGTTGTAGGGGCGGATGCGGCTCAACTAAAGGCGACAAATTCTAATCTTTTATCTCAAGGGCAAAGAACAGGTTTAGACATCAACTTGACAGGTCAATTAGCAGAAGTTCAAACGCTACTTAGTGCATTGCAAGCTCAAGATGTAAGTTTGGCACAAACTGAGCAAAATTTACGCAATCAATTCGAGCGTTTCCCTGCCTTACTAGCAGAATACAATCGTTTGATACCGCAAGCACTAATTAACCGCGAGAAGTTGCAGCAACTATTGAGAGCGCAACAGGAACTGAGTCTAGAAATTGCTAGAGGTGGCTTTGAGTGGCAAGCTCTAGAGCAACCTTTGCTAGGTCTAAAAGTAGGTCCAAATATTGTACAAAATCTATTACTAGGTCTGGTGGCTGGCTTAATGCTAGGTGGTGTTGCGGCCTTCCTGCGCGAGGTGATGGATGATGCGGTACATACTTCTGACGAATTAGAGAAACAAGTCTCTATACCATTATTAGGTATGACTCCAGAATTACCTCAAACTAAAGCCAGCGAACCAATTGTTAGTCTACCTTTTGGCAAGCCGAAAGTTTTAGCACCTTGGACGGTTCAAGTTAGTAACTGGCCTCCATCTTGGGAATCACTGGATTTAATTTATAAAAATATTCAGTTGCTAAATACAACGGAATTATCTTTAAGGTCAATTATGATTACCTCCGCCTTAGCTGGCGAAGGGAAGTCAACCCTAGCATTAGGTTTAGCTCTAAGCGCAGCCCGTTTACATCAACGAGTGTTATTAATAGATGCAGATTTGCGTCATCCCAATTTGCATCAAATGCTCAATCTACCAAACGAGCAAGGGCTTTCCACCTTACTAGAAAGCGATACCAACGGACCAAATCATACAGGTATTCAATCGTCAGGCTCTTATATTGATATTTTGACGGCGGGGCCCGTACCAACAGATTCAGCGAATTTGTTAAGTTCCCAAAGAATGCGGGAATTGATGGCGAAGTTTGAAGATACTTACGACCTAATACTTGTAGATGCTCCCCCCGTATTGGGGATGGTTGATGCTATTTTGGCAGCATCTTTTTGTAGCGGTGTATTGCTAGTGTCGCGCATGGGTAAAGTAACGCGCAGTGAACTTACTCAAGCTACAGCTATGCTCAGTAAGTTGAACACAATTGGAGTGGTTGCAAATCATGCCAACGGACACACTAGCTATGTAAGTTCTACAAAAGACCAAGGAGTTGTTCTACAACAAAGTTGGGAACAAGGGTGAGCGGAAATAGAAATGCTTACTACTTTAGAAGTAGTAAGCAATGAAAAACAAATATACAAACAAAATGAAGATTTACTAAATAGTTATTTAGGCAAATAATAATTTTTTATTAAAAGCTTAGTGTCAAAAATGATTTAAGAAAATCTTACTATTTAAATGGAAATTTTTGAACATATAACTTTAACGATATTTTGGCTATAGCGTATTTAAAGAGTGTGTAAAGAAGAAGTATAGTTAGTCATTCAAGATGGTAAAAGATTAAATTATAAGTTAGGCTTGATATCAAAGAGCATAAAAATTAGTGAAAAAACATAAGCTTGAGCAGTGAATTTAAAGGATAAAAATAGTTTTTTAGACAATTTTAATAACGTCATAAAACTCCTTTAAAGCAACAAATTTTAGAGCAGGCTCGTCAAACAGCATGTTGTTTTTACAACAAAGATAAAAAATGCGATCGCCATACAATGTTAATTTATAACCCTGCCAACCTTCCTACTTACTCCCTAGTAAATACTCAACAACCAGAGCGCAAGCTAACTAACTGGACTTTGAAGTGGCAACAAAAGCACTTAATTGTTAAGGCTCGAAAGCCACATTCATTACAAGCAAGTCTAGAATTTACAGACAAGCAACGGCTGCAAGAATGCTTGCAAAAGTCGTCAGTAAAAGTAGTTCAAATCGATCCAGCCGTAGGTTCGGCAAATTTGCAAATGTGGGCAACAGCTTGCGATCGCGCTCAAAAACCTATATTTGTACGCGCTGGTAAAGATCAAAAACTACCTTACTTACAATCTATAGAATGGCGGCTAAAACGAACTTGCGACTTCTTGGCAGCTGCCCTCTTGCTGGCAATCCTCAGCCCAGTGATTTTAGGATTAGTAATTTGGCGATGGTTAAAGTCGCCTCAGTCTCCTGTATTAGTTCGGTATTGGCGCGTAGGTCACAAAGGTCAAGTGTTTGGACTATTTAAATTCAATGCTTTAGCCTCTGTGGGGTATCATGGATACTGGCAAAATCTGCCACAACTATTTAATGTTTTACGTGGTGAAATGAGCTTGGTAGGGCCGCGTCCTTGGACTTTAACAGAAGTCAATTACCTACAACCAAAACAACTTGCTAATTTACCAGGTATCACAGGCATACTTGAAACAAAAGCACCGCTTGCTGTCAGCACTGTTAGAGATATTCATTTAGCCTATATCTACCAGTGGTCGCTAGCTAAAGACTCAAAAATTCTTCTCCAAACTCTGCTAAGAATTTTCTCCGGTGACATTAACTAATCCCTTATTGCTAACAGATAACTATGGGTTTTAATCTTCCAGTACTTCTCCGCAACTTACTCAAAGCCACCAAGTTTTGGAAAGACAACTACTTAATTCTCAGAGAATTTAAGTATTTTCCTGGGATCGCAATTTTAGCAATAGTGTTTGCTATCGGTTCTGCGGCTTTTGAGGGTTTTGGGTTAGGATTTCTACTGGCTTTTTTGCAAGGCTTAGTTAACCCCAACTTACCACCAATTCAAACTGGTTTTGCATGGTTTGATGTTTCAATTTTAGGGATAAATAAGCCGCCGATGGAGCGGCTATATCGAGTATCAACTTTAATACTGGCTGCTACTTGGATTCGGGCAGTTTTCAACTATCTCAATCAAGTTTATACAGAAATGACCCAGTTAAGGTTAGTAGATAGACTGAAAAAAAGAATTTTTGAGCAGCTACAATCTTTAAGCTTAAGTTACTTTTCTACCAGCCATTCTGGAGAACTAATCAATACCATTACTGGCGAAATTTCTAGACTACAACAAGCTTTTGGTTTAAGTGCTTTTATTATCACCAAAGGGCTAACCCTAGTAGTTTATGCAGTTATAATTTTTCAATTGTCTTGGCAACTGTCAATTATTGCGATCGCTTTATTTACCCTCTTGGCAGTAGGGCTATCGGCGTTAAACAGGCAAGTAAGAGAAGCTAGTTTTGTAGTTTCTAGAACTAATGGTAACTTTGCTTCAAGAGCTATTGAACTTATTAACGGCATTCGTACCGTTCAAGCCTCTGCTGCCCAACAATTTGAACGCCAACGCTACTATAAAGCTAGTGAGGATGTGGTGCAAAGTTCTATCAAAGCAACTTTGGGTTTAGCCGTTGTCAAACCACTAGCAGAAGGAGCCGCTACTACGGTTCTTGTGAGCATGATTATTTTAGCGCTCACAGTGTTTGTTCCCAATGGCACTTTACAAATAGCTTCTCTACTAACATTTTTGTTTACACTGTTTCGTCTTGTCCCCGCTATTCACGAGCTAAATGGCAATAGAGCTTTACTAAGTAGTTTTGGTGGCGCTATTGATAACGTTATGCAGCTACTAAAAACTGAAGATAAAAAATATTTAATTAATGGTACCCAAGAATTTATAGGCTTAAAACAAGCAATTGAATTTAGATCGGTAGACTTTGGCTACGAGCCTAATGCTTTGGTACTAAACAATATCACTTTAACAATCAAAAAAGGGCAAACTACAGCTTTAGTTGGTTCTTCAGGTGCGGGTAAGACTACTTTAGCTGACCTAATTCCTCGCTTCTATGACCCAGTGCAAGGTCAGGTATCTTATGATGGTGTAGACTTACGGGAATTTGACATTAATACAGTCCGCCATCGGATGGCGGTTGTTAGTCAAGATACCTTCATTTTTAATACTACCGTATTTGATAATATTTCCTATGCCATAGAAAACGTAACTCAAAAAGAAGTAGAACGAGCGGCTCAACTAGCAAATGCTTTAGAATTTATTTTAGAGATGCCTGAAGGCTTTGATACGATACTAGGCGACCGAGGAGTGCGTCTATCGGGAGGTCAACGCCAAAGAATTGCGATCGCGCGGGCATTGCTGCGTAATCCAGAAATTCTAATCTTAGACGAAGCCACTAGCGCTCTCGACTCTGTATCAGAGCGATTAATTCAAGAATCTTTGGAAAAACTATCGATAGGAAGAACGGTAATAGCGATCGCGCACCGCTTATCGACTATTGCCAAAGCAGATAAAGTTGTAGTTTTAGAACAAGGCAAAATTGTCGAACAAGGAGCTTATCAAGAATTGCTTCTCCAGCGTGGCAAATTGTGGAACTATCACAATATGCAAAACCAATTAGGACAAAAAAGCTAAGAACTGAATTTTTAAAGAGCCGAGAACCGAGATAGCAAACTATCTCGGTTTTTTTGTAGAAGTTTTAACTTCTAAGCTACTTTGCTCAATAATTAAGCAGTAATTAATAATACCTCTTTAGAGCAATTGACAAATAAAATTTCTCTAATTGTAAACATCCTTTTAAATTAAAATGACAATAATATCTAAGTTATTGTCAAGCTAAATTGTCAAAACTAATACTAACATGGTTAGGGTAACTTTACATTAATAGGCAATAGTTAACAATTGTTGACTAGAGAGACTATACAATCATGCGAATAGCATATCTAACTAGCTATGATGTTCTTGATTCCTCAAAATGGCCTAAAAACCAAGTAGGTTTATGTGGTGCAGGTTACTATTTAGCTAAAACTCTAGAATCACAATCTACGCCGCTAGATTATGTTGGCTCGCTGAAGCAAATTAAGCCATCTTTAAAGCACAAGCTCAAGTGGCACTTAAATCAAAAGCTATTTAAAAAAGATTATTTTTATTTTTTAGAGCCATCGGTTTTAGAAGCATATAGCGCTCAAGTATTGCCGAAACTAGCCAAATTTAACTCTAATGTAGTTCTGTGTCCAGAGAACGCCATTCCACTGGCTTACCTTGAATGCCAGCAGCCCATTGTACTGTGGACAGATGCACCACTATCGGCATCTATAAATTTTTATCCCTGGTTGAGCAATTTAACTCAAGAAACTTTTAATCACCTACTGGCGATGGAAAAGTTGGCGTTTGAAAAATGTCAGCTGTTAATATTTTTGTCAGATTGGGCGGCTCAAACTGCTATTGAAACCTATGGTATCAATCCAGCTAAAGTAGTTGTAATTCCTTGGGGAGCAAACATAGAAACTAATCGCAACAATGAAGATATCCACAACATAGTAGAAGCAAAAAACAACAAATGTTGCAAGCTATTATTTATTGGGGTGGACTGGTTTAGAAAAGGTGGGGATATCGCTTTTGAAATAGCTAAAGAATTAAATTCTAGAGGGATAGAAACAGAATTATCTGTATTAGGCTGCGAACCAGAAATAGAAGTACCTTTACCTAAGTATGTGAAAACATTAGGCTTTATTTCTAAATACACGCGGGAAGGCTTAAACAAAATCAATCAGCTATTTACTGACTCCCATTTTTTAGTATTGCCATCAAGAGCAGATTTTTCTCCGCACGTTTTCTGTGAAGCTAATTCCTTCGGGCTACCTTGCATTGGTACGCAAGTAGGAGGTATCCCAACTTTAATTAAGCACGATTTTAATGGCAAAACATTTTCACTAAGGGCGAGTATTTCTGAATACTGTAATTACATCGCTACGCTAATGAATAACTACAGCGATTATAAAACATTGGCATATTCTTCATTTAACGAATACCAAAGTCGCTTAAATTGGTCGGTAGCTGGGCAAACAGCGAAAAAAATAATAGAGGGAATATTATGAATAACAATACGCCGATTATTTCTGTAGTTATTCCAGTTTATAATGGTGCAAAAACAATTAAAGAAACTGTTGAATCGGTTTTGCAGCAAACTTATCAAAACTTTGAAATAATTGTTATTAATGATGGTTCTCAAGATGAGACTTTAGCAGTTATTAATAATATTCAAAACCAAAAAATAAAATTATTTTCTTATTCAAATGCAGGTTTATCTGCAAGTCGTAATCGTGGTTTTGCCCGCGCTTGTGGAGAATTTATTACCTTTTTAGATGCTGACGATCTTTGGACTAAGGACAAACTAGAAGCGCAACTAGAGGCTTTGCAGCAAAACCCGCAAGCAGCCGTTGCTTATAGTTGGACTGACCATATTGATGAAGATGGCAAATTTTTAAGACCTGCCTCTTATACTTCTTGTAATGGCAATGTTTATGAAAGAATTTTAGTAGGTAATTTTTTGGCTTGTGGTTCTAATACTTTAATTCGCACCCAAGCTTTAAAACAAGTAGGTGGATTTGATGAATCTTTAAATTCGGCAGAAGACTGGGATATGTGGCTGCGACTAGCACCTTACTATGAATTTGTTGTTGTTCCTCGTCCTCAAGTTTTATACCGAATATCTCCCTACTCTATGTCTGTTAACATTTTTAAAATGGAAGCTGCTTCTTTGCAAGTTATTGAACGAGCCTACAACCAAGCACCAGAATCTTTGCAATATCTTAAACAAGAATCATTGGGCTTTCTCTACAAATTTTTGATGTCTAAAGCCTTGCAAGATAATGTAAAAAAACAAAGAGGTTTGAAGGCAGCAAAAGTATTTGTGAATTATCTTAAGCAAGACTTATCTTTATTTAAGTCAAGTCGGTTAAAAATCTCTCTTTTATCTAAAGTTATTACTGCCAATTTTTTACCATTCTATCAAACTCAAGTCAAGTGGTAAAACCTAAATCAGTATTGTTAGAAAATTGTAAATTGTGGATAACTATTTAATTTTTATTCAAACTAAAAAATTCTCAATTAACACATCAATTTAATTTTAATAAATCTAATACCTAAGAAAGAACTATTTTATGCTCAAAGTTTCTATAATAATCCCGGCTTACAATGCAATGACTTATTTGCCAGAAACTATACAGTCAGTTTTGCAGCAAACTTTTACCGACTTTGAAGTGCTAATTGTTGATGATGGTAGCTCAGATAATATAACAGAGTGGGCTAATGCGCTCACAGACAAACGCATCAAACTTATTTCTCAATCTAATCTGGGTGTTTCAAATGCTAGAAATACAGCTATTAACTTAGCTAGGGCAGAGTATATAGCATTTTTAGATGCTGATGATCTGTGGCAGCCAACAAAGCTAGAAAAACAAGTTCACTTTTTAGACAATAATCCTAATGTAGGATTGGTAGCTACGTGGGCAACATTAACTAATGAAAGAGGCGAACCGCTATCGGAAGTTGAGATTGATTTTAAACAAGGAAATATTAGACAACAAATAATTGAAATCAATTTAATCCCCTGTGGTAGTATCCCAATGGTGCGTCGTACCTGCTTTAAAAATACTGGATTATTCGACCCAACTTTATGTTTTGGTGAAGATTGGGAAATGTGGACAAAACTTGCTGCAAACTATGATTTTGGATTGATAAAAGAATCTTTAGTATACTATAGACAGCATTCAAGAAATTCGTCAAATAATTACCAAAAACTTCTACCAGACTTTGATAGACTGATTAAAAAAATGTTTGATTCAGTACCTAAAGAGTTGCAAAGCATAAAAGCAAAAACTTATGGGCGAATGAACCTTTATATAGCTTGGAAATCTTTAGAAAACAGAGATTATCAAGAAGCAAGTAATTTTTGCAATCGGGCGATTAAATACTACCCTAAATTGCAATTTACCAAAAATTATATACGTCTAAAAATATTGATTTTTACTAAAAGTAAAGTGGATAAAAATTTATATGCCAGATTTGCTGAATTATTAAAATCGTTACGGCAGCGTCCGCAAAGACTAACAAATAAGTAATTTGATAGATTTTATTTTTTTCCTTAAAGAATTGAATGGGGTAAAATGAATAATACAAGCAAAGTAAGAGGATTAAAAGCTATGAGTTTTGTGGATAGCCTAGAGCCTTTAGTTAGTGTTGTAATCTCAAGTTATAATCGCCACGACTATTTAAAAGAAGCGATCGCTAGCGTAGTGCAACAAACTTACAAAAACATTGAAGTAATCATTGCAGATGATTGTAGTACCGAAAGCCCAAAAGCTTTGGTGGATGCTTTTCAAGACTCGCGCTTGCACTTGAGAATTAATCAAAAAAATGTGGGTATGGGTCCAAATCTTACCTCGGCATTTAAGTTAGCCAAAGGTAAATACGTCGCTAGTATTAATGATGATGATGTTTGGCAAGAAGATTTTTTAGAAAAACTTGTGCCGCTTTTGGAAAATAACCCAGAAGTAGTAGTAGCTTTTTGTGATTACTATATAATCAACTCAGATAGTACCATTAACGAGCAGCTAACTGAGGAACAGACCAAACGCGAAAACCGCGCACAGTTGGCGGCGGGAATTTATCAACCCTACCGCAAGCTTGCCTTGATAGATAGAGCGGTTTTTAGTTCTTTGGCAAATGTGATTCGTCGCGATGCAGTAAATTGGGACAAGCTAGCAAGCGATGGAGCAGATGCTGGTGTTTTTTATGACTTCTACATGACTTACTTAGCTTGTCGCTCGGGTAAAGCTGCCTGTTATTGTCCAGAAAAACTAGCTTTTTACCGCGTCCACGAGCAATCAGAAACCATGATTAGCGGTAACAAAAATGCTCAAGCAAAAATCCGTAAAGGCAAAGCAGCGATTTTTTGTTATAAAACCTTTAGTGAAGACCCACTGTTGGAAGAATTTAAACCTTACTTTGAGCAACAACTAGCCCATGATAATACAACTCTAGCTATTGGATTATTGCGAGTGGGACAGGTAGACAAAGCTAAACTTTATCTACGAACAGCGATCGCCAAACAAAAATTTAACCTCCGTACCTTAGTTGCCTTAACCCTTAGCTATATTCCTCAGCCTGTAGCTCGGTACTTTTTAGGTGGAGTAAAGTGGCAAAAGTCCTCCTCTTAAACCAAAGTGGTGAACTGGAGAAATGCTAAATGTTTATTAGAGATTGCCTAACCTGTAAAGCAAGTACCATCGGAAGGGCTAAAGTAGCAACTCTCTAAATGCGATCGCATGATAAACGTATAAATTTAGCATTATCTCCACACTTTTTACTTTCTTAATAGATAAGTCATCAGACTTTATGAAAACATTAAAAACTTTCTATGTAAAGTTGGATAGAATGTTTAAAAGTGTGTATATAAATACTATCAATAAGATAAGAAAATTTTAGACTATGGTGTTAGTTAACGATCGAGAACCCTTAGTCAGTGTTGTTATCACAACCTATAATCGCCAAGCCTACTTGAAAGAAGCGATTGCTAGCGTCTTGCAACAGACTTATAAGAATATCGAAGTAATTATTGCAGATAATGGTAGCACCGAAAGCCCAAAGGCGCTAGTGGATGCTTTTCAAGACTCACGGTTGCACTTAAGAATTAATGAAAAAAATATTGGTATCGGCCCAAATTTTACTTCAGCCTTTAAGTTAGCAAAAGGTAAATACGTTGCTAGTATCAATGACGATGATCTTTGGCAAAAAGACATTTTAGAAAAACTCGTGCCGCTTTTGGAAAATAACCCAGAAGTAGTAGTAGCTTTTTGCGATTATTATGTAATTAATAGTGAGGGCGTTGTTAACGACCAGCTAACTGAGGAACAGACCAAACGCGAAAAACGTACTCAGTTAAAAGCCGGAATTTATCAACCTTACCACAAGCTTGCCTTGATAGATAAATCTATTTTTAGTGCTTTAGCAAATGTGATTCGTCGCGATGCAGTGGATTGGGACAAACTAGCCAAAGAAGGTGCTGAATCTAGCGTTTTTTGTGACTTTTATATGACTTACTTAGCTTGCCGCTCAGGTAAAGCCGCTTACTATTGCCCAGAAAAATTAGCTTTTTACCGCGTACACGATCGAACAGAAACGATGATTAGTGGTAACAAAAATGCTGAAGCAAAAATACGTAAAGGTAAAGCAGCAATTTTTTGTTATAAAACCTTTAGCGAAGATCCACTGCTGCAAGAATTTAAGCCTTACTTTGAGAAAGAGTTAGCCCACTATAATACAACTTTAGCTATCGGGTTATTACGAGTGGGACAAGTGACCGAAGCTAGGCCTTATTTATTTAATGCGATCGCCAAACAAAAGTTTAACCTCCGCACCTTAGTTGCCTTAACCCTTAGCTATATTCCTCAGCTTATAGCTCGGAATTTTTTAGGTGGAGTAAAGTGACAAAAATTCTGTTTTTAGACCAAAGCGGGAAGCCAGGGGGTGCGGAACTTTGTTTATTAGATATTGCCAAACCCTACCAAGATAATTGTTTGGTGGGCTTGTTTGCTGAGGGAACATTTAGGCAGTTGCTAGAAAAACAGCAGATTCCCGTCGAGGTATTGACAACTAAGGCTATAGAAGTACGTAAAGAAAGCAGTTTAGTTAAAGGATTAGGTAGTTTAGGGCAACTAATACCTTTAATTAATCGCGTTGCCGCTTTGAGTCGCAATTACGATTTAATTTATGCTAATACTCAAAAAGCTTTAGTTGTCGGTGCGATCGCAAGTTTTATAAGTCGTCGTCCTTTGGTGTACCATCTGCACGATATTTTATCTTTAGATCACTTTAGTGCCACCAACCGACGCATTGCTGTTACTTTAGCTAACGGTGCGGCTTTAGTTATTGCCAATTCTCAAGCAAGTCAAGCTGCTTTTATTGCCGCCGGGGGGCGAAAAGATATTGTCGAGTTTGTTTACAATGGCTTCGATCTAGCATTGTACGAACATCTACCCAACCCTACCGCCATCAAACAGCAGTTGGGAATACAAGAGGACAAGTTTGTAGTCGGACACTTCAGCCGCTTGTCGCCTTGGAAAGGGCAGCACATACTACTTGAAGCTCTAACTCGTTGCCCTGAGAAGGTTACAGCCCTTTTTGTTGGCGATGCGCTCTTTGGCGAGCAAGATTACGTACAACAGTTACACGCTCAAGTTGCGGAATTAAACTTAGAAAATCGAGTCAAATTTTTAGGCTTTCGAGATGATGTTACGTCGCTGATGGCTGCTTGCGATATGGTTACTCATACATCAACCGTCGCCGAACCTTTTGGGCGGGTAATTGTGGAAGCTATGTTATGTGGTACGCCTGTCGTTGCCACTTCTGCGGGCGGCGCGAGGGAATTAGTAGAAGCAGGTATTACAGGTTGGCTAGTTGCGCCGGGGGATGTAATGGAGTTAGCCGCCGCGATTAACGATTGCATAAATCAACCAGAACAAAGCGCAAGTATGGCTAGAGACGCAAAGCTACAAGCAACTAGAAGGTTTAATGTTGCAGCTATTAACCAGCAGATTGCTCAACTTTTAAATAAAGTAGTCAAAACTTAGATGAAGAAGTAGATACAGCAAGTTACAAATAATTAGAAGTATCCTAATTAAAAGCCGTTAAACTAAAACCTCATTGGCGTTGCTGAAAGTGTGATGATTTTCAATGGTTGGTTGACGGAAAAGACAAAATTTCTGGTTTCACCTTCTTTATCCGATTACAAATTGGGCAACGCCACCTCATTGAACGATCGCACTGCCTGCACGATCTACTAAATATCCATCTTCCATGTAAATAAGGCGATCGGCAAGATCCAGGATGCGGTTGTCGTGGGTTACTAACAAAATGGTGCAACCTTGCTCTAGTGCGAGTTTTTCCATAATTTCTACTACATCTCGTCCCGATTTTTTATCTAGTGCAGCCGTTGGCTCATCTGCCAAAATAATTTTAGGTTGACTAACCAAGGCACGAGCGATCGCTACCCGTTGTTTTTGTCCGCCAGATAAATCTCTTGGATAGTAGTCCATTCGGTGTTCTAAGCCAACGGCGGTTAAAATATTCCGAATGCGTGTATCTGCCTCTAGAGCAGTCACAGACTGAATTTCCAACGCCATCTCTACGTTCTGATAAGCTGTGAGGAAGTTTAATAAATTGTGCGATTGAAAAATACAGCCAATATGGCGACGAGTGAGGGTTCTTTGCTCTGTACTGGCATTGAGCAACTCAGAACCTAAGATCCTTAAACTGCCTTCCTGGATGGCTCGTAAGCTCCCCATGAGCGTTAACAATGTGGTTTTACCAGAACCCGATGAACCTGTCATAATCACGATTTCGCCCCGTTCGATCTGCAAGTTGATATCGAACAACACCTGTTTTTGCAGTGAACCTTGACCGTAGTAATGATTTAGATGAGCTATGGAAATGGCGGGGGCAATGATGGATTTGGACACGGTTAACTCCTAAAAAATATCCGCAGGATCGGCAGTTTGTAACTTACGCACAGCTACCGCCGCAGAGAACGAACTCATAATTGCGCTCAGGATAAAAACAAACACAATCCGCCCCAAATCCATCATCATCGGTAGCATAGTCGCAATATTGGTAATGCGGTAAATACCCAAAGCAACTAAAGTACCGGGAATGAACCCTAGTGCTGCTAAAATCAGCGCCTCTTGGAAAACAACGATAAGAAAATAGCGATCGCGAAACCCCATTGCCTTAAGGGTGGCATATTCGGGCAAATGGTCGGTCACATCGCTGTAGAGAATCTGATAGACAATCACAGCGCCCACAATAAAGGCGATCGCTACACCCAAATCAAAGGTATAACCTACGGGCGTACTGGCATTCCAAAAAGCAACTTCTCCTTTGGCGTAATCATCTTTTGTCATGACTTTGACATCGTTAGGCAAACGCGATCGCATCTCTGCTAAAACTGCTTGAACCTCTGCACCGGGTTTGAGCTTAATTGCTCCCACATCAATTAATCCACTCTGGCGAAAATCAGCCATGCGTAAAAAGTTGATATCGCTAGTCACCATGCAATACGGTTCGGATAACTAAAAACTGAGACTTGTCAGATGCTGAAAGGCTACTATTCTCGTGGTTTTGTCCAGAACATTGGCAATTACAAACCTTAACCGAACAGTATTGAGTCACCATGTAGGCATTGATGCCAAAAGTCGGACTTAGTTTGAACAATCCCCGAATTTGAACTTGGCGTTCGTTGATTTCGGTGGCGATCGATTCTCCCGCCTCAAACCGTTGGGCAATTTTGCCAAATTCTTTACGAGAACCCTGATTAAACAATGCTGTATCCGGTTCGCGCAGTTTTTTACGGTTGGCTTCTATCCCCGGCACGTTCAATACTTTGTGTTCTGGATTGATACCGATCGCGTAGATATCCCAAATCTCTTTGTTTTCAGGATTGCGCCATTGAAGTGCATTGAGATAGATCGGACTAACGGATTCAACACCCGCTATGCCTGCGGCTTGATATAGTCGGCGCTCTGTAAACCTGTCGAGGGAAATTAGCGATCGCGAGCGTCCGCTTAACATCACAATTTCCGCGTTCAGACTGTGGTGAAATTCTACCGCACTACTAAACAAAGCTCCGCGAAAACCCATTTGCAGAAACATCAACATATCAGCAAAGCTAATTCCAGCGATCGCTACTAGCAAACGCGCTCGTTCTTTGCGTAACTGTAGCCAGGATAAAAACAGTGGTTTCTTTTTTTGAGTCATTTCCGTGATTAAATTCCTTTAAGATTTGACATTAATGGATACTTGAATGCTCAAATTGGTTAAACCTGCCACCCGACGACTAGATGACTCATCCAATAGCACTTTTACTTCCACTACTCGCGCATCAAATTTCGCCGCCGGATCGGTATTCAATACATCTTGTTTGTTAATCTCTAGCCCAACTTCTACAACCTTGCCCCGCAGCATCTCTGGAAAAGCATTGTTCTTGCTAATTGCGGTAGCCGTTTGTCCGATTTGAATGCGGCGAACATCCAACTCATATACTTCTGCTACTGCTACCATTCGCACTGTTTGCCCCAAGCTGATGATGCCTTGGAGTCCAACTAATTCTCCTGGACGAGTGTGGATTTTTAGCACCTGCCCATCTTGAGGCGATCGCACCATTGCTAAATCTAGTTCTGCCTTTGTCCGCACTACCCTTGCCTGCGCTTCTGCTACCTGACTTTGCGCCACCTCTACGTCTACTGGGCGCACCTCGGCGATACCATCGAGGGTTGCTTGCGCTTCAAAAACTTGTTGCTGCCGCGATAATCGAATCCGGCTCAAATTAGCTCGTGCTTTTTTCAGGTGTTGCCGCATTGTATCGGCAATTAGTTGTTTGCTATCCCGCAAGGAAGCAGATACGGCTCCCTCGGTAATAGCGTCGATCTTCTAATTCTGCATTGCGAAGTTCTGCCTCCAGACGGGCGATGGTAGCTGTCTGGGCAGCGGTTTCAGTTTGTAATTCTACCTGTTGGCGATCGCGTACTCGCGTCTGCGCTCTAATTTCTCCCGACTTTGCACCCGCTTCTACTTGTCTCCACTGGGCTAAGGCAACTTTCCTCTGCTCTTGCGCTTCCTGCAAAGCCGCCCGACGACGCGCATAAGTATCTAGCACGGCGATGACCTCCCCTTTGCGAATTTGTTGCCCGTGTTGAACGCTCAAAGTTTCCACTCTTGCCCCATCCAAAGACGTAGGTGCAAATACCTGAATTACTTCACCGTCTGGCTCTAATCGACCAAGGGCAGAAACCGTTTCTAGAGTAGGGGAGGGGCGATTTCTGCCATCGGCGGCTCAATCGGGCGACTGTGAAGTAGTTGATAAGCAATACCACTGCCGACGATTGCTAAACAACCAATCCCAGTTATTAGCCCGAAGCGGGGCGATCGCTCTTTATTTTGATTAACATTAATCATCTTTAACTCCCTTATTTGTATTCAAAAAATTGAATAAAACAAATAAGATATACTCTATCTATTGAATCCGTCAAGTAAAGTTTTTAGCTATGGCACTCAAGCACACTATTCTGGCGTTTCTATCACGTCAGCCTTTAAGCGGCTATGACGTTGCCAAAGAGTTTGGGGAGGGGTTCGGTAGTTGCTTCTGGAAAGCAAGTCAGCAACAGATTTATGCCGAACTCACCAAGCTAGAACAGCAAGGTGACGTTACCTATGAAGCGATTCCCCAACCGGGAAGACTCGATAAAAAAATTTATTCAATTACAGAGCAAGGACAGCAAATACTGCTCGATTGGCTGACAAAACCCTGCGAACCCACCGCCATTCGTGAAGATTTAGGTGTGATGGGGTTGGCAGGTCATTTAGTTCCTTCTTCAGTAGTTATCCGCGAAATTGAACGACGGCGACAATTCCATATTGACATGGTGCAACAGGTCAAAAAATTAGACGCGCATTTTGCCCCGCATCTCGATTCCTTAGAACTAAAAGACCTGTATATGCACTTAATTATTCGTCGCGGTATTCGCTATCAAGAAGATTGGGTAGCTTGGTGTAACGAGGCGCTGGAGGCGATCGCGCAGGCTGTACAACCCACGAGCGATCGCCAAGTAGAGGAAAGGCAATCTTCAGGAGACAAAACTGGGTAACTCAATAGCTGCCAATGTTTTTCGCCCTTTGGGTGGACGCGATGGATACACTAAGGGCGAAGGAGAGTTTGATTGAATATTAACTGCTGTGGCGATGGGCGATGCTACGGGTATTTCGTCAATTTCTGCTACGGCGATCGCCTCTGCTAATTTTTCCTCTGTTATAAAGCTATCAAATAACTCTAAATCTTCCTGAGCAGCCATTGGTAAAGAATCGTTATCTGAGTTGTTTTGACTTGGCAAATGTTGACGATCCCAATCTAAATCTATTTGATTACCTCCGCTTTTAGTTTGGGTTGTCCAAGCTTTAATTGGCGGTGCTTTACGAGCAAAGCTGCTGGTATCTTCGGCGTTGTTTGGATGGGAAACCATTTCATCAGCTAATTGGTAGCTGGCGTTGGGTACTTCTAAACATTTTTCTAAAGCAACTTTGAGTTGCAAACTGTGCTGTTTTTCTCTTTCTAAGCGAGTACGCAAGTCTCGACAATTGTCTTTTTCTGCTGATAGTTGATGAGATTGTTCGTTGTAGTCTGCTTGTACTTGAGCTACCAACTGATTGGCGATCGCCATTTCGCAAGTTAGCTTTTCAATAGTTTGGTAATTAGCTGCTAGTTCTTGGTCTTTTTCTCTCAATCTTAACTCTGCTTCAGAAAATTGCACTTTATAAGATTCTAAATCTTGGTGAAACTCTGCAATAGCTTGGCTTAAATAGGTTACTCGCTTAACTAAATTATCATTTGACGAGTTCAAGTCTTTTATTAAAGCCATCAAATTATCTGTATTTGACGATGAAAGTACAATTTCTTCTTTCTCCTCTAAGATAATTTCCCTGCTATTTTGTTGCATTTCTGTAGCTACGGCTGTAACTTCTACCTCAATTAACTTACTTTGGGCGAGCATAATTTGCTTTGATGAATTTTCGCAACTTATATTAGTTTTACTTTCTGTTACAGATTTTACATAATTCATTAGTTCTTCTAATGCCCAGTTTTTATAATATTCTTGCCTGTTCGCAGACATAATTTGCTCTGGTGAATCGGCACAACTTATATTAGTTTCACTTTCTGCTGTAGATTTTAGATAATTCATTAATTCTTCTAATGCCCAGTTTTTATAGCTTTCAGATTTATTCATTGTTATTTAATGTATGTGTTGGCAGTATTAGTATTGAAATTACGTTCGCTAATAATTTAATATTCCTGTTCACCTATAGCAAAAATTAAATTATTAGATTTCATCAATTTACACGCTTTCAAAAGACTTTGTAAGTTAACTTTCGATTAAATAAAACTACACAATAAATTAAATTGAGTGTCAACCGTGATTTTACCTAGAAAGAATTTTATTTAATTTAGTACAAAGGTACTTTTAAAAAGTGCAAAGCCCAGCGATCGCGCATTTTGCTATGCTGAATAATCTAAGTAACGAGCAGCAAATCAAATGGAGCAATTAAAGCGCCTGCTATTGATGGCAGAAGACGAGCTAACCGAATATAGTACTACCGCTCGCAAAATTGAAAAATTGCGCCGCAAAATTGGTTTATCAGTACCCGCCGCCGAGCAGAAACAGGCAAAAGAAGCATTAATCGCAACTATGCAATCTGATTGGATTAGGCAGCTAGTAGAAGAACAACGTCAAACGGTGGCTTTACCATTTTGGGGAATTGCCGGATTGGGATTATTAGTAGGAATTTCTTTTTCTCAGCCCTTGGGATTACTCTCTGCAATGGGGGGTGCGATTGCAGCTTTTAGACTGCAAAAATGGGGTTGGCAATTGCAAGCAAAGCGGCTATTAATGCAAACTTTCCTTGAAATAGAAGCTCTTCAAGGCAGCCAACGAGGATGAAAACCCGGTAAAGGAAGTTGCTCTGGTTGAATTTGATTAGGGGTTGTAGATACAGAGGCGGGAGCAAAAAGAGGTACTAACCACAGGCGACTGGCAGAAATAACTTCGCCATCGCTAGTACGCGGAACATTGATTTGAGGCGCAGATGTTGCTACAGTAGTAACAATTTGGTCTAGCAGTAATGCCAAACCATCAGGAGATAAACTAATTTGTACGTCTCTTTGTTCGGGCATAACAATTAAAGGGGTTTGCTTGCCAGAATTAAGATCGATGGCAGCTAAATAAGGTTGCTCAAGGTAGGTTTCTCCCTCAATCAACTGCGTCAACATACAGTAAATATTTGCTAGTACGGGATGAAATACACAGCTATTAATTGAGCCAGTAGTGCGGAGTAGTTCTTTTTGTAAGCCTTGATTATTAACTAAAAAAAGCGACCGCGTGTAATCAGAATTAAACTGCACCATTGCCGCTTGAGTGCCATCGGGTGCAAAGTCTAACACCATGCCAAATTTAGGCAAAAAATCTAAGGGCTTGGTAGCTTGAACTTGTAGAGGTAAAATTGCTACCCCTTGTCCTTGAGCAACAGCGACGGCACTACTATCGGGGGTAATTAAAAAATCTCCTCCTGGTTGACTTTGCAATAGTTGCGGCTTAGAAATTTTATTGTCGTCATTACTACGCAGTATCCACAGGCCAAACTCGCCAGGATTTTTTTGATTGACGCGCTGCACTAAGATAGTTTTGCCATCGGCGGACAAATCAAATTTTAAGTTTTGGTAATCTTTACTATCTAAAACTAATTCAACTCTGCCCAAAGGCGGGTTATTTTTACAGCTAGATTCGGGCGAAATCCCTGTAGTAACTGTATACAACTGAGATGGTGGTAGCCCAGAGCGATCGCTGGCGCGTTCGGTAGCAGCAAAAAGAATTTTATTGCCTGTAGGGTAGGGCTGAAAATCACCCACTACTAAATCTTTGGGGGTCAGAATAGTTTTTTGTTGGGCTGTGAGGTTGTAGAGGACTAACTTACCTTGTTCTTCTCCCTCTACACCCAAATAAGCAAAAGCGCGATCGCGGCTAGTAAAAACTCCTTTAAATGATTGAATAGAGTTTTTATTTGTCTGGGTAAACCGATCTTTTGCGCCGTTTAACTGCACTTGGTACTTAGTACCGTAAACAGGTGGAGAAATTAAGGTATAAGCCATTTTGCGACCTGCCCAGCTAATTTTACCAGGTAGGGGCGGGTCGATTTGGAGGTTATCTTCTACACTTTTAACATCCATCGGACGACTGAAGTTGAGATAAAACGCCGTATCTTCTACGCCAATGCGTTTATTTTGCCAGCTAAAATTTCGGACGCGAGGTGCGATCGCGTCGCCTTGGAATAAAACTAGCACTGTTAGTAAAGCTAAAACAGCAATTAATGCGATCGCCACCCGATCTAACGATTGGAAAAATGACTTGTTACTTACGGACATTTATCACCTCAAAACTAACCTGTAAAGCATATTAGGGGTTACGGCATCTAATACAGAAAATGGTAGAGAACTGTAATTTGGATCGAAACTAATCTAAGGGTAGAGGATATCAAGAGTTAGGGGATCGCTAATAGAGTAGGGTCTGCACTTCGTAAACATTAGCTATCTAGTAAAAAGTTATTAGTTTTTATCTTGTTCTAATACCGTACCTATATTAGTTAGCAAATGCGATCGCCCAAAGCGACCCCTAAAGTTATTTAGCACAATATTCTCAAATTCTTTTTCAGGTAAAACAATGACGATCGAACGGAACTTTGTAATGACGGCACTTGTGGCAGTAGGATTAGTAGCATCTTTGGAGTACGCCTCTATAGCGCAATTGCCATCACCCACTCCTAGCTCTACCACAACACCATCTCCTACTCCTAGCCCTACCACAACACCATCTCCTACTCCTAGCCCTACCACAACACCATCCCCTACTCCTAGCCCCACCACACCCGCAAATCCAGGTGTGCGATCTAGTTTGAGTGAGCTTGACAGACAGTTTATGGTAGAAGCGGCTCAAGGCGGAATGGCAGAGGTAGAACTTGGCAAGATAGCTAGACAAAAAGCTTCTAGCAATGTGGTCAAAGAGTACGCCCGTCGAATGGTTGTAGAACATACTCAGGCAAACAACAGGCTTAAGGCTTTGGCGCAACAAAAAGGAGTAACATTGCCGACTACCATAGGCGAAAAAAATCAAGACCTAAAACAAGACTTATCTAAGCTTACTGGAGCAAAATTCGATCGAGAATACATGAAAGAAGCCGGAGTTAAGAGTCATGAAGAACAAGCAAAACTATTTGAGCGTCAAGTCCAACGCGGTCAAGATCCTGATGTGAAAAGTTTTGCCGCCCAAACTCTACCCGTAGTACAAAAGCATTTACAGCACGCTCAAGAAATTACAGGAAGTCGCTCTAATTCATCAAATCGCCGTCCTGTGCCTGCTAAGTAATAGATTTGCTACATAAATCTATTATTTGCTCTCATCCTTCAACTCCTTCGCCCAAACTTGAGAGAAAGCCAATTTTCAAATTTCTGTCGACTACTTTGAAATAGAGATTTAAAGCGGAGGTGAGCTTTTACACAAGACATCTATTCTTTTACGAGTAGATTTTATCCCGTCTATTGGGACGGGATAACAAATCCTTCATTAAGCTAATCAAGAATGCTATAACACTTAGGAGCTACATTTATTATTCAATCTATGATTTCTACCGATGCGTGGTCTTTAACTGACTTAGGCGCAGATATTTTATTATTTGAGCAATTACTTAATTCTTCTTTATGCAACCATATTCTACAAGTTGCCGACTGCTGTCAGTTTCAGAAGGCTGGCATTGAAACTGGCACTATAAAAACTCAAGTTCGTAGTAATGAATCGCTGTATTTAGGTGAAACTAATTCTTTATTACAATCCACCAACCAATTATTACTAAATCAAATTTATATAATTCAAGAAACTCTTTATCAAAACTATAGAGTTAGGTTTTCTCAAATAGAAACTTGTTCGATTTTACGTTATCGTCCGGGACAGTTTTATAAGCGCCATGTTGATAATTTACTATTAGCTAGTCGCCGCGATGAAGCTATTCAGGGAATACCTACAAGAGATGTAAGCATTGTTGGCTATCTTAATGATGATTTTGCTGGAGGAGAAACATTTTTCGATCGCCAAAATTTAAAGTTTAAGCCTCAAAAAGGTAGCGTTTTAGTATTTCCTTCTTACTACACCCACCCTCACCAATCTTTGCCAGTAATTCAAGGCTGCAAATATGCTTTCACTAGCTGGCTATTTCATTAAGTAGATAATAGGTAATTAAGTAATTCTCTGCCAACCAATTTAATATTCATAAGGATTCTGTGGCTCTGGAATTGGTTTTAAAGAACTTGCTCGAATGGTTAGTTGGCGTTTGTTTTGCAAGTCTTGAGTAATCATTTCTCCTTCTACTTCTAACCAGCTATCTTGTGCATAAACTTGATTATTTGAGGGAAGTTTAACTAATAATCCTACTGGGTAAGCATCCGCCGCACAACACGTAATTACAAACCGCGACAGCAATAAGTATTCTGGTGGTAATTCAGGGGGATTGATAACAAAGCCCTGAACCTTGACTTTTTGACCAGAGTATGCGTCTGGCTCTGGATAGACATTAAGAGTTCGTACCCAATCTATTAAGCTGCGTTCGTCGGGGCGAATAGAAGCGCGAAAAGCTTGGGGTTGACTCCGCGTTGCTTGCAAAGCTTCGGTTACACCACGCTGGAGAGCAGTCTGGCTGGCAAAGGCACGAGGAGTGATTACTAAGCCCAAAATTGCTGTAGATAGTAGTAAGGCGCTACTAAAGCCTGGTGGAAATAAAGTAATATGGCGAACATCAGGAATATTAGTGCGCTTTTGCAGTAAGTCTAAGGCTTTTAGACTGCTTACAACGGATAGACTAATTCCCCCAGCAATGACTAGCCAAAAATAATCGCGGTGAATTAGCAAGCTAAGTTTGCCTGTATGCCAGTAGCGCAGCATGAGAATACCCCAAGAAGCGATCGCACATACATCTAGCCAGGGCAGTAAATAGTTTTGCAGGTTTTTAATTGCAGTCATTAGATCGGCTAAACAATATACAAATTAACGAGTAAGGTAAATAAAAATGTTAGTTGCGCGGCTAAAGCAAATAAATAAAATACCGCTCTCGGCTTAAATATTGATAGCATTAAACCCACACTTTTAAGGTCAATCATCGGACCAAAAACTAAAAAGGCTAATAACGAGCCACTGGTAAAGGTAGAAGCAAAAGAAAGCGCAAAAAATGAATCTACAGTAGAGCAGATAGATACTACCGAAGCTAGTACCATCATGGCAAGAATAGACGTAATTGGACTGCTACCAAGGGCTAAAATGGCTTCGCGAGGAATAGCTACTTGGACTATTGCGGCGATCGCACTCCCAATTATTAGCACTGCACCCAATTCTCGCAATTCTTGCACCGTATTATCTAAAAATAACCGCATTTTGTAAGCTAAAGGTTTGGTGGGAGAAGTCGCTGCTAGTTGAGCTTGCATTACGGTCGCATCCATTCTAATTGGTTGCCCGGCTCCGGCTAATAAATAAGTTCCCGACTGTAGCAATACTGGAGTATCGTCTTCAGCTTTTACAGGTGGCGAAGGCTGAGTGTTTTTCCAATTATTAGCGAGTTCTGGTTGTAAAATTACACTTAAATCGGCTTGGGCGCTAAATACCCAACCAATAATAATTGCGATCGCGAAAGAAAATACCACGCGCAACACGACAATTTCTGGCTGATCTCGAAATGCCGTCCAAGTTGCCCAAATTACAATTGGGTTAATCGTTGGCGCAGCGAGTAAAAACCCTACCGCTACAGGGGCGGGTACTCCTTGCAATAGCAAACGTCGAGCTACAGGGACGTTACCACATTCGCATACCGGAAACAGAAACCCGATCGAACTGCCTGTTATTGCCCCTAATAAAGGGTTTTTGGGCATTTTTGCCACTAGCTGGCGTTCGTCGATAAATAACAGGAGCAAACCGGAGAATAAAACCCCCAGTAGCAAGAAAGGCATTGCTTCTACCAGCAAACTTAAAAATAGAGTAAAAGCATTGTTCAGTTGTTGTTGATTCATGCGGTTCTCTCGTTTTGAGCGCCTTGGCAATCTGTCAAGCTATTTTAGACCTAATAGCCGCAAATACCAACCATTGCTAAATACTCAAGGTTTGACCGTTACAGGCGTACCTACTTCTACTTGAGCATAAAGCGTCAAAATATCTTGATTTAGCATTCTCACGCAGCCATGCGACACCGCTTGACCTATCAATTTTTCTTGCGGAGTACCGTGAAAGCCAATAAAATTTTTGCCATCTGTCCAAAAACCGATCCATCTTGCGCCTAAAGGATTTTTCGCTCCCGGCGGAACCAATTTACCCGTCCAAGGATGTTGCCAAGTCGGATCTCTTTGCATTTCCATAACTTTATAATTGCCTACAGGGGTTTCCCAGCCTGCTTTACCAATTGCTACCGGATAACTTGCGGCTAGTTTATCGCCTCGATACAAATATACTCGGCGATCGCTCAACTTAATAACTAAATTTGTATTGTAGTTTTTACTTGCTGGCGATGGAGTAATTAATAAATTATTTGGTCTGTTTATAGAGGGTTCAGTAGGTTCTGCTGTAAGCGATTTTTGGTTGTTTATTACTAATATTGCTGCCCCTAACAATATTAAACACTTTGCAGATAATGAGCTAAATTTCACTTTGATTTTGCCTCACTTTTATTTATATTTTCAACTTATTATTATCGTTATTCTAACTTGTATGATTTTATGACTATATAGATAATTATAATTAGAAGGTTCAAAATAAATCTATTTAAAGAATTTAATAAAATATGTATATGGGTAGAGTTAATATTTTGTAACAAACATTAAATTGAAGTTGAGCAGATAGTCATATTAACGATTAAGTTGAGACTATACAAGCTCTTACAAATCATATCAAAATAAGGATTTAAAAAGTATGCTTCAACTCAAACTGTTACCTGGCACAGTGCTTTTGATGTTAGCATCAACTCTTTCAGTCAATTCAGTTAGCGCTCAAACAACTCCATCAAACAGCAGCGAGCAAAACCAGATGGATATGCAGCAAACTCCAACCAGACAAAATACTCAGCCTGTGCCTACTCCGATGCAAATGGAAAGAATGCAGATGGATACGCAGACAACTCCAAGCTCAATGGAAACTACTACGAATACCGTAAGTGGAACTATTAGAAGTATTGAAGGGGAAACCGTAACCTTAGAAATGGCTGACGGAATGACCAAACAAATGATGGTATCAAGAGCAGATTTAGAACGTCTTAAATTGCGTGAAGGGATGCAAATTTCTGCTACTTTAGACGCTCAATCAATGGCCTCAAACATTACTCTGGCTCAAGCAAGTACCACTACAGGTATAGACGCTACAACCAGCCAAGTAGGTACAACCTCAACTACTACTGAATCTACATCTTCTACGACTTCCACAGAAGTAGACGCAACCAGTGCAACCCCCACAACAACCACTGAAACTACTCGTACTACAGTTCAATCTACTCCAGCCAACCGCCCTGTAAGAGCGCTATGGTAATTTGAGCGAGAATTTTGCGCCTAAATATTAAATAAAATGGTGCTACCTGTTGAGTAGCACCATTACTATTTGATTAGTCAAGCTCTAATAAACCTGGTGGGGGGACAATTTCAATGCGTCCATTTTCCAAATCCACCACAGGAGCGATCGCTTTTACAAACGGAATTAAGATATTTTTAGCGGGAGTATCTGTACTAATGGGTTTTACTTCCAACAAATCGTTACCTGCCGCAATGACATCTACAACTTTGCCGACAACTGACTGAGTTAGCTGGTTAAATACCTCTAAGCCAATTAGATCGAGGACGTGATACTCATCTTCGCCTAAAGTCGGGCGATCGCTTTCTCTAACAAGCAACAAACAACCGCGTAATTCTTCCGCTTGAGTGCGAGTAGTTATTTGCGATAGAGCGATCGCATACAAGCCTTTTCCCTCTATATATCTTCCGTGTAGCAACTCAACAGCTTGGGGTTCATCTTCTTGCACGCGCAACAACCACCGCGTACCGGGAACGACAAACCGTTCGGGAAAGTCGGAATCGGGATAAACTCTTAATTCTCCTTGCAAGCCTTGGGCGGCAACTATTTTACCGATTTGCAGCCAACCATTGGGGAGTTTTAAGTAAGAAGTTTTAGCTTTGACATTTGGAAGTTTTAGGTTGGGGGTTTTGGTTGCATCAATATTTTTTTTACTCATAACTGACAACTAACACTACTGCTTACTTTTTGATACACTTGCTCGGTGACTTTGGCTAAACGTTGCATTCCTGTTTGGATCTCTGTATCGCTGGCGGTCAGACTAATTCGCAGACATTGATGCTTGTGCGCCCATTCTTCTTGTAAACCAGGGAAAAACGTACTTCCAGGAACGACAATTACGCCAACTTGCTTGAGTTGTTGATAAAATTCCCAATCAGTAATAGGCAAATCTTTAAACCATATCCACGCAAAAATTGCCCCTTCGCCGCGATGGAGAAACCAAGGCAAATCTTTAGGCATTGCTCGATCGAGAGTTGCTTCCAAAACCGAGAACTTATTTTGATAGAATGGGCGAATAATTGATGTAGAGATATCTGCAAGCGCTCCTGAATTTATCGCTTGTGCTGCGATCGCTTGTCCGTAGCGTGAAGGATGAATGCACATATTTGTCTGAAAAGATTCTAGTACCTGAATAACTTGCTCGTCGGCGATCGCTATTCCAATTCGTTCGCCGGGTAAGCCAGCTTTAGATAAGCTCATGCAATGGACGATATTATCGTCAAATACGGGCGTAAATTCGGTAAAATTCAATGCTGGGAAAGGTGGCCCGTAAGCAGAATCAATTAAAACAGGTACGTTGTAATGTGCGGCTAAGTGAGCTATTTTTTTTACTTCATCATCCGTCATCACGTTACCTGTAGGATTGCAAGGACGCGAGAAAATGACGCAACCCGTATTTTTAGTAATTTCTAACTGACTAAAATCGGGGCGGTACTTAAACTGGTGACGAGCCTCGTCAATGTCTAGCTTTGGTTTGTAGGCTTTGAGAGCTTCGGAGGTTAAACTAACACCCCCGTAGCCTGTATAGTCAGGACTCAAAGGGAAAACAACTTGCTTGAGATTGCCGCAAGAAGTATAGCCCCCAAAGACATTAGCCGCATAAAAATACAGCGATTGGCTACCCGGAGTAATTAAAATATTGCAACTTTTTAAGTTTAGATTGTAGCGGCGATTAAAGTCATTAGCGATCGCTTCAATCAAAGGCCCGTAACCTTGACTTGAACCATAACGACAAACAACTTCGCCATATTCAGAACTAGCTAATAATTCGGCAGTACAATCGCGCCATAATTGCTCAACTTGAGGCAAAATCAACGGATTTCCCGCACTCAAATTAATAAATTCTTGCCCGTTACTAGCTTCCAGGGTTTCTACAATATCTTTCATAATTGCCCTAACACCAGTCACAGTAGACATTTGAGTACCAATTTTACTAAGGGCAGGTTTCATAAGTATTAAATAGGATTAGTTTTAACAAATTGCGGCGGTCTAAAGGTAAGTTTTGATTTTAACCACAGACAAATGTACTTTGCATAACAATTTTAAACAGTTATCTTTATTTAGTCGCCTAAATTCTAGTTATTTTCGGCGTGGGTGGCGCAATAGCCAAACTAAAGTTCCACCTGTAATTGCTCCGTAAATAGCTCAACCCACAACTCCAGTTACAAGGGAACTGTAAAAAAGGACTGATGTTGCTTCAGCTAGAGCGCTAAGCCCTCCACCGCTTCCAGTCACAGGTGATTTGATGGCTTTAGCGACAACTCCAAATACAACCTCTGCTATTGCTACGCTTATAGCTACACCCGCACCATTTGCTAGTATCCACCCACTAGATTGTAGAAAATGCTGTCTTAAAACAAGATAGGGAAGTATAGAGGCTACTGCACCAATTACAGCACAACCCTAATTTCTGTTCAAACTGCGAATACGAATTGTGCAATATATAAACTAGCAATTATACCAGCAGCACTTACTAAAACTCAAATACCACTAATTTTTGGAGTATAGTTTTTTAGCAAAAGATATTGCGGAGTTGCCCAAAGTATTCCAACTATACTTAAACCGACAAATAGACCTAAACTATTTTGATTGCGGCTAGTAAATATCAGTAAACCTAAAATAAAACACCCAAATCCGCCTCCGACACAAACTAGCACCCACAATATCCAAAACTTCCATACGATCGCTACATTAGGCATAAATATCTCTTGCATCTGAATCACAAACGCACTTAAATAAAAAATTTCTCAACATAGCAATAAACTTAGCGCCTGATTAAAACTTTCATTAGGTAGATTTTGTACATTACAAGCTATGTCAAGCTTCTGCCAGTCATAATTATTTACTACCTACAGGGCGGCTCTACCCGGCACTCTTGACAATTTAAAGTTGCTGTTGAAACATCAATTACGCGATCGCCAGTTACCAAATAAAACAAAGAGCATGAAATTACATAGCATTAGTTCGATTAGCCTAGTATTGACAGCAGTTTCCTTGGTCGGACTAACTACTTCTCTGCCTGCTACCGCCGCAACTTTTTACACAGTTCTCGATCTTGGCACTTTTACAGCAGATCCTCGCAATTCTAGTTCAGCTACGGGCATCAACGATCTAGGTCAAGTTATTGGCATCTCCGATAGCTACGATCTAGTTTACGTTCCTGGTACATATAATGGTTCAGAGGTTTTTCGTACGGCTCCCAATAGTGCGATCGCGGAAGCAACAGATAAAATTGATGTGGTCACGGGCATACGTCCAACCTCTGCTAAAGACATCAACAATTTGGGTCAAGTAGTTGGCGATACTTTGTCATCGTCTGGTCGTACTTCTATCAGCTATGTTAGTGAACCCAATGGAGCGCTAAATATCATTAGTTCTTTTCAAGCCAGCGCCATTAATGACTCTAGTCAAATAACTGGTCAAGGTGCGACGATCTTAGATCCTTTGGGTCTTAGAAGTAGTCATGCTGTGCGCCTTGATAGCAACGACTCTAATATGTTCATCGATCTAGGAACTTTTGGCGGTAGCAGTAGCGCTGGAAATGGCATCAACAATTTAGGTCAGGTTGTAGGGAGTTCAACTACTTCTAGTGGCGAAAATCATGCTTTTCGTACTGCTGCTAACAGCACTATTAACTCAGCAACTGATGACTTAGGTACTTTGGGCGGTTCTTCAAGCACTGCTTTAGACATCAACGATTTGGGTCAAGTTGTGGGAAGTTCAACTACTTCTAATGGCGAAACTCACGCTTTTCTTACCGATGCCAATAGTGCTATAGAAGCCGCCGACGATTTGGGAACTTTAGGCGGTAGTTTTAGTGTTGCTTATAGTATCAATGAGTCAGGTTTGGTAGTTGGTGATTCGGAGTTAGTCGATGGGAGCAATCGCGCTTTCGTTTACGATGGAACCGATTTATTTGACCTCAATACCTTGATACCTGAAAACTCTGGCTTTGTGCTGACAAGCGCTAGGGGCATCAACGAGAGCGGACAAATTGCTGCTACAGGCTTTTTTGAAGATACTCAAACCACTCGTGCTTTTCTCTTAACCCCCGTTCCCGAACCAACAACGATGTTGGGAATATTAGCTTTTAGCGCCAGTGCTGGCTTGTTGCGTAAAAAAAACAAGCAAAAGCTTAAACCCTAAACAGATAACTAAAACTTAGTAATAGCCAGATAACTACTGATTAGTTATCTGGCTTCAATTTTTTATAAATGTTTACGTGCGATCGCACCTGATAACTCAAATGACAAATGTAATACACTACCTAAATGAAGCTATAGAAAAAAGGATATAAAAATGCCCGATAATCTTAAAAGCCAAGCAATAACTCAAGGCACAGCGCGATCGCCTAATCGAGCCATGTTACGGGCTGTGGGCTTTACAGATCAAGATTTTACAAAACCTATTGTGGGACTAGCTAACGGCTACAGCACAATTACACCCTGCAATATGGGCATAAATAAGCTTGCTCTAAGAGCCGAAACCGCCCTGGGTGATGCCGCCGCGATGCCACAAATGTTTGGCACAATTACTATTAGCGATGGCATCTCAATGGGAACGGAGGGAATGAAATATTCCCTCGTGTCGCGGGAAGTAATTGCCGACTCTATTGAAACTGCTTGCACCGGGCAAAGTATGGATGGAGTGCTGGCTATTGGCGGCTGCGATAAAAATATGCCGGGGGCGATGATTGCGATCGCGCGAATGAATATTCCAGCTATTTTTGTTTATGGTGGCACAATTAAACCCGGTCGTTACAACGGACGCGATTTAACGGTTGTTAGCTCCTTTGAAGCGGTGGGACAGTACAGCGCCGGAAAAATTGATGAAGGGGAATTACTGGAAATTGAGCGCCAAGCTTGCCCCGGCGCGGGTTCTTGCGGCGGAATGTTTACAGCTAATACAATGTCTAGCGCCATTGAAGCAATGGGTTTGAGTTTGCCCTCATCTTCCACAATGGCGGCGGAAGATGAGGAAAAAGCTAGTAGTGCCGAAAAGTCAGCTTTTGTTTTAGTTGATGCGATTCGCAAGCAATTATTACCACGCCAAATTCTTACTCGTAAAGCTTTTGAAAACGCAATTTCGGTAATTATGGCGGTGGGTGGTTCGACAAATGCCGTTTTGCACATGATGGCGATCGCTCATTCAGCAGGAGTAGAGTTATCAATAGATGATTTTGAAACTATCCGCGCCCGCGTCCCGGTAATTTGCGACCTCAAACCCAGTGGTAAATACGTTGCTACTGATTTACACAAAGCGGGGGGAATCCCTCAAGTTATGAAAATGCTGTTAGCGCATAACTTATTACATGGAGATGCTTTAACCATAAGCGGACAAACCGTTACTGAGATTCTTGCAGATATTCCCGACGTACCGAGTCCTGACCAAGATGTAATTCGTCCTTGGGATAATCCCATGTACGCCCAAGGTCATTTAGCCATTCTTCGAGGTAATTTAGCCATTGAGGGAGCCGTTGCCAAAATTACCGGAGTCAAAAAGCCTGTAATTACTGGTCGCGCCCGTGTATTTGATTCCGAGGAAGACTGTTTAAAGGCAATTTTAGCAGGGCAGATTGTCGCTGGGGATGTAATTGTCGTTCGTTACGAGGGCCCCAAAGGCGGTCCCGGAATGCGCGAAATGCTGGCACCAACTTCGGCAATTATTGGCGCTGGTTTAGGCGATTCTGTAGGTTTAATCACCGATGGGCGCTTTTCTGGCGGTACTTACGGTATGGTTGTCGGCCACGTTGCTCCAGAGGCTTTTGTTGGGGGTGCGATCGCTCTGGTGCGGGAAAATGACACAATTACCATTGATGCTCCTGCGCGTTCGTTAAATCTGCACGTATCGGCAGAAGAATTAGCAGTTCGTCGCGCCCAGTGGCTACCACCCAAACCTCGCTATACAACTGGAGTATTAGCAAAGTATGCTCGGCTAGTATCTTCTAGCAGTGTTGGCGCAGTAACAGACTTAAATCTAGGTTAAAAAGTAAGAATTTTGGGATTAAAGACGTGACAATGCAACGTCTTTAATCCATTGAACTAATTAATTTACTTTTAGCTATAGCTAATTTAGTAGTACTGCTAAACAAGTAATGATTCATTGGATTGATAGATAAAACACCAAATTGCACCAATGGGATGCTCTCAGAATTTGGAAAAGATCAGGTTTTTCGCCCTGAAGGAGACACTGATTGTCTCAACCTATTGTTAAATTGCTTAATGTACTTAGTCTTAACTGTTTCTTTTTCCACTGCTCGATGTCGTTTGCTCGGTAGCACTACCCATAAGTTGGTGTAAATTGTTGTCTCCACACAACTCACTAGACAACAATAACTGTCTCTAATCTAGCAATTATCACTACTTGCGTTGCACTACTGAAATATTAAATATAGATACTAAGGCTATTGGTAAAAAACAGCTTCTCCATCTAGCAATGCGCTATAGCTATCAAACCCCAACACCTCCCGCAATTTGATACGCTATGTCTTAACAGAATTGGAAGTGGGACAAAACAAAAGTGGACATTGAAATTGGGCGGGGTAAAAAAGCAAGGAGAGCTTACGGAATCGATGAAATTGCTTTAGTACCAGGCAATAGAACCCTAGATCCGAGTTTAGCTGACACAACCTGGCGCTTAGGTAATATTGAGCGAGAAATTCCAATTATTGCTAGTGCAATGGATGGCGTGGTAGACGTTCGCATGGCAGTATTATTATCAGAGCTAGGGGCGTTAGGGGTACTCAATTTAGAAGGCATCCAGTGCCGCTACGCCGATCCCAAGCCAATTTTAGAGCGGATTAGTTCGGTAGGTAAAGATGAATTTGTGGGCTTGATGCAAAAATTGTATGCTAAACCCATCGAACCAGAATTAATCGAGCAGCGCATCCAAGAAATTAAGCAACTTGGGGGAATCGCTGCCCTCAGCGCTACTCCCGCCGGAGCAATGAAATACGGCGAAATGGTAGCAAAGGCGGGTGCAGATTTATTTTTTGTTCAAGCAACGGTTGTATCTACTGCTCACCTGTCACCGGAATCTCTGACACCTTTGGATTTGGCGCAATTTTGTCGAGAAATGCCAATTCCTGTAATTTTGGGCAACTGCGTTACTTACGAAGTCACCCTCAACTTAATGAAAGCCGGAGCCGCCGGGGTATTAGTCGGAATTGGGCCGGGAGCGGCTTGTACTTCGCGTGGAGTTTTGGGTGTAGGCGTACCTCAAGCTACTGCGATCGCCGATTGTGCGGCGGCCCGTGACGACTATTATCAAGAAACCGGAAATTATGTGCCAGTAATTGCCGATGGTGGTTTAATCACTGGCGGCGATATTTGTAAATGTATTGCCTGTGGCGCGGATGGAGTTATGATTGGTTCGCCCTTTGCTAGAGCTTTAGAAGCTCCAGGAAACGGCTATCATTGGGGCATGGCAACACCTAGCCCAGTTTTGCCACGGGGGACGCGGATTCGGGTAGCAACGACGGGTACTTTGGAGCAAATTTTACGAGGCCCAGCTTTATTAGATGATGGTACTCATAACTTGCTGGGAGCCTTAAAAACCAGTATGGGAACCTTGGGGACAAAAAATATTAAAGAAATGCAGAGTGCGGAGGTAGCGATCGCTCCTTCCCTACTTACCGAAGGCAAAGTATACCAAAAAGCTCAACAATTAGGCATGGGCAAATAGGCAAAAATTCAGCAATCGATTGTTGCAGCAATTGTAACTATCATTCAGCAAAACCATTTAGTGTCGCTTACAATAGGGAAGACGGAAAATTTTTTCCGTTCACTCCTCACACCACACTCCGCCCAATTATTATTGGGCGGTTTCTTATTTAATTGACTGTTATTGGTGATTCGATTCGACTTTGCAAGTCTTGACTAGAGATTTTTCTATTGAGCGAACTACGAGGTAGTACGCGCACGATCTCCTCTACAGTAGTCAAACCACTGGTGACTTTTTCAATGGCCGCCACTCTAAAAGAGGAAAAATTAATTTTTTTGAGGTATTGATGCAATTGAGTAATACTACCTTCGTAAATAATTTCTTGCACGGTTTCATCAATATCTAACAACTCGACGATTACTTCTCGTCCCAAGTAACCAGAATTGAAACACGCTTGACAACCAACTCCTTTGCGCCACGTTCCAAATGGTTGCTGTAATCCCAAAACTTTTAAATCCTTCGCCGTTGGCGTATAAGGCGCAGCACAGTGCAGGCAAACGCGACGCACAAGGCGCTGGGCGACAATTCCTAGCAATGCGTCGCTGAGTAGAGCAGGGTCGGGGCCAATGTCTTTAAGCCTAGGAATTGCCCCTACAGCATCGTTAGTATGCAAAGTAGTCAATACCAAGTGTCCGGTCAAAGCCGCTCTTACTGCCGTTTCTGCCGTCTCTGCATCGCGAATTTCTCCTACCATGATCACATCCGGGTCTTGGCGCAAAATTGCCCTTAATCCCGCCGCAAAGGTCATACCTGCCGCTTCATGAACTTGGGTTTGAGTAATTCGAGGCAATAAATACTCTACAGGGTCTTCTACTGTAACTACATTGATGTGTTCGTTGGCAACCGCTTGTAAACTGGTGTACAGAGTGCTAGTTTTACCCGAACCTGTAGGGCCTGTGAGAATAACCATCCCTTGCGGTTGTTTTAACCAGCTTTTGTAAATTGTTAAGGTTTCTTGAGAAAATCCTAAATTATTAATATCAGAAAAAGGATTTTTTCTAGGTAACAAACGAATAACAGCTTTTTCACCGTTTACGCAAGGAAGGGTGCTAACGCGCATATCCATTCCTAGTTCGGTTTCTTGAGAGGAGGCATATTTTTCGCCAATTCGCCCATCTTGAGGGCGGCGACTGTCAGAAATATCGATCGCCGACATGACCTTGAGGGCGACAATTACCCTGCGGCTAAGTTCGGCGGGAAGGGTAGTAATATCTCGCAATACGCCATCAATGCGATAGCGGACTCTTAAACCATCGGTCATTGGTTCTAAATGGATGTCGCTTGCGCGATTGCGCAAGGCTCCAGAAATCAGAGTTTTGATTCGACCAATTTGATCGGCGGCTTTAGAAAGGTATAGTTCGGTCGTTTCGCTGATATCTTCTTGCTCGTACTCTCCTGTGAGTGGGTTGACTAAAGGAGCCGAGCTAAGATTGTTGACGTTGAGATTTTGAGTATGAAACCAGGCTCGATAGCTTTTGTCGGAAATAGGAATAATTTGAATTTGGCTATTAGTGCGATCGCTCAGGTTAGCAATTATTTCTGGGCTTAAATTTACCGGGCTACCTAAGTAATAACACCCACGCCACAACAACAAAGGAATTGCTGGCGGTAAAGAATTGCGATCGCTAAAGTGTCGTAGAAATCTTAAACTCACGTCTCGGTCGAGCAATGCTTGATTTACGAGTCCTTGCTCGTTTACCAATAGCTTCAACGCTTGGGCGCAATTGATTTCTTGAGCTTTCAGTTTTTGCCAAGCAGAATTATTTGTGGGTGAAGCCTGCATATTTGTTAGTAAACTCACTCCCTCAATCTAACTCTAGAATCAGAGCTTTTCAGTTTTTTCATAATAACTTGACATTTCCCAACTTGTTTGCAACTTTTTGACGGTAATAATACACAAAAACCCCTTTAGTGCGATCGCCTTTGTTAAAAACTTGTAACTAAACCTTAGCAATAAAAAACTTGGAGCTTACAACTCCAAGTTTTGCGATTAATGTAAAATCAATTTTGACTTATTGCTCTAAGCCGCCAAGAAGGGCGCAAAGCTTTACCTGCTCTGTATGGTGACAATGAATAAACAATTGCTGAATTCGCAATTTTTTATTGAGTTAAAGAAGCAGCATTTGTTTCAATTAACTTTGCCAAATCTTTCAAAAATGCCGCCGCCGTAGCACCATAAATAATCCGGTGATCGCAAGTAATATTTACCTGCATTTGTGGCTTCACTCCCAACATTCCATCACTTGTTGCTACTACTTGATTTTGGGCTGCACCAATCGCCAAAATCGAACCTTGTCCAGGAGGCAAAATCGCATCAAAACGATCTACACCAAACATTCCCAAATTGGATAAGGTAAAAGTGCCGCTATTATATTCTTCTGGTTGTAATTGCTTGGCTCTAGCTCTTTCTACCAAAGCTTTCCAGTTACGCGATAGAGAATAAATATCTACTTTATCGGCATTTTGCAATACAGGTGTAATCAGTCCGCCGTCATCCATCGCTACAGCCACAGCAATATTAATATTGGAATGATAGACAATTTTTTGCTCCGAGTAACTGGCATTAACTAAAGGATGCTTTTGTAAAGTTACAGCTACAGCTTTTGCTAGTAGCGCTGTCATTGTCACGCCTTTAGATTTAATTTGCTTGTACAGTTTATCCAACGCTTCGGTAGTAATTGTATAACCTACATGGAAAGTGGGAACTTGCAAGGAAGCCATCATATTTCGCACTACTGCGTTTTGCAGCGTGTTCATCGGCACTACTTGACCAGGGGTAGTAGTAGTAGCCACCGAAGCAGGTACCGGAGGCACTGAAGCTACCGGAGGGGGGGCTATGGGAGTAGGTGCAGGGGGGGTGCTAAGGTTTGCCGCCGCCTCTACATCCTCCGCCACAATCCGCCCGTGAGGGCCGCTACCCGTAAGGCTGCTTAGATCGACTTTCATTTCTTTGGCTAACTTGCGGGCGCGGGGGGAAATCATAATTCGCCCATCTTCAACCTTTGAGCCATTTTGTGCAGGAGCGGGGGCAATTACAGTGTTTTCAACATCTGCCACTTGTCCGGGAGAAGTGGTAGCATCGGCGGTGGTAGCAGTAGGAGAAGTAGCTTGTTGCTTTGCGGTGGCGATTTCGGCTTCAGTTTCGGCAATTAGAGCGATCGCGCTGCCAACGGGGGCTGTATCTCCAGATTCAACTAAGATCGTAGCTATATAGCCTTCATAGAAGGTTTCTACATCCATATCTGCTTTATCGGATTCTACTACTACCACTGTTTCGCCTTTTTCTACTTTGTCTCCTGGTGACTTTACCCAAGAGACAATTTTGCCCTCAGTCATGGTGGAACTAAGAGCAGGCATAAATACTTCGTGAATCATTTGTAACCTTGAAGCAATAAGCGATTAATTTTAATTATCAAAGAAAACTTGGATCTTGTAGGAGACAAGAGACGCTCCGGTGGAACGCCTGCATACTAAGCTTAAATATCTCCCCTAATTTCTTCTACTACGCCATCGCGCAGCAGAATTTCTACTTGCATTTTGCTAATGAGGTTGTCGCCAGGTTGGACGCTAAACAAGCCTTCAAGTTGAAATTGATTAACTTCTTGATTCATTTCCAATAACTGCACTTGCTGGAGATTTTGCAAACTTTGATTTTTTTGCTCTAGTAGTTCGCTTTTTTTCTCATTAACCTGAATTTGGATGCTTTCAATTTGCTGCATCGTTTGCGGGCCTGGGGGTTGCAAGCTTTGCTTCTGAATTTCTGAAATTGCTCTTTGTCCTTGCATTTCCAATTGCTGCAATTGAGTGTCAACTTGGTTGATTTGAGCTTGCAATTGCTGCTGAATTTCGTCTTTCCAACGCGGAGTTACTACAGCTTTAACGTTAATTGGGCGTTTTAAGGTGAGTTGAGTGGGAGAAATATCCATAAAATCAAAGCACAATTGCTACTTTTTTAATTGCGTTAAGCAAACATCTTGTCAATAATATCCTGGTAGCGATCCATCACAACAGATCGCTTGATCTTCAATGTCTGGGTCATAGTGCCATTTTCAATCGAAAATGGTTCGTCAATCAGTTTAAAGGTACTAATGCGCTCGTCGGCGCGATAACCAGGGCGATTTTGGACTTCTCGATTCAATTCTTGTCGATATAAGTCTTGAATTGCTTTGCTATCGAGGTTAGTGGCAGATATTTCTAAGTTTTGGGTAGTTGCCCATTGTTGCAAAGCGTCTTGGTTGGGAACAATTAAAGCGCCTAAAAATCGCTCATCTTGCCCAACTAACATAATTTGGTCAATATAAGGCGATCGCAAACAAGCGTTTTCAATTGGCTGCGGCTCGATATTTTCCCCATTACTCAAAACAATAGTATCTTTGGCGCGTCCAGTAATAACTAAATCGTTTTGCTTTGAAACCCAGCCCAAATCTCCTGTATTAAACCAACCTTCAGAATTAATTGCCTTTGCCGTTGCTTCGGGATTTTTGTAATAACCTTGCATGACTTGATGTCCGCGAATCATGACTAAGCCTTTTTTGCCAACGCTGAGGGGTTTGTAGGTTTCTAGTTCGACAATTTGCGTTTCGGTATTAGGCAAAGGTTGACCATCAGCACCGCGCAAGTTGCGCCAAGTGCGCCGCACGTGGGTAATTGGCGAAGTTTCAGTTAAACCATAGCCGCCCAAAATATCAACGCCGATAATTTCGTAAAAATCCTCTAAATGCTCTGCAATAGACCCGCCACCGCTTACTAAAAACCTAACTCTTCCGCCCGTTGCTTCTCGTACTTGCTTGTATACTATTTTGTCTGCCAACTGATGAATTAAACTCAAAGGAACGATCTGGATACCCGCCCAAATTTTTGCAAATATTGAGGGGGAAAGATTGTTTAAATCCAAGGATTGGACTACCCGACGAGCAACAATATAGCGTTGACTTTGGGCAAAAAAGAAGTTTATCAAACGTTGCTTATTGGGAGGTTGCTCCCGAAATTGCTTTTGTACCCCTTCGTAGATAGATTCCCATAATCGCGGTACTCCAACCATATAGTAGGGTTTAAAGTCTTTAAAGTCTTTTTTGACGTTGCGAATGTTAGTGTATATCTGCGTGCAGCCGTGAGCGAGAATAAAGTATTCAAAGCTGCGCTCGTAACAGTGCCAAATCGGTAAAATACTCATCACCACTTCCCCTGGCTGCGGTTTTACTACCGCACTCGCGCCAAAAACTTGGGATAGCAAGTTGCCTTGACTGAGCATTACTCCCTTTGGCTGTCCTGAAGTTCCAGAAGTATACATTAGAGTTGCTAGATCCTCTTTATGCCATTGCACGGGCTTTAAGGGACGATTTGCGCCTAGGGCGATCACACTTGCATAATTCAGGACTTTTGTATTGGCGATTTCTGGTGGCTGTTCGTCAGATAGCAAAATTGCTAGGTTTACGGGGAGTTTGCCTTCTGTAAGCAATTTTTGCAGTGTGGCTTTGTCTTGCACCACCAAAGCTATGCTATCGCTGTGAGAAAGGATATATAGCAACTCCTCTCGATCGGCTTGCGCTCCCCTGACCGCATCTACTGCGCCCGCAGCCATAATACCTTGATCGGCAACAAGCCAGCGTGGTTGATTCTCGGCAAATAACGAGATGCGATCGCCTCGCTTGATTCCCAATGCTTGCAATCCGGCGGCAAATTGTCCAATCTGTTGATATAACTGGCTATAAGTTAAACTTACTTCGGGCTGGACGTGAGGATCTTTTACAGCAACTGTATTGCCGAATTTTTGGATGGCGATCGCCCAAATTTCGGGTATAGATTGCACGCTAGAGTAATCAGCAGTACGTTTTGATGCAGGATTCAACATAACTCAATCGCTAGATAAGTTAATTTATTTGTTTATACCTTACTCTTTGTTATGCCAAAAATAGTTAGGTTGCACAGACAGATTAATGGCTGGCTATATTTAGTTGCGCTTAATTAAGATCGCTTTCAACCCTGCTGCCGATGCTCCTTGATAGTCTTCTTTAAAACTATCGCCAATGTGCCATGCGTCCGCCGCCGCGCAATTATGCTTATCTAAGCTTTCTTGAAAAATTTTTTGATTTGGTTTGGCGGCGCTAACTTCGGTAGAAATAGTAATAGATGTAAAAAAATCAATTAACTTAAGAGATTCTAAAACTAAATAAAGCCGCGAATCAAAATTTGAGATTATTCCTAATTCTATTTTGCGCTTTTGCCAGCGTTTTAGTGTCGGAATAACATCGTTATATACAACCCAGGGCTTTGCTGTAGCAAAATGGCTATAAAGTTGCTCAAAAAACTTAGAAAAGTCTGCAAATTGGTTGACTACTCCCACTTGTTGAAATGTCTCTAAAGCGACAACTTGCCACCATTCAAATTCGTAGTTGGGAATATCCTCAAACTTTACACCCGAAAATATTGGTGGCGGCGCAGCCGCAAAGCTTTGAAAAAATGCCGCATTTACCGCTTCTTCAGAAACTGTAACCCCAAACTTTTCTGCAACGTCTGCATAAGCTTTCCCAACACTTCCTTTTACGCCGAATAGCGTACCAACGGCATCTAAAAAAATAACTTTAGGCTGGCTCATAACGATTTAATGTTCAATTTGACAAGCAAAAATCCAACTAATCCACCTATCAAGTTTACACCCATATCGTAGATGGTATTTGGATAATAAACGCCGAACCTACTATATTTAACTGGCTTACAGCAAACTCGCAAGAAAAATTCAAAAAATTCATTCAAGTTGCCAATCAAACAAATTAAACCTAATATAAAAACTAAATTTTGCCACCATTTAAGCTTATGCCAAATAGTTATATATGCTGGTAATAAAATAATAGTAACGCTTATAGCAGAGAAAAAATGTTCTAATCTATTCAACCAAAACCAAGAATAAGGAATGATATCTTTTTGAATCATCCAAGTTAGCCAAGTTTCGATTATAGGCAAAACAAATGCTGTTGTTAGGTATAATTTATGTTCGCTGCTAGACAATCTGTTTTCTAATTTAGAAAATCTAAAAGTAAAAAATATGCCAAACCAAATACACCCAAGTAGTACCCAATTTGAAAATACTGTTAAAGAAAATAAAATTATTAAACTAGCAAATAATACCCAAACCCAATTATATTTAAAAGCATTTATCATTATTTTTAAAAAAATAGAGATATAGCCTATTTTAATAAACTTATCAGAAACTTTAACTTAAATCAGGTAAGTAAAACAACTATTTATAGCGTTTTCTCAATCAGTAATAGAGTGAAGGCGTAATCCATCACGCCCTCACAAATGTACCTCGCTCGGTTAAGAGCCACTTATTTTTTACCTTAGGAACGTGGATTAAATAACCTGTAGTTCTGGCTTTGCTGTATAATTCCATTGAGGCAAGAACTCATCAAAGACAATTTTCATGTTTGATTTGAAGCCTTCAGCCACTTTTCGCCCTGTTTGATA
>JAHHGY010000032.1 GCA_019359635.1 Chroococcus sp. CMT-3BRIN-NPC107
AATATCGTTGCATCTGGGTTTCTATTAAAGTAGGGTACGTTTGCATCACTCCACCTCATGTTTAGTCTGCTTCTCTAGCTTACACAGAGCAGTGGAGAATTACACCTTATTTAATCCTTGATCCTTAATCAGTCAAACTATCTAAAATCGGCTGAGTAATCCAATTTAGTCCTACTTTCAATTGATGTCCCAAAGTAGGCATTCTATATAAATAAGCTAGGCGACGAGCGACATAAGCTAGAGAACCATCTAGTTTTATTCCTAAACCTGCAAAAGTTGCGCTATTTGTTCCTAAGGTCATCATCTCCCCTAGATGCTGGTAACGGAAAGGTAATAAAGGTCTATCTGTAAGCGAAGCCCAAATATTCCAACCTGTATAATCAGCTTGTTGAAAAGCAGATTGAGCGGTAGTTGGTACTTGTTTGCCATCCGCATCAATGCAATCGGCTAAATCACCCAAAGCAAAAATTTCTGGACGCTCTATTGCTTGCATTGTAGGACTAATCGTAATTTGACCCCGCCCGTTGTGCTTGAGAGGAAGGCTTTGGACAACAGGATTTACTCGCGTTCCTACAGTCCAAATAACTAAGTCTACAGGGATAGTGTCTATTTGATTTTTGTATTCTAAAGCGATCGCATCGCTGGTAATAGAATCAACTCTAGTTTCCAAGTCAACCCATACACCCCGTGTTTCTAAAGCTTTTGTTGCCGTAGTTCGGTTAAATTCGGGAGATGTCCGCAAAATTTGGTCGCTTAGTTCTATTAACCGCAATCTACCACGATCTTTTAAGCGTTCGGACAGCTTGCACGCAAGTTCTACGCCACTATAACCCGCCCCGACAATCGCCACGCGAATTTTATCGTTTTGAGAGTCTTCTAGCATTCGCAAGCGTTGTTCTAGGCTGTAAGCATCGTTAACAGTCCGAAAAGGAAAGGCGTAAGAGCTTGCACCAAAAACCATATCTAAAGGAGTTTCGCCACCTAGAGCTAAAACTAAGCGATCGTAAGGGATTTCACTACCATCAAGTAAATAAACTCGTTGCTCGTCAGTATTGATATCCGCAACTTCCCCTTGCAAGCAGCGAACGCCAGTATTAGCAAGAATTTCTACAAAAGGCGGGGCAATTTCCCAAGTTTGCAGTTCTCCGGTTAAAAGTTCGTACAGTAAGGGAGAAAATAAAAAGCGATCGCTTTTATCTACTAAAACAATTTCTGGCTTTTGCGTTGCTTCCCAAGGTAGTTGGCTAAGACGCAGGGCTGTGTAAAGACCGCCGAAGCCTCCACCTAGTATACATATGCGTGCGGGTTGCTGGGTTGTCATAGAGCTAAAGAGGTTGAAAAAGCAATTGCCTAGTGTCTTCTTCCAAGATAGCAAGCCTGATTGTGGAGAGGTAAAGATATTGCTAATTAGGCTTGCTCTTAAGAAGCTTGGAAAACGGTTTCCCTCCCCTCAACTTCTCGCTGAAGAAGTGATTATTTGACGTATAAAAATAGCCTTATTACGAACAGACTAAAGTAATAAGTATTAACAGTGGTTAGAAAATAATAGGCGCGATCGCCACCCTAGGGCTAGTTAGCATTATGCAATCGTTGACTAAAGCAGTGCAAGTATTTAGATAGGTTATTCATGCCAAGTTTAAGAACGGATGCAACCAATCTAATTGAAAGAGAATTTATGTCTTCTGTTAGAGGAACGATTGTCGTGTTTAAGGCTAATCTTACATTTGTGTTCAAGAGAGCTAATTGGTTAGCAAGTAAGATAGATTTTTCCAAAATTCTATAACTAACCTGTGATTAGAGCCAGCCAATGAACTCTTGAAGCCGTGAATAGTATAGATAATATAATGGAGTCTTGTCATGACAAATATGATTTCTAGAGCAGTTACTCGTATCAGTTCCTTGCTTAAGAAACTTCAGGTAAGAAGTTTTTTGCCTATTGTTTTAGTTGGATTTCTATTACTTACAACTAATATTGCTCAAGATCGCAATACTCAAGCTGTCACCAAGAAGCTAGATGAAGTAGTACATCAGGATAATTCCCAAAGACCGAAAACTATAGGTGAATGGGAGCAAGAAGCAAAAGAAACAGAAAACGCTCCTGGTGAACGAGTTCAGAAAATTGCCAAAGAATCAGCAGAAGCCATAAAAGATTTTGGTGCGCTATACCCTGACACAGCTAAAAGAAGTGCTGGTGACAACTAGGTACAGTTAAACTCCGTATTGGTATCGTCCAGAAGAAAATACACCTTAAAATTTAGTTTCTAAGTCTGTACTGGTTTTATGTAGTACAGACTGAATCTATTTTTCCAATATTTTGCTACTAAAAAAGCATTGTAACTATCCCACCTCCAACTAAACTAAATATGGGGAAAGAGTAGGCGCAGGTGGTTGCAAATTAGGCACGGCAGCTAATTTGAGGAAAGTCCGGGCTTCCGAAAGACCAAACTTGCTGGGTAACGCCCAGTGCGAGCGATCGTGAGGATAGTGCCACAGAAAGATACCGCCGATTTCTACGGAAATAGGTAAGGGTGCAAAGGTGCGGTAAGAGCGCACCAGCAGCGCCGAGAGACGCTGGCTCGGTAAACCCCGGTTGGAAGCAAGGTCAAAGGAATAACGGTTGGTCTTTTACCTATTCCACTGCCTAATAACCGCTTGAGGCGCTTGGTAACAATCGTCCCAGATAGATAACCGCCCTGGTGGAAAAGAAAGATGTAGCACCGCTACGTCTCTACATTATCATCAGAACAGAACCCGGCTTATGTCCGACTCTTTCCCTATTTTTGTTTATTAGACCTATATAATTACGCGATCGCATTTGCTTCGATACTACTTACTTATTAAAAGATCGAAGATGGCTTTTTTGTGGCAAAAAAGGGGTAAATCAACCTGTTTAGCGGGTTTTTCTGAGCAAGGGTTAGCTTCAGTATTTTTAAAGGATTTGATTGCCCTCTAAGTTTGGTTCCGACACGCAGATCCTCCCAAAAATGATTACCGGTCTTGTTACAATCTCTGGCAAAAGCTAATATTTATCCGTAGCCTTTTTGCTACGATTTGATTGTAGCCGATACTTCAAGTTTAGGGAATTGCCACTACGGAACCTATTTTGCGGTTTACAAACTCCCAAACAAAGAAGCGATCGCATTTTCAATATCTGGCTGTTTAATTAGCGATTCTCCAATTAGTACAGCTTTTGCGCCAGCTTTTGCCACTAATGCCAAATCTTGCGCTTGATGCAATCCCGATTCGCTGACAACTAAAATATCTCGCTCTTGTAACTGGTTTCCCCGTGCTGCAAGTATTGAACAAGTATTTTGCAAATCAACAGAAAAATCTGCCAGGTTACGGTTATTGATCCCAACTAAAGCCACGCCGTCTATTGCTAAAACGCGATCGAGTTCTTCTACCGTATGAACTTCAATTAAAGCCGCCATTTTTAGAGCTTTGGCAATCTTCATAAAGTATTGCAAATCTTGGTCAGTTAAAATTGCTGCTATTAGCAATACCGCATCTGCACCCCGGACGCGAGCTAAATACATTTGGTAAGGATACAAGACAAAATCTTTGCATAGCAAAGGCAAGTCTACCGCCGCGCGAATTTGTGCTAAGTAGCTGAAACTACCTTGAAAAAACTTTTCATCTGTAAGTACCGATAAGCAAGTTGCACCACCTTGTTGATAGGATTTAGCAATTTCTACAGGATCGAAATCGGCTCTAATTACACCTTTACTTGGCGATGCTTTTTTAACTTCCGCAATTAGTGCTGGATTAGTTTTAGCTTGACGCAAAGCACCAACAAAATCTAGTGAGGGAGCAGCTTTAAGTGCTTGCTGCTGCAACTCCGCTAAAGGTATTTTTTCTCGTAGCCGATTAACTTCATCTTCTTTATGCCAAACAATTTCTTCTAAGATATTGTTTGGTTCAGCGCCTGGTACAACAACCTGATAGCGCATACTTTCTAGAGCAATAGACCGATTGGGGGGCCGACGACGGATTTGCATTGTATCAACATAAATTTACTAAGAAAACTTAAGTAGGTAGCCAAGCATTAGATCCCCTTTTTTAAGGGCGGAAAATATTTTTTTGCTCCCCCTTTTTAAGGGGGATCTTACCGCTTGACCAAATACCAACCATTTTTTAAGATGCGATCGCGCGCTTGTAAGCTTCGTCCAATACTTCCGATAGTGTCGGGTGAGCGTGGACTAGATGCGCTAAACTGTGTACGGTTTGACGAAGTGCGATCGCCGCAGATGCTTCATGAATCAAATCGGAGGCGTGTAACCCAATAATATGTACTCCCAAAACTTCCCCAGTATCTTTACGGTAAATTAGTTTTGCCATACCGTCGGCTTCTCCTTCAGCGATCGCTTTAGAGTTACCTTTGTAATAACTTCTCACCGCACCAACTTCAAAACCTTCTTTGCTTCCCAAGTCTTTAGCGGCGGTTTCAGTCATTCCTACATAACTAATTTCTGGGTGGGTAAAGGCGGCGGCAGGAACGCTGTGATAATCTACAATGCGATCGTGTCCGCAAATATTATCTACAGCCACAATTCCCTGTCCAGAAGCGGCATGAGCCAGCATCATTTTACCGTTAGCATCGCCAATCGCCCATAAATGCGGTACTACTTCCCCCGCCGATAGCACTGCCATACTGCCATTTACGGGAATAAAGCCCCGACGGTCTAATTCTACTCCTACCGTTTCTAACCCCAGGTTTTGAGTTGCGGGAATGCGCCCAGTAGCTACTAAACAAGCATCAACTTCAATCGTATCAATAACTTCTTTAGTTTTAAAATCAGCTAGTTCAATTACTACAGGAGTTCCTGGAGTAACTTTTTTTGCCATCACTCCTACATGAGTTTCAATATCGCGGGGAGTGATTAAAATTCGTTCCGCTAGTTTAGCAATATCGCGGTCAAAACCTGGCATTAGCTGATCTAAAGCCTCAATCATCGTAATTTCACAACCCAAAGCCGAGTAAATATCGGAAAACTCCAAGCCGATATAACCGCTACCAATAATTGCCACCCAATCGGGTAAAGATTCTAACTTTACGCCTTGGTCGCTGGTAAAGACCGTTTTACCATCAATTTCAATTCCTGGCGGTACAAAAGGAACTGAGCCAGGGGAAAGGATAATATCTTTAGCAGTAATAGTTTTTTCTCCGTTGTCGGTGGCGATCGCTACTTTCTGCGTACCTGCTAACTGACCTCTACCTCTAATTATCTCTACATTGAGGCGTTTGAGACTGTTGGTTAAATCCCCTTGAATTTTGGCAACAAGGTTATTAGCATGATCTGCGATCGCGCTGCGGTCAAATTCTACATTACCGACTTGAATGCCTAGAGATTTCAGGTGGTGAGCGTTGCGTAATTCTCTAACTTTACCAGAAGCTGCAAGTAATGCTTTAGAAGGAATACAGCCTCTATTAACACAAGTGCCGCCCATATCTGCTGCTTCAATAATTGCCGTTTTCAAGGAGCAACTAACAGCGTGTAAAGCAGCACCATGTCCGCCTACTCCAGCGCCAATAATAACTAGATCGTAATCAAATTCCTGACTCACTGCGATCGCTTCTCCTGGTACTTATATTTTTATTTTCCTCTTTACCGTGCGATCTAAGCAAGTGCTGGCAATCTATCTCTAGGAAAAGTGGCTCTGCTGTTATGCTAGGTTTAAAATGATCGCTTTTAGTAATTGTAGCTATGGTGTCCCAAGTAACGACTCCTAACGCCGAAATCATTTATCCCGACAGCGATGGCAAGCCAATGGCAGACAATACCAAGCAATTTCGCTGGATTGTAACTATTAAAGAAAATTTAGAACTGATATTTGCCAATCAACCAGAGGTTTTTGTCGCGGGGGATCTGCTTTGGTATCCGGTGGAAGGAGAACGAACCATTTGTCAAGCGCCGGACGCGATGGTGGTTTTTGGACGACCTAAAGGCGACCGGGGGTCTTACAAGCAATGGACAGAAGCAAATATCAATCCCCAAGTGGTATTTGAAATTCTTTCTCCTGGAAATCGCTTGGGTGAAATGGCGAAAAAGTTTCAATTCTATGACCGTTATGGAGTAGAAGAATACTACATTTACGATCCCGACGATATAGATTTAACAGGTTGGTTGCGAACAGAAGACAAGCTACAAGTGATTGATGAGATGAACGGTTGGGTAAGTCCTCGCTTAGGCGTGCGGTTTGCGGCTTCTTCTGGTACTTTAGAAATTTTTAGAGCTGATGGTGAGAAATTCCTCACTTTTGCCGAATTAGATGGCTTACGCAACCAAGAACGACAACGAGCCGACCAAGAGCGACAACGGGCAGAGGAGGCGGTCACTCAACTAGAAACAGAGAAAAAGCGTAACGAAACATTGAAAGCAAAATTACGTGAGATGGGAATCGATCCAGAGCAAATGTAGCTTTGCTTGTCCTAAAGAGCGATCACATCCTAATACAACTTGCCTGTTAAGATCGATGCTGATTAACACCTAAATGAAAAACTAATTGTGACTGTCAAACCAGAGTGGTTGCGGGTAAAAGCGCCTCAGTGGGAGCGCGTGGGGAACGTTAAGGAAATTCTCCGGGATTTAAGTCTAAATACGGTGTGTGAAGAAGCTTCTTGTCCAAATATTGGCGAATGCTTCAACGCGGGTACAGCAACATTTTTGATTATGGGCCCAGCTTGTACTAGAGCTTGTCCTTACTGCGATATAGATTTTGAGAAAAAGCCTAAACCAATAGATGCTACCGAACCCGATAGACTAGCTCAAGCAGTCAAGCGACTAAAATTAAATCATGTTGTCATTACTTCCGTAAATCGGGATGATTTGTCTGATGGTGGTGCAAGTCAGTTTGTACGCTGCATTGAGGCAATTCGAGCTACCTCGCCGCAAACAACTATTGAAGTATTAATTCCTGATTTGTGCGGAAATTGGCAAGCTTTAGAAACCATCTTGCTTGCAGCACCAGAGGTACTAAATCACAATACCGAAACTGTACCCCGTTTGTATCGTCGCACGCGCCCCCAAGGAGATTACGATCGCACTTTGGAAGTATTAAGGCGATCGCGCTCTGTTGCACCGGGAGTATATACTAAATCTGGCTTAATGGTAGGTTTGGGAGAAACCGATGCGGAAATTCGGCAAGTAATGATGGATTTGCGATCAATAGATTGCGATATTCTGACTCTGGGGCAGTACTTGCAACCAAGTCAAAAACATTTACAAGTTCAAAGCTTTGTTACCCCAGAACAATTTGATGCTTGGCGGCTGTTTGGCGAATATATTGGTTTTTTACAGGTAGTATCTTCTCCTCTAACTCGTAGCTCTTATCGCGCCGAACAAGTTAGAGAATTAATGCAACGTCACCCGCGAAATAAATAGCTGTGCGTCAGATAACCATAACTATTTTGGGTGCGGGAGCTTGGGGAACGATTCTAGCTAAACTAGCCGCCGCCAACGGTCATAACGTGCGTTTATGGTCGCGTAGCGGTTCGATCGGGTTAGAGGAGGCTATAGACAGCGCTGAGATAGTTTTATCGGCGGTATCTATGAAAGGTGTAAGAGCCGTAGCTACAGAAATTAAACTATTGCCTATTTATTCGCGAGCAATTTTTGTTAGTGCTACCAAAGGCTTAGAACCTTCTACAACTTTAACCCCAGCACAGATTTGGCAAGCGGTTTTTCCTACTCATCCTGTAGTGATTTTATGCGGACCAAATTTATCAAAAGAAATTGAGCAAAACTTACCCGCCGCAACGGTGGTAGCTAGTAACGATATTGGCGCGGCCCAAATAGTGCAAGGGGCTTTTTCTTCTTCGCGTTTTCGGGTTTATACAAATTTTGACCCCGTAGGCGTAGAGCTTGGCGGCATCCTAAAAAATGTCATGGCGATCGCCGCCGGAGCCTGTGATGGCTTACAATTAGGTACAAATGCTAAGGCGGCGCTCCTGACGCGCGGACTTACAGAAATTGTCAGAATTGGTAATAGTTGGGGCGCAAAAACCGAGACTTTTTACGGTTTGTCGGGCTTAGGCGACTTGCTGGCAACTTGCAATAGTCCTTTAAGTCGCAACTATCAAGTAGGCTACTCTTTAGCTCAAGGGAAAACTTTAGCAGCAACTTTAGCCAGTTTAGAAGGAACTGCCGAAGGGGTAAATACTGCCAAAGTTTTGATGCAACGCGCCCAGCAACACAATATTTCTGTGCCAATTACTGCCCAAGTGCATCGCTTGCTTACAGGTAAAGTTACCCCAAGACAGGCTCTTGAGGAGTTAATGCTGCGAGATATTAAACCAGAAATATAATTAGCATTAGTCGCCTTTTGAGCGCCAGGAGCGATAGTTAGTAACTACAGGGTAGGATAAGGGCGGAAGCATAAAATTTACTTTTTAGCTTTCCAATATTCCCCTCACACCTTACCGAATTCAAATGGAATGGCAGATAAACGATGCCCAAAATTTGGCATTAATTGACCGTGAAATTGGCGATTATGGATTTTCCCCCGCTCAGTACGAAATAGTTAGACGGGTAATTTATGCTACGGGGGACTTTGAATATAAATCTTTAATTCGATTTAGCGATCGCGCTTTACCTGCCGGAGCCGCCGCCCTAGCCGCTCGTAGTACCATTATTGTCGATTTGCCAATGGTACAAGTAGGCATCACATCTCATATTCAAAAGACTTTTGCAAATCCAGTTTATTGTAGTGCAGATGCTCATAGTTGGAGCCAAAAAGAACAACTTAGCAGCAATTCTTGGGGAATTGAAACTTTAGCAAAAAGGTATCCCGAAGCAATCTTTGTGATCAGTCAAGGAAAAGCAGCATTGACAGCGCTACTAGAATTAATTGAATCGGAAGAAATTAGACCAGCTTTAGTAGTTGGTACGCCCGCAGGATTTGTTGACGTAGATGTAGCCAAACAACGCTTAAACGATTCTAACGTGCCTCATATTCGGATTGACGGACGCAAAGGTAGCGCGGTAGTCGCCACAGCCATTATTAACGCTTTGGTAGAACTAGCTTGGCAAGCTTACGGACATGATGATGAAGGCTAACTAAAAAAGCAAGCAATTTCTGACGGGAGTAACTACCATAAACCTAACAGCTATTAGCTGGCCTGGCTAATAGATAGCAAATCTAAAGTACAAAAGCACTCAATTATGGTAGTAACGACTCTCCCACAAGCCCTGCTCCTAAGTACAGAAGAACTGCATCAAATCAATGCCTACTGGCGGGCCGCAAATTACTTATCGGTCGGGCAAATATATTTGCAAGACAATCCATTACTGCGCGAACCGCTTTCAATCGAACACATCAAGCCCCGGCTGTTAGGTCATTGGGGAACAACCCCAGGTTTGAACTTTATTTACGTCCACCTCAACCGCCTAATTAAAGCTCAAGACTTGAACGTTATATACATAGCTGGTCCTGGTCATGGCGGTCCTGGGATAGTGGCAAATACTTATTTAGAGGGAACCTACAGCGAGGTTTATCCTCATATTTCCCCAGATTATGAAGGGATGAGAAAGCTGTTTAAGCAATTTTCTTTTCCCGGAGGCATCCCCAGTCATGTCGCGCCAGAAACCCCAGGCTCAATTCACGAAGGGGGCGAACTTGGTTATTCCCTTTCTCACGCTTACGGTGCGGCTTTTGACAATCCCGATTTGATTGTTGCTTGTGTTGTTGGCGATGGCGAAGCAGAAACGGGTCCTTTAGCTACGGCTTGGCATAGTAACAAGTTTCTTAATCCGGCAACTGATGGCGCAGTTTTACCGATTTTGCACCTGAATGGTTACAAAATTGCTAACCCAACAGTATTGGCGCGGATAAGTCATGAAGAATTAGAAAGCTTATTTATTGGCTACGGCTACAAGCCTTATTTTGTAGAGGGCTCGGAACCAGAAGCCATGCACCAGTTGATGGCGGCAACTTTAGAAAAAGCGATTTTAGATATTAAAGAAATTTGGCACGAGGCGCGGACTAAAGGCTTTACAGTGCGTCCTCAGTACCCAATGATTATTCTTAAATCCCCCAAAGGCTGGACGGGACCCAAAGAAGTTGATGGCAAAAAAACCGAAGATTATTGGCGATCGCATCAAGTACCATTGGCTGAAATGGCAACCAAGCCCGAACACTTAAAATTGCTCGAACAGTGGATGAAAAGCTACAAAAGCGAAGAACTGTTCGATGAACATGGGACTTTGATGCCCGAACTACAAGCTTTAGCACCCCAAGGAATCCGTCGGATGGGGGCTAATCCTCACGCTAACGGTGGTTTGCTACTTAAGGGTTTAGAATTACCGGATTTTGCCGACTACGCTGTAGAGGTCGATAAGCCAGCGACTATTGTCGCTGAAGCTACCCGCGTTATGGGTGAGTTTTTGGGCGATGTAATGAAGCAAAACTTAGAAAGCCGCAACTTTCGAGTCATGGGCCCTGATGAAACTGCTTCTAATAGACTTAATGCTTTATTTGAGGCAAGCGATCGCACTTGGACGGCGCAGATTCTCCCGGAAGACGATCGTCTTGCTCCCGACGGCCGGATTATGGAGATACTGAGCGAACATACTTGTCAAGGTTGGTTAGAAGGTTATTTGCTGACAGGGAGACATGGGTTTTTCTCTTGCTACGAGGCTTTTATCCACATTATCGATTCTATGCTCAATCAACACGCCAAATGGTTGAAAACTACCCGTCATATTCCTTGGCGCAGACCGATCGCTTCCCTCAACTATTTGCTAACTTCCCACGTTTGGCGACAAGATCACAACGGTTTTTCTCATCAAGATCCGGGCTTTATCGATCATGTAATGAACAAAAAGCCGGAGGTAATTCGGGTTTATTTACCACCCGATGCCAATACACTATTATCTGTCACCGATCATTGTCTGCGTAGCCGTAACTATGTCAACGTCATTGTTGCCGGAAAGCAACCAGCTTTGCAGTATTTGGATATGGATACGGCAATTAAGCACTGTACCAAAGGTATCGGAATTTGGGGTTGGGCGAGTAACGACCAAGGAATAGAACCCGACGTAGTGATGGCTTGTGCGGGGGATGTCCCGACTTTAGAAACTTTAGCGGCGGTAGACTTGCTTTACAAACACTTCCCCGATCTTAAAGTCCGGGTGGTAAATGTAGTTGATTTAATGAAACTTTTACCAGAAAGCGAACATCCGCACGGCTTGAGCGATAAAGACTTTGATTCTATCTTTACCCCCGATAAGCCAATTATCTTTGCTTTTCATGGCTATCCTTGGCTGATTCATCGCCTAACCTATCGGCGCACAAATCACCATAACATTCATGTGCGGGGCTACAAAGAAGAAGGAACAACTACCACGCCCTTTGACATGGTGGTGTTGAATGAATTGGATCGTTTTAGCTTGGTAGATGATGCGATCGATCGCGTACCCAAACTTAAATACACCGCCGCCCACGTCAAACAGATGTTGCACGATAAAAGGATCGAACACAAGCATTATATCGCCGAGCATGGCGAAGATATGCCAGAGATTCTTAATTGGCAATGGCGTTATTACAGTGACTCCGAAGCAAAGGAAGCTCCGCCAAAAACTGATGGAGCGAGTAGTTCTACTCCTTCCCAAGAAGGCGGAGAAGGAGCAGCAAAGTCTAAGGGTTAATTTTACCTAAACCCCTTTTTTTACAAGGAAAGGGGAGTAATTTTCTCAAAGTATAGTTTGGTCAAGTCTAGTGAAATCCCCCCAGCCTTGCCTTCTTAAAGAGGGCAAGGCTGGTTCATAATTAGTAGTATCAAACAATGGCGTTGCCCAATTGGTAATGGGATAAAGCAGGTGAAACCAGAAATTCTGGCTTTTTCGTAAACCAACTATTGAAAATCATCACACTTTCAGCAACGCCCAAACAATTGGTGCTGATTAATTACAACACCGCGCTACCGCTTCCCTGAAACATCACTAGGGTTAAAAGAAAATTGCTGATAAAAATTGCTAGTAAAGCCGTAACTACGGCGGCGGTGGTAGATTGCCCCACACCCTTAGCGCCTCCGGTAGTTGTTAAGCCCCAGCTACAGCCAATTACAGCAATTAAAGCGCCAAAAAAAGAGGCTTTAATTACAGCGCTACATAAATCCCAAACGCTAACGAAGTTTTGGACAGAATCAAAAAACACATTTTGAGACAAGTTGTATAAGTTATTTGCTACCAAAAAGCCCCCAATTAATCCCGTAACTAAAAAGATCAGCGTTAAAACTGGCATCATTAAGCAGCAAGCAATGGTACGGGGAACTACCAAGTAATCAATCGGATCGGTTTTGAGGATGTAAAGCGCGTCAATTTGTTCAGTGACTCGCATCGTGCCAATTTCTGCGGCAAAAGCCGAACATACTCTACCCGCCAGCACTACGGCGGCAATTACTGGGGCAAGTTCTCTCGTCAAGGCGATCGCTAAAACTCCTCCCACTGCCTGTACTGCCCCAAAATTAATAAATTCTCTAGCTACTTGAATTGTAAAAACCATCCCCACAAACGCGGCGGTGACGATGACAATTAGCAATGATTCTGGCCCAACGGCTGCCATTTGATCGATAGTATTGCGGCGATGAATTTTGACTTTGAGCAAGTGAAACAATACTTGTCCGCCTAGCAAAATCGCTGATAGTAAGCGCTGACCCCATACTCTTAAGCTTGAGCTTTGCACATTCTTTGCCTGCTGCAAAAGCTTTATTGTACCTATTTACTAGCCCGTACTTTTCTATAACTTGTTCTCATAATTACCTTTTGCCCAAAAACTGCTAATTTCTCCAAAAAATTGCCTAAATGTAGCCCAAAAGACTTTTCTGGATAGTCTATATGCTTAAGGTATCTAATACGCACCTATACATTACTTTGGAGTAGTTTACAAAACTTTTAATGAAAACTTAAGATTGTTGAAGGCATAGTTACCTATAGCGCGATCGCGTTTATTGTAGAAAATAGCCTTTGTCCAAAAACTTTTGCATTGAGTTAACTAACGAAATTATGCAGCAGATGAGCATTTTACCAAGTTTTCGCCCTACCCTGGCGCTAACAATCGTTTTTAGCTTTGTAGCTCCGATATTCTTAGTATCTGGGCTGCTAGTTAGTTTTTCCTTAATTGGTCATTTACCAAGACTTGCAGCATTTTCCGCAGCCATAAGTCGAGGTATAATCGAGTTTTTAGCCGCCTTCGGTAGTGGTAATTCCTGGAGAGGAATAGCAATTATTGGTTTAGCTTGTAGCTTTGTCGGCGCATTATTTGATACCTATACGTTTTACCGCTATCGCAAGCTGCGTAATTAAGCTTTAAGGTAAATAGGCGTGCGATCTAAACTTGCCGTTAATTTAACGCCGTACTCTGCCTCAAAAATTGCTTTTTTGGTGTCTAAGCTCCATAACTCTAAAGCACAGTCATCATTAGCATTTGCGGCTTTAAGGTAAAGGTAAAGTTCTTGAGTTGTCGGATCGTACTTGCAACGTAATTGACTAATAGCGCCAATTTGTCGTCGATCTAAAGCCACCGCCAAGCGTAAAAAGGCGCTAACTTGGCTGACTAGCTGGCGGGAGTTCTTGGATAAATTGCGATAATTTTCGTGCTTTTTCTTAGGAGCGCTGCGGCGATGATAACGGGCAATATTCGCAATAATTTCTAGCTCAGTTTCGGTGTAGCCGAGTAATTCACCATAACGAATTAGATAGTAAGAATGTTTGTGATGGGCAGCATGATTGACATGGTAGCCGCAATTATGCAGCATAGCCGCCGCCCACAATAGTTGTCTTTCTTCTACTCCCCAATTATGCAGCTTGCCTTGGAGTTGGTCGAATAGAGCAATCGCAAAACTGGCAACGCGATCGCTATGATCTAAGTTAACCTGATATTTTTGCGCTGTTTTAATCACATTTCTTTGCCGAATGGAGCTTTGGTAGCGCAAACGATCTTCTATTAAACCGTGAGCCAGCATCCAGTTAACGATAATCCCTTCTCGCAGACTTCGTTCGCAAACTGTCAGCGTATCTATGCTCAAAAGCTTCATAGCTTCAAGTAAAATAATTGCTCCAGCTAAGATAATTTCCGAACGGCTTTCCGAAATCCCAGCAATGGCGGCTCTTTCTGTATAATTAAGCTTTCGCAGCCGATTAACTATATCCTGTAAGTCTTTGAGGCTAAGTTGATATCCGGTAAGTGGTGAAGGAGTTAGCCCTAATTTTTCTCGCGCATTAATAGTTGCTAGAGTCTCTATAGTGCCAGCAGTACCAACCAAACGGGCAACTTCACCCGGCTGCAAAAAGGCGCGTAACTCCTCAATAGGGCGCTCTAGAGCGCCGCGCACATGGGCAGTTAAATAGTTAAATTCGCGATCGCTAATTGGATCTGTAGTGATGCGTTCGGTAGTTAGGCGCACCGCTCCAATTTTGGTACTGCTAAGACTTCGCGCTTCGTGACTATCTCCCAAAATCAACTCTGTAGAACCGCCACCAATATCAATAATAATATGGGATCGATCGTTAAATTCCATCCCCGATAATACGCCAAGATAGATCCGTCTAGCTTCTTCTTGACCAGAAATTAAATCAACTTTTAGCCCTAATTGTTCGTCTACTTGCTGCAAAAACTCTTTACCGTTAGGCGCTTCTCGCACGGCGCTAGTAGCTACCGCAATCGTTGTATTGGCGTTGTGAGTTTTAGCAATTTCTTGAAAACGGCTAAGAGTGGCGATCGCTCGTTTGATTACTTCTAACTTTAAGTTTCCTGTTATTAGATCGCGATCGCCTAATCTTACAGGCTCTTTTTCTCTGGCAATAATTGTAAAAGTTGGTAGTGTCGGCTCGACTTTTACTACCACCATATGTAAAGAATTTGTCCCCAAGTCAATAGCAGCGAGGATTTGTTGCTCAACTTGAGTTGGAATCAGCCAACTTGCGGAAACAGAATTAACCATGTAGATTTACCACCCAGCACCCAGACTCATAAACAACGATATTGTATAAATGGCAAACAAAATTAGTTATTTTTTATCCTATGACGATCGCCCAAACAGAAAAAACTCCCGTACCAATTTGGCTTGCTATTGTTAAACTTTTACGCTGGGATAAGCCCGCCGGACGTTTAATATTAATGATTCCGGCTTTGTGGGCGGTGTTTTTGGCCGCAAAAGGTTCGCCACCATTGCCTTTAGTCGGTGCGATCGTTTTCGGGACTTTAGCCACCAGTGCGGCGGGATGCGTAGTCAATGATTTGTGGGATCGAAACATCGATTCCCAAGTAGAGAGAACCCGCAATCGCCCTCTAGCAACACGTTCTCTCTCGGTTAAAGTGGGTTTTGGCGTAGCAATCGTTGCTTTAATTTGTGCTTGGGCGATCGCATCCTACCTGAATCCGTTAAGTTTTTGGCTATCGGTAGCCGCAGTTCCCGTAATTGTCCTTTATCCCGCCGCTAAACGAGTGTTTCCCGTGCCGCAATTAGTCATGGCGATCGCTTGGGGTTTTGCAGTTTTAATTAGCTGGAGTAGTGTTACAGCAAGTTTAGATAAAGCAACGTGGTTGCTATGGGGGGCAACGGTGCTGTGGGCATTGGGTTTCGATACAATATATGCAATGAGCGATCGCGAGGACGATCGCAAACTAGGGGTAAATTCTAGCGCTTTATTTTTTGGCAGCTACGCACCAATGGCAGTATTGATATGTTTTGCACTTACAGTTTTACTTATGGGTTGGCTGGGAGTAACAATGCAGCTAAACTTTGCTTTTTGGCTTACTTTAGGACTTGCGGCGATTTCTTGGGCTTGGCAATACACGCGGTTAAAAAATCCCTCAATGCTTTCTAGCGCTTACGGCGAGATGTTCCGTCAAAATGTGTGGATTGGATTTATTTTACTTGCGGGAATGATTGCCGGAGTTGTGTAGATAATTCTAATTGCACCGATCCCCAAATAAACTTATATTTTTATAGTCTACAAAGCACGTTTTCCATTTAACTCATGAAGTCTTATCTCGCCGCCGCAATTCAAATGACTAGCCTGCCCGATCTTGAAAAAAACTTAGTTCAGGCTGAAGAATTAATCGAACTTGCCAGGAGACAGGGCGCGGAGTTAATTACATTACCAGAAAACTTTTCGTTTTTGGGAGAGGAAGTAGATAAAATCGCTCAAGCAGAAGCGATTGCTCAAAGTAGCGAAAAATTCCTCAAAACAATGGCTCAACGCTTCCAAGTAACTATTTTAGGCGGCGGTTTTCCCGTTCCCGTAGATGCAGATAAAGTCTACAATACTGCCTTACTAATTGACCCCAACGGTCAAGAAATTGCTCGCTACAAAAAAGTTCATTTATTTGATGTCAACTTACCCGACGGCAATACCTACCGCGAATCTAAAACCGTCATGGCTGGTACAACTATGCCCCAAGTCTATAACTCAAAAGATTTAGGCAATTTAGGTTTATCAGTTTGCTACGATGTGCGTTTCCCCGAACTTTACCGTCACTTAGCAAATAAAGGCGCAGACATAGTATTTATTCCCGCAGCTTTTACCGCCTATACAGGCAAAGATCATTGGCAAATTCTTCTCCAAGCAAGAGCCATTGAAAACACCTGTTACGTGATTGCGCCAGCCCAAACGGGACAACACTATGCTTTGCGTCAAACCCACGGTCACGCCATGATTATCGACCCCTGGGGCGTTATTTTAGCCGATGCCGGAGATAAACCAGGCTGTGCGATCGCCGAAATTTCTCCTACTCGTCTCGAACAAGTCCGCCGTCAGATGCCATCATTGCAACACCGCATATTTTTCTAAAGTAGAGACGTTGCACTGCAAGGTCTCTACTCCAATTCGATATCCCAAAAGGCTGCTTCAACCTTAATTTTAAAGTTGAAATTTTAGCAAAACAAAATTTCAACTTTTACAAACGTCTTTAGCTAAATAGCCATAACCAAATTGGCAAAGTTACGAGCAATCCTCCAGAACCCAAAGCTAAAGCCGTAACGCTCAAATCGCGGTCGAGATCGTAAACTTCGGCAATTACTAAAGTAGCAAAAGCAGGAGGCATTGCCATCTGTAAAACGATCGCTAATCTCGTCGCCCCCGTTACCCCAAACCAAGACAAAATACTCCCTAAAAGTAACGGTACTACAAGCATTTTGATACTTAAACTAATAGATGCTTTTGGTAAACTGTGCCAAGAATTTAGCTGACGCAGACGCATACCAATTAACACCAACGACAAAGCAACGATCGCCCAACCTAAAGTATTTAAAATTGTCTCAACAATAGTAGGTAAAGGAACTTGACGCAAAAGCAACCCTACGCCAAAACCCCATAAACTAGGATTAATGGCGATTGCTTTTACTAACTGCCATTGACTTTGAACTCCATCACCGTAAACCGCCGCGATCGCAACTCCCAATCCCCAAACCCCCAAGGAAGTCCCTAGTAAGTCGTAAAATAACGCATAGCCAAAGTATTGAGTACCTACAAACGCTAAAGTTACTGGATAGCCCAAATAACCAGTGTTTCCTGCCATTGCCGCCAAAATAAAACTACCTTGGGTTGGTCGCTGCCAAGAAGTTAAAACATTTTTTTTGTCAGTTTGCCAATTTATCCAAACCCACGCTAAACCCGCCCCGAAAAAAATTGCCATCCAAGCAAACATTGCCGCAACCCAAATAGCTCCCGATAAATCGGCTTGGCGCAAAAAAGCCATAATGCTAAGGGGAACACCAACCCAAAATAAAAATTGTCCCAAGTAAAGAGGAATAATTGGGGAAAGTTTGCCACCCATAAACCCTAATGAAACTAAGGCAATTAGCGGTAGATAGAGTTGTAAAAGCTTCATCAGCAACCGAAATATAAAGATACTTTAAATATATTCATCAAGGTTTTACAGTAAAGCCTCGGCACTTAATTACCCCTTAGTCTAAAATTGGCTAATGGCGAGTCAACAAGTGCAGGAGTTGGTTTGTGGATAAGGCAAGTTTTTCTAAAAAACCGAAAAAGGTTCCCTCCCGCTCTTTAGATGATATTCCAGAGGCGTTAAGGGACAATCGTAAAGTTATACCTCGTCGTCGTTTTAAGTCGGTGGTGATAATTAGTAGTTTGGTTGGATTAGGCGTAATTGGCGCGATCTCTTTATTATGGTCTTTGAATGCTTCACCACCGAGTAAAGTTAGTCAATCTGCCGTTACCGTTTCTCCTGTACCACCAACAAGCGATCGCCCAAGTAACGAAAACGTACTATTAGGACATTTTGCTTATCCCGAAGCATCTCCAAAAGATTTACAACCAATTTCAAGCGATCGGCGTTTCAAGCTGCGTAAAGCCGCCGCCCAACAATTTAATGCTATGAGTGCCTCAGCTAGAGCCTCTGGGGTGGTGTTAGTGCCAATTTCTGGTTTTCGCACTGTTAAAGACCAACAGCACCTATTTTTTGATGTCAAAGCCGAGCGCGGACAAACTGCCACCAAACGAGCCGAAGTCAGCGCACCGCCTGGATATAGCGAACATCATACAGGCTATGCGGTAGATATTGGCGATGGCAACACGCCCGCTACAAATTTGAGTACAAAATTTGAAACCACTAGAGCTTACAAGTGGTTGTCCGTCAATGCAGCGCGTTATAGCTTTGAATTATCTTTTCCCAAAAATAACCGCCAAGGAGTAAGTTATGAGCCTTGGCATTGGCGTTATGTAGGCGATCGCGATAGTTTAGAAACTTTCTATAAAGCCCAAAATCTCAAGTCTCGTCCAACTCCCTAGAGTTTCCCAACTTTAACCAATTAAACAAATCTGCTACCGTCAGCCGTAAGTGTGCAACTAAATCGGGAACTGGTAATATATCGCTTTGGGTTAAAAGTCTTGTCTGCTGATTAGCGGGATAAACTAGCACAGATTTTTCCTCTGGATCGATTAGCCAACCTAGTTTGCAGCCAGAATTTAGGCAGTGTAAGATATTTCCTGTTACTTTTGTCTGACGTTGGTCTGGCGAGAGAATTTCTATTGTCCAATCAGGGGCAATTGTAAATACATTAGCAATATCGCCATTTTCATCAACGGGTATTCTTTCCCAAGCAAAAAGCGTTACGTCTGGTACTATTGAACGTCCGCCAAAGGTACAACGCAATTCTGGAAAAGCTAGAGCAATTTGTTTTGCTTCGGTTAGGTCGTTGATAGCCGTAACTAGCTTACCTTGTAACTTACTATGTTTCCCTTGCGGCATTGGTTTTTGGATAATTTGACCGTTTATATACTCGCTATAGGGTTTAGTTTCTGGGAGTTTGAGAAACTCCTCTAGAGTAATTTTTGTGAGTGCTTGTACCATAGTGCGATCGCTAGCAATACTTCCTATTTTGTCAGTTTAAAACTTTTTTCATAATCCAGTTTTGAATAATATATACGCCAACTTGCTCGAAACCTAGTTTTTGGTACAAGTGCAGAGCATTATCGTTGGTTGGAGCGCAACTTAAAGAAATTTGCCCGTAACCATCAGCTTTTGCTTGTGCAAATAGATGAATTAGTAAAGATTTCCCTAACCCTTTGTTGCGGTACTGGGGGAGAAGTGCGATAGCAAGTTCTGGAGTGCGATCGTTTACATAGCCATAGCCGCGATTATCTACTGTAAAAAGGCGATACCAAGCTGCGCCAATAGGCGTTTCAGCGTCAAGAGCAATAAATCCGCGATCGCTTTTAAGTCCCCAGTTTTGAAGATATTTTGCTAAATCGGGAGTTTGCAAAACATCTCGTGAAGGTATTTTTTCTTCTCGTACACAACGCAAACTCCGAATCTCGTACAACATATCCCATAAAAATGGGACATCATCTTGATTAATTGCTCGAATACAATAAAAATCCATTTATAAAAAAGCGGACAAAATGCCCGCCCCAAATAATTAACCTTTCACACAAACAACTTGTTTGAGAGTTGCCACAACTTCAACCAAATCAGCTTGATTGCTCATTACCGTATCTATAGATTTATAAGCGCCGGGAATTTCATCTAAAACACCTTCATCTTTGCGACATTCTACGCCCTTGGTTTGCTCGACCAAATCGTCAAGAGTAAAGTTGAGCTTTGCCTTATTGCGAGACATCAAACGCCCCGCGCCATGACTGCAAGAGCAATAACTATCTACATTACCTTTCCCTTTAACAATGAAAGATTTTGCCCCCATTGAACCAGGAATAATGCCGTAGTCTTCCTCTCGCGCTCGTACTGCGCCTTTGCGAGTCACGTATACGCTCTCGCCAAAATGCACTTCTTTTTCGGCGTAATTGTGATGGCAATTTACCGATAGCGAAGGTTTAGTTGGTTTACCACCAGCCAAATGCTTTTCTACAATCCGCTTAAAACGAGCCATCATCACATCTCGGTTAAAACGGGCGTAATTTTGCGCCCACTGCAAATCGTGCCAGTAAGCGGCAAATTCTGGCGTACCTGCAACAAAGTAAGCTAAATCTGCATCGGGTAAACGAGTATCTGCTAACTTGGCTAATTCCTTCGCTGTGCTGATATGGTTTTGAGCTAACATATTGCCGATATTGCGCGAACCAGAATGCAGCATTAGCCAAACTTGATCCTCGCTATCAATACAAACTTCTAAAAAGTGATTTCCGCCTCCAAGGGAACCCATTTGGTTCATGGCTTTACTTTCTAAATGCTGCACTCCCGGATGTAAATCTTTAAATTCAGCCCAGCCTTGCCAATTAGTTACAGATTTCTCGACAACTTTATTTTGATTAAATCCAACAGGAATATCTGCTTCAATATCCAACCGGATTTTTTTTAGCTTACCTTCTAGTTGTTTGGCGGTAAATGGAGTTTTAATTGCACCCATTCCGCAACCCACATCAACGCCCACAGCCGCCGGGATAATCGCATCGGTAGTTGCAACTACCGATCCCACCAATGCACCTTTGCCTAGGTGAACATCAGGCATCAATGCTACGTGCTTGAATACAAAGGGTAAACTTGCGACATTTTTTGCCATCTGGGTTTCTTGTCCCCCCAAAGCATGATTTGCCCAAGAAAGCACTGGTTTGGGCGTAGATATATCTAGTTTTTCGTAGGGCATAAACATTTGCCTATTTTTATACTACATGCATACTACAAGACTTATACACGAACGTCAAGAGCGATCGCATAGGGTGGTTTAATCTTCTGTAGAAAGCGCGATATTGTTTAATTGCTCCAGAGTATTAATGTAATGCTCTGGCAATGTTTTAAATGGCGAATACCCATTCCACGTATGACTAAAGGGATAATGGGTAAAAAAAGGCTGAATGCGGATTGCATCTCTAGAAACGAGAAAACAATAAGAACGAGGTATATTACTAAGCGTTGCGGAAAATTCTTCGCCGTTTTTTGCGTAAATTTTTAATTCCTTAATGCTCTCAGGTGAGAGTAAGGGATAAATTAATTTTTCCGCTTCTTCATAAGTAGCTTCTACCCAAAAAGCATCAATGAATTGAGTGCGAGCGCATTTCTGCCAATATAGTCGAACGAGTATATTTACTTTATATTTAATGTATTTTTAATAGATATTTATGCTTCATAGTTGTTAGCCCTATTTTCACTTCACTTATGTAAAATTTCTGATTTGCAATGCAGTTGTTTTTTATGTTATTTAATCATTTTAACGATAGTGTAAGCAATCATAGTTTTGTGAATCAAATACATGAGTTAGACCAAACTCATTTTAATAGATAGATATTAAATTACTGCTAAAATAATATTAAATAAAACTAAGTAGATTAATGAAAAAAATAGTAACTATTTTAGTCAGCGCGATCGCATTTTTAATCCTCGTTACTACTCCAGTAGCGGCATCAACGATGGAGACAGCTACACTTTTTACTAATAACTGTGCGGGTTGTCATATAAATGGCGGTAATATTGTTCGGCGTGGTAAGAGTTTAAAGTCAAAAGCCCTAAAAAAATTTGGGATGGATTCGACGGATGCGATCGCATCTTTAATCAAAAATGGTCAATATGCTATGCCAGCTTACAAAGGTCGTCTCACCGAGCAGCAAATTCTCGATGTCTCCGCCTATGTATTAGAGCAAGCCAAGCGTAATTGGAAGTAATATGTTTAAGAATTGTCTTGCCTTAAAACTTTGCATTCTTTGCTGTTGTCTGCTGCTGGGTGCTTGTGGAACAGTAGCCGCAACCACAGATAATATTTATCAATTGAGAACCATCCACAGCCCTGATGGTATCGGTAAGTTTTATCAAGGTAGAGAAATAGCTAAAGTTATGGGGCATACCGAAGCTCTTTGGTTAGAGCGTCCGTCACGGGAAGTTGAAGAACAACCACAGAAGCTGATAGATGCTTTAAATCTCGCTCCTACAAGCGTTGTAGCGGATATAGGCGCAGGTACAGGCTATTTTAGCTTTAAGTTAGCACAAAAATTGCCTTTGAGCAAGGTCTTAGCCATAGATATTCAGCCAGAAATGTTAGATATTATTGAGTTTATAAAAAAGGAAAATAATATTACTAATGTACAGCCTATTTTAGGCACTCTTACTAATCCTAACTTGCCGGAAAATAGTATTGATTTAGCAATTATGGTTGATGCTTATCACGAGTTATCCCAACCCCATGAAATAATGCAAGAAGTCGTCAAAGCACTTAAACCTAAAGGCAAAGTAGTATTAGTTGAATATCGACGAGAAAATCCATTTATTGCGATTAAAAAGCTGCACAAAATGACCCAAAAGCAAGCAATTAAGGAAATGTCCGCCGTAGGTTTAGAATGGGTAGAAACTCAAAGCTTTTTACCATCTCAACACTTGCTGATTTTTAGTAAAGCTTAAACTATATCTGCTGCAAACTTACCTAAATTTTCTTGTCGCCATTTAGCATCTAATTTACGGTTAGTTTGTAATTCTAAAACTCTAATTCCTGTAATTGGAAGTTCTTTCAATCTTTGCTGCAATTGCTCCCAGGATTTAATCAACTCATGTTCTACATTATAAGTTGCACATAGTGACGCGAAATTAATATTTTGAGGCGTGGCAAAAAAGTCTTCAAAAGGTGGTTCAAACTTAGAGATCGGTAACATTTCAAAGATACCACCGCCATTATTATTAATTAAGATAATTGTTAAATGTCCAATAAACTTATTATTTAACAAAAATCCATTAGTATCATGCAATAAAGCTAAGTCCCCCGTTAACATTACGCTACTTTGCTGACGATGAGCTATTCCTAAGGCTGTTGACAAAGTACCGTCAATTCCATTTGCACCGCGATTAAAAAGCGGGTGAATTTTTGAATTATTAGGTTGCCAGAAAAATTCTACATCTCTAATTGGCATACTATTAGAAATAAACAAAGGCGTTCCCGATGGTAAAGCTTTTGATAATAACCAAGCAGTTTTACATTCAAAAATTTGCTCTATTTCTGCCATGCTACTATCTATTTTTGCTCTAGCTTTAGCTTCACATTCACACCATAGTTGCAAGTAAGAGTTGTGAGATTTGGGAGAAAACTTGTAAGTTTCAGCTAATTGCTCTATAGAAGTTTGCAGATGAGTTGTTTTACCATGAAGCGGATCTAAATTATGATGACTAGAATCAATCACCCATCTTTCAATTTGTGGAGAAGTTAACCAAGTTCGCAACTCTTTACTTGTTGGTAATTCACCAATTTGAATTACAACTTCTGGCTTAAGCTGCTTTGACAACTCCGTATTTCTTAAAAGTAAATCGTAGGTAGAAATAAGATAGGGATTTAAGTTGGTATAGTTTCTAACAGGGGATAAACCTTCTGCTAGTACGGGAAACTGAAGAAGTTTAGATAAATGCGCGATCGCATTTACATATTCTTGCGCCTTTTCTGGTTGTGCAACCCCAGCAATAATAATACCGCGCCTAGATTCTTGCCATTGCACCGGAAATATAGGCGCGGATGTCTGCATAAGTTTAACCGATCGCAGATTTACACTACTAAAAAAGTCTTCCTCAATCAAAAAATTATCTGCAATCCCATCAGGAAGCGGCGCTAAAGGATCTCGAAACGGGACATTTATATGCACCACCCCAGCTACAGGATTAAGCGCCCTTTCCCAAGCATGAATCGTTGTTTGGCGCAAATATGCCAACATCCCCATATCCACCGATGGTAAAGCTAGTTCCGTTTGCCAATTTGGGTAAGTGCCGTACAATTTTAGTTGATCGATAGTTTGCCCTGAATGACAATCTCTAAGTTCCGGCGGGCGATCGCAAGTTAAAACGAGTATCGGTACTCTGCTTTCTTTTGCTTCAATTATCGCTGGGTAAAAATTTGCTCCCGCCGTACCCGAAGTACATACCAGCGCCACCGGAAGCTTGCACCTGCGGGCTATTCCCAGGGCAAAAAAGGCAGCGCTGCGCTCGTCAAGGACTGGAATGGCTTCTATACCTGTTTGCCTTGCAAAGGCGATCGCAAGCGGCGTAGAACGCGAACCAGGGCAGATAACGGCGGTAGTCAAACCCAGACACTTGAGTGTCTCTGTCAGTACGGAAGCAAAAAGTAGATTGGTATTTCTATAATCAATCATTGAGCGGGGACAAACCCCATTATTGAGTAAGCAAGCTCTTACTATTTTAGTTGGCGGTTTGCTGGCATTTGAGGAAAATTATGGATTTGATTCAACTAACTGGGATTCGCAGCTATGGTTACACTGGCTACTTAGCTGAAGAACAAGTATTGGGACAATGGTTTGAGGTAGATGTGACGCTGTGGTTGGATTTGTCTATAGCGGGTTCAAGCGATCGCATTACCGACACTATCGATTATCGCAGCATTATTAGCAACGTCCAGCAGCTAATTAAAACTTCTAAGTTTGCTTTGGTGGAAAAACTAGCTACAGAAATAGCTAAATCTATTTTAGATATTGGTGGTATAGCACAAGTTAAAGTTCAATTAAGTAAATCTGCTGCGCCAATTCCTGACTTTGGCGGCAAAATTACTCTTGAATTAACGAGAAGCAAAAATTAGTTGTAGTCGAAATTAAAATTTCGCGGCAAAGATTTATTTTTACTGGGGTGATACGTAGCTAATAAGTTTTCTTGAGAAAGGGCAGCAATGGGCGTATCATCAGCAACTATAGTTTGATTGAAACAAATAACGCGATCGCAATGACGGCTTACCATATCAATATCGTGAGAAATTTGTAAGATTGTCCAGTTTTCCTCTTGTTTTAACTGGTCTAATAATTGATAAAACTCTGCTGTTCCTTGCACATCTACTCCAGCAAAGGCTTCATCTAAAACCAACAGTTTTCTCGGCATTACTAAGCAATAAGCTAATAATACTCGCTTGAGTTCACCACCGCTAAGAGTACCAATTGCTCTATGTTGTAAACGTTCGGCGTTTACTCGCCTTAAAGCTTGGTTAATTGCGGCTTGTCTTTGGTAATGATGTTGGCGAGAAAAAATTGCGATTCCTTTATTTTTTAGCCAACCCATTCCTACCAATTCTCGAACACAAATGGGAAAACTGCGGTCGAATATAAAGTTTTGCGGCATATAGCCAATTTGAGAACGTAGAGATTTTAAGTGCTCAATGGGACAATCAAAAATATTTACTCTACCATAAGAACGCTTGATTAAGTTTAAAATTGCTTGAACTAGCGTACTTTTTCCCGCGCCATTTGCCCCTACTATTGCTGTATTTGTTCCTGGTAATAATTCAAAGGAAACATCTCTGACTGCTAGATACTTTCCGCGCACAACGGTTAAATTTTCAACTTTTAATATTGGTAATTGATTTTTCATAACTACCTACTTGCAAGCGGATTCTAAAGTTTTTAAATTTCCTTGCATTGCTGTAAAATAATGCTGCGGATCGAGCGTCCCAGACTCTAAAGAATCTAAGGGTTGCAAAGTTAAATTTAAGTCTTGAGATAGAGCTTTAAGCAATTTATTGTCAACACCTGGTTCGCCAAAAATAGCTTTGGCTTTGTATTGCTTCACGGCATTAATTGTCTTTTGTACATCTGTAGGTGAAAGCTGATCTTCAGGAAGTTCTACGACTGCAACTTGTTTAATTTGATAGCGATTAGCTAAGTAAGGATAAGCATCGTGAAAACTAATAAAGGTACAATTTGGATACTTTTGTAAACGCTGCTTATATTTCGCATCAAGCTTTTCTAGTTTTTGGATGTAAGCTGTAGCATTAGCTTGATAAGTCGCTTTATTTTCAGGATTTGCAGCAACTAAACCATCGCGGATATTTATTACTTGTTGCTTTGCTAAAACTGGATCTAGCCAAACATGAGGATTTCCCGCTAAAGACTTTATATTTGCACTAGCGTTAATCTCTTTTAATTGAGGATTTTGAGCGGATTTTACAGTTCCGTCTAAAAACTCCTCAAAATCAATACCGTTTTTTACTAATATATTAGCCGTGGCGATCGCACTTACATTTGCTGGTGTTGCTTGATAATCGTGAACTTCTGTCCCTGGGGGAATCAACAGTTCTACTGGTTGTTCTTCTCCCACTACGGCTTTGGTAAACCAATACATCGGCAAAAAGGTAGCAACTACTTTAAGTTTGGGTGCTGGAGATGGTTGCTGTATCTGGGAATAGGACTGGTTGCAGCCTGTTAAAGCTGAACATATTAGTCCCACTAAAAGTAAGCTTTTCTGACAACGCATTTTAAGCAGTAATTAAATGAGCATGAATATTATTATATTTTATATAATGAGAATCATACTCATAAACAGGGAAAATTTTGACTATAAATGCAAATTTTTATCAACCATTATGGTATTTTGCAGAATGTTGCAGCAGTGTAATTGATAGCTAGTAATAGCTTTCTAGCTATTAGACCGTTGTCTTAGTAAGAAAGTATGTTTTTAAAATTTGGGTAGTGAGGAGTAAGATAAATGTACAAAAGTTTATGGAACTTTTTGTTGGTTAGTCCAGTTGTTTGCGGAACAGTGCTAGGGGTTGGCAAAGCGATCGCCGAAGAACCAGCCGCCTCAGATAACTCAATGGCTCAAGTTACGTCGGTTTCGCAATTATCGGACGTTCAGCCGACAGATTGGGCATTTCAAGCATTGCAATCGTTAGTAGAGCGTTATGGATGTATTGCAGGGTATCCTGACGGTACTTACCGGGGAAACCGAGCTTTAACAAGGTACGAATTTGCTGCCGGGTTAAATGCTTGTTTAGATAGGGTAAACGAGTTAATTGCTACAGCTACTAACGATTTAGTCAAAAGAGAAGACTTAGCAACATTACAAAGGCTGCAAGAAGAATTTGCCGCCGAATTAGCCAGCCTGCGCGGACGAGTTGATGCTTTGGAAGTAGCCACAGCAGAACTTGAAGCAAATCAATTTTCTACAACAACTAAATTAAGCGGGGAAGTAGTAGCGGCGGTAGCCGGGATTGTTACCGGAGATGATGTTGATGGTAATGACCTAGATCCATCTACCGTACTTGTAAACAGAACGCGGTTAGAATTTGAAACAAGTTTTACCGGGCGAGACGCGCTGATAACGAGACTTGCTACCGGAAACTTTGCCGGATTTTCTAGCGTGACGGGTACAGCCGAGGGAGAATTAGCATTTACTCAAGATGAAGGTAATGCGATTGGCTTAGAAGTGCTGTTGTATAGCTTGCCTATTGGCGAGAGTACAGAAGTTGTTTTCGGTGCAGTGGGGACAGCATTTGATGACTTTGCAAGTACCGTTAATTTTTTGGATGGAGATGGCGGCTCGGGGGCGTTGTCTAGTTTTGGTACGCGCAATCCGATTTATTATTTGGGAGATGGTGCGGGTTTAGGGATTAGAAAACAGCTAGGCGAATCCTTGGAACTTAGTTTAGGCTATTTGGCAGGAGACGCGAACAGCCCAGCCGTTGGCGAGGGTTTGTTTCAAGGACCTTACAGCACTTTAGCTCAAGTAGTAATTAAGCCCACTGAAAGATTAAATATTGGCTTAACTTACATCAATTCCTACAACGGTGATGATACAGGTACTGGTAGCGGACGCAATAGCTTTGCTCGGTTTGATGATACATTTTTTGAAGACTTAGACCTACCCTCAGTAGATGTACCAACTAGCAGTAATTCCTACGGTGTTGAATTATCATGGCAATTGAGCGATCGCTTTGTTTTAGGTGGTTGGGTTGGCTATACCAATACACAGTTGCTTTCTACAGCAGGAGGATTATTCGATCGCGGCGACATTAATGTCTGGAATTATGCTGTCACCTTAGCTTTTCCAGATTTGGGTAAAGAAGGAAACTTGCTAGGTTTTGTATTCGGGATGGAACCAAAAGTTACTGATTCTAGCATCAGTTCCTCCAATCCGAATATAGATGCAGAACTAGGTGAAGATGAAGATACTTCCCTACATATAGAAGGGTTTTATCAGTTTCAGGTTACAGAAAATATCTCAATTACCCCAGGGGTTATTTGGATTACCGCCCCTGGTTTTAATCAAGATAATAACGATATCGTAATTGGAGCGCTCAGAACTACTTTTACGTTCTAATGCTGTCATCAAGGGAAGTTTTAAAAGCTTCCCTTTAACTATTGCTAGTTCCTACACCCGTACAACTTTCATCTACCCAAGACGCAATATTACTGACTCGGTTGGAAGGCGCTACTCGCACTTGGTCACTCGCTACCGGAAGCTTTGGCGCAACACCATTTTCACCATTAGTTTGCACTATTGTAGTGCTGTAAGTTATGCCATTACTACTAGAATTAATTTCTGCATTATTTGCTGTAGTGGTAATTTCTACATTATTTGTAGCTTCTGTGAGCGATCTAATCTCTACTTCAGGATTAAAGTTTAGTCCTAAAGCCGCAACAATTTGATCGGGATGATTGCTCAAAGCCACAATAAAAGGAAACATTTGAATTAGTTGCGGTTCCAAATTCGTTAAAGTTGCCAGAATAAAGCTAGAAGAAGGGCGGCGCTGACCGTCATAAGTTCCCCAAATGCGTAATTTTGTCATCCAAGGGCGATTTCGCCGATAGTAAAGAAGCCATTTAACTTTCAATGATTGGCGTAGCTGCTGAATATCCACTAAATTTACCTCAAATACCAATAACAAAACCCTCTAGCCCTAGGATCGCCAAACTGGGTAATTTTAGTCAAGAGTTAGAGGTCACATTTTTGTTTCTGGATCGATGCCTAATTCTTGCAGTTTTTGTAGCAAGAAGTCGGCTCTTTGGCGCTCGGTTTCGGCTCTTTGGCGCTCAGTTTCGGCTCTTTGGCGCTCAGTTTGTAATTCTGCTTCGGCTTGAGTAGTTCTTTGGTTGCTAATTACTTCTGCTTCCTCTGGGATTAAAACTAAATCTCCCTCCGGCGTAAAAAACCGTAACTGTTCGTTCAAGATGCCTAGATATAGCTGTAATTCATGACTCCACAGCCAACCGCGATCGCTTGGGGAAATCGCCTCATACTGACGATAATTAAGTTGAAACCCCGCAAACTCAAGAGTATAGGGATCAAACCAGAAGTAATCGGGGGTGCGAAAAATGTCTTGATACAGTTGCTTTTTTAAGCCTCGGTCAGTTTTAGCGGTAGAGTCGGATAAAATTTCCAAAATAAAGTTGGGATACTTGCCATCTTCCGCCCAAACTACCCAGCTTTTGCGTTCCTTGCGTTCGGTGTCTAGCACCACAAATAAATCAGGTCCTCGGACATCTTCAGATTTGCGTTGACGAGTGCTGTAATAGATACTCAAATTAGCCCCAGCAAAGAAGTCCTGACGGTCTTGCCACAATCGTTCTAGGCTAGTTAGTAGTAAAATGATTTGTTTGAGGTGGCGGTAAGTTTCCAAGGGTGGTTCATCGCTCAATAAATCGCTGGGGGGAAATATTGGAGTATCAGTTTCGCTGCTTTGTACCATAATAGTTGCAGTCGTTGGGTTGCTTCTAGTTTATCTAACTGCGGAGGGGAAATATTGCGATCGCGCGATCGCCAAATCTACCTTAGTAATTATCAATAGTGTCACTAAGTAATCAAATCGCCTGCACAAAGCAATAACATTGTATTTATAAAAGCCTTTAGTTTAGGACAGACATTAACTGCTACCATCAAGTCATTGTCTTTTAAAATGCGTTGAGCATCGCGGATCTTGCTGTAACTACGATCGCATTTGCCACTTTCAAATATTTCTTTAATCCGATAAGACGGCGGATTATTATGATTAACTTGCTCCGGCACTCCGGGTTGTGCTACATGAGGGTAGAATTTTGGGTTGTTTCCTACCCAATCTGTCATTTTTTTCTTGGCATCGGCTCCATCTTTAAAATCCTTTGTGCCTGTGTAGACATCTGTTAAAGCAATTACCGCATCATAATCATCACTTAGCAAATACTCCACAACGCGCTGGAGTTTTTCTTCTTTAGGAATACGACCATCATGGGGTATAAACTTAAGTTTAGGCATTTGTTTTTGTAGGCGCGTCTTAAGAAAAGCTACTAAAATCGGCTTAAAAGCCTGTTCTGTTGCTCCCTCAACTAAAATTGCGATCTTCATGGACGACCGCCAATTAAATTCATCTGCCAAACTTCATCTAAACTATAGTCTTGCAACCATTTCTCTAAATTAAAAGAGTCCGCCCAATTCATAGTTGTTAATCCATCTTCAGCATCACAGACTAGCACTTCTTTGGGTTCTAAAAACCGAATTAGTCTGTCTGAGTGAGTTGCTACAATTAGTTGAGTTTTTTTAGCAGCTTCTCGCATTAAATCCGCCAAAAGTCGTAATAATTCTGGATATAAACTGACTTCCGGCTCATTAATTAAAGTTACAGCCGTTAAACTAGGGCTTTGTAGAAGTGTTACCAACCACAAAAACCTTACTGTACCTTCAGACAATTGGTGCATATACAGAGGTTTGGAAAAGTTTTTGTCTTTCCAAGTCATAGCCAAGGTTCCGGCTGCTACGGGGGGAAATGCTAAACGATCAAAATCTGGAAAAGCAGCCGCAAGTGTGTCTTCTATGATTTCAAATCGCTCTGGCTCTGTCTCCCGCAGATAATAAAGGCAAGATACTAAATTTTCTCCATTCGCACCTGGTAGAGTTGCAGGACTCATTGATTGAGGTAGACGAACGGGGCTTTTTGAGGCAACGTTTAACGCACCATAAAACGTACATGACGCTAATCGCTTACGCAGATTCTCTGGTTCTTGATACATTTTAGGAACTTGAGAAAGTGATGTCTCATAAGGATTGTGATCCCAATTTGGGCGTACTACCCCCTCCTCTCTAGATCGATAGTATTGAATATTTAATTTATGAGAATCAATATGCTTAAATGGCTCATAAGCTTTGGGGTCATTTTTTTGGGTCAGTGTTTCTACTCCAATTTCATAAAACTGACCTTTAGAATCGAGTTGGAGGTAGTAATCTAATGGTGCATATCCACCGGCTACACTCATTGTTAGTGAAATAGCTAAACTATCAGCTTTGTCACGAATCATCATTTCACTCAAACCGCCCATGTCGGAAATTTTCGACTGCAATTGACCATTAGCGGATGCTGCTAGAAGCAAGAATATTTCTAATAATGAAGTTTTACCTACACCGTTAGCGCCAATCATCACTGTTAAGGGTCGCATCTCAACTTCAATGGAAAATAAGCGGCGGTAGCCATCGATTTTGATAGATGCAAAGGAATTCATAGTATTGTCTTCTATATTCATAGTGGGGCATTTTATTAGAACCTAAGCCCTTACCAGGCATTATCGTATTTTTTCCTGTATAGCTTTGCTTTTCAGTCAGCGCGATCGCACATTCATAGACCTATTATTGTTCTAGCCAACCATGCCAGAAGATAAAGAAATTGCTGTAGAGTTTGATAATGTTACTTTTAGCGTTGGACTTCGCTCTTTAGTATCCAATCTCAACTTTTCTGTATATCAAGGAGAAGCTTTAATACTTTTAGGGCGTAGTGGTAGCGGCAAAACTACCACTATGAAACTAATTAATGGTTTATTTATGCCCACTGGAGGCGAAGTTAGAGTCCAAGGGCGATCGACAAAGGATTGGGATTTAATTAAGTTGCGGCGCACTATTGGCTATGTAATTCAAGAAATTGGCTTATTTCCTCACTTTACGATCGCCCGCAATGTTGGTTTAGTTCCCTCTTTAGAAGGTTGGAATCCCAAACAAATTAAGGCGCGGGTTTACGAGTTGTTACAGTTAGTTGGCTTAGATCCGGTACAATTTGGCGATCGCTATCCTCATGAATTATCGGGAGGACAACGCCAAAGAGTAGGCGTAGCAAGAGCTATAGCTGCCGATCCGCCGATATTATTAATGGATGAACCTTTTGGCGCATTAGATCCAATTACGCGCTTAGAATTGCAACAAGAGTTTCGCAAGCTTCAACAGCAATTAAATAAAACAGTGGTTTTTGTCACCCACGATATTCAAGAAGCCTTTGTTCTTGCTTCTCGCATTGGTTTAATGGAAAAGGGGCGCTTGGTAGTATTAGAAACACCCGCAAAATTTTTAAAGTCTTCTCAGCCAGAGGCGATCGCTTTTTTAGACTGTTTAGGGATGTTCAAACCATAAATGAATATTAGCGATTTTTTCTTAGTTAAATATGGTTCTGATATCTTTGCAGCTACAGGTAAGCATTTGTTTTTAGTCGGTACGGCGATATTTTTTGCCACAATTATTGGTATTCCTCTGGGAATCGTTATTACTCGTCAAGCAAATCTGCGTCAACCGATTTTAGGTATTGCGAATATCCTCCAAACAGTTCCTAGCTTGGCGTTGTTTGGCTTTTTGCTGCCTATTCCGTACATTGGCGGTATTGGCGAACGTACCGCAATTATTGCCCTAACTTTATATTCTTTTTTACCAATTATTCGCAATACTTACACTGGAATCGCTAATATCGATCCGGCTATTCGGGAAGCTGGTAGAGGTATGGGAATGACCAGCCGCCAGTTATTATTGCAAGTAGAAATTCCCTTAGCTTTGGGGGTAATTTTAGCTGGGGTGCGCGTGGCGGCGGTAATTGGTGTTGGCGTGGCGACTATTGCGGCGGCGATTGGTGCGGGGGGTTTGGGTGAATTTGTATTTAGAGGAATTGCAACGTTAAATAACGAACTAATTTTAGCGGGTGCTGTTCCGGCGGCGGCGATCGCTTTATTGTTAGATGTAGCTATTGGTTGGCTTGAAGGGCGGTTTACAAAGGTAAGTAGAAGATGAAAAGGTTTTTGGCGTTGTGCTTAATTAGTTTTGCTTTAATTATCGGGATCTATAGTTGTTCTGCTTCTAGCGATACTATTACCATTGGCTCTAAGGATTTTACTGAGCAAGATATTTTAGGCGAACTTCTGGCGCAGCACATTGAAGCAAATACTAAGCTCAACGTCAATCGCCGCTTGCACCTTGGTGGGACGTTTATTTGTCACGAAGCGATTAAAGCTGGACAAATTGATGCTTATGTTGAATATACAGGCACAGCTTTTACTACGATTTTGAAGCAAAAGGCAATTACCGAGCCGCAAAAAGTTTATCAGCAATTAAAACAAGCTTATGCCCAGCAGTTTCAGCTAGAAGTTATGCCGCCATTGGGTTTTCAAAATACCTTTGCGATGATTATTCGCGGCGATGAGGCTAGGGCGAAAAACGTGCAAACAATTTCTCAAGCAGCTAAATATACTCCCCAATGGCAAGCAGGCTTTGGTTACGAATTTAGCGAACGAGAAGACGGTTTACCAGGACTTAGCAAAACCTATAATATCAAGTTTACTAAACCACCTAAGATTATCGATTTAGGTTTGCTTTATCAAGCATTACAGCAAAAGCAAGTAGATATAGTTGCCGGAAACTCTACCGATGGGGCAATTGGGCGCTTAGATTTAGTAGTGCTTACTGACGATAAACAATACTTTCCACCCTACGAAGCTACACCAATTGTGCGTCAATCGGTTTTAAAACAGCATCCAGAATTAGGTAAGGCGATCGCGCAATTAGGCGGCTTAATTAATGAAAAACAAATGCAGCGCTTAAATTATCAAGTAGAAGGAGAAAAGCTTGATGTTAAACAAGTTGTCAGCGATTTTTTAAAAGCAAAAAAGTTAATTAAATAAGAGACGGGGCTTGACTTTGGGGGGCTTTTTGCTTTAAAACTTATGTTATAATCGGGGATATTGACACTAATAATATTTTTGCTAATATTTCCATTATTTAATTATATGTCAATGAGTAAAAATACGCAAGTAAAAGCTTAAACAAACATCAAATTTTTTACAAAAATATATAATAATTCAATTGATTATAGCTAGATTAAATATTAATACTGGGAAGACATTTAATGTTAGTTAAAGAAAGCAAGCAACGCAACTGGCAGCCAATAATTAAGCAATTTGAGGCAATTGTTGGTAAAAAAGGCGTAGTACAGCGCCGGGAAGAATTAATTACCTATGAGTGCGATGGATTAGCCAGCTATCGCCAGCGCCCGGAAGTTGTAGTATTACCAAGAACCACCGAACAAGTAGCAGAGATAGTTAAGGTATGCGATCGCAATTCTATAGCATTTATAGCGCGAGGTGCGGGTACGGGCTTATCGGGGGGCGCATTGCCCACAGAAAATTGCGTCCTAATTGTTACAGCTTTAATGCGGCAAATAATTAACATTGATTTAGAAAATCAGTGCGTTACAGTGCAGCCAGGAGTAATTAACAACTGGGTAACGCAAGCTGTTAGCGGTGCGGGATTTTACTATGCACCCGACCCTTCTAGTCAGATAATTTGTTCTATTGGTGGCAACGTAGCGGAAAACTCTGGAGGCGTACATTGCCTAAAGTACGGCGTAACAACTAACCATGTTTTAGGGCTAAAATTGGTATTGCCGGATGGTTCTATTGCCGATGTAGGCGGACAAATACCAGAGATACCTGGTTACGATCTTACAGGAGTATTTGTTGGTTCGGAAGGCACGTTGGGTATTGCTACAGAAATTACTTTAAAAATTCTCAAAACTGCCGAATCAATTTGCGTTTTACTCGCAGACTTTACCAGTATTGAAGCGGCGGGGGCGGCGGTTTCCGATATCATCAGCGCGGGGATAATTCCGGCGGGAATGGAGATGATGGACAATCTCAGCATCAACGCTGTAGAGGATGTAGTGGCGACAAATTGCTATCCCCGCGATGCCGAGGCAATTCTACTCGTAGAAGTAGATGGTTTGCAAGTAGAAGTAGACGAAATGAAAAAAAGAATTGCGGCTATTTGCAAGCAAAACGGCGCGAGAAATGTTACTTCTGCAAAGGATATCGAAACGCGCAATAAATTATGGAAAGGGCGTAAAGCAGCTTTTGCGGCGGCGGGACATCTTAGCCCCGATTATTACGTTCAAGATGGGGTAATTCCTCGCACTAAGTTATCTTTTGTACTGCAAGAAATTGAGAATTTAAGCAAAAAATACGGTTACAAAATTGCTAATGTGTTTCATGCCGGAGATGGCAACTTGCACCCGCTAATTCTTTACGATAATGCTGTTCCTGGGGCTTTTGAAAAAGTAGAAGAATTGGGCGGCGATATTCTCAAACTTTGCGTAAAAGTCGGCGGTAGTCTTTCGGGAGAACATGGCATTGGCGCAGATAAAAAGTGTTATATGCCGAATATGTTTACAGAAATAGATTTGGAAACTATGCAGTATATTCGCACTGCATTTAATCCAAAAGGTTTAGCTAATCCCGATAAAATATTTCCTACTCCCCGCACTTGTGGAGAAGCGGCAAATGCTCAAAACATTAAGCAATTTGAGAAAGTAGATTTATTTTAGATATTAATCTGGGATTTAAACCCAGATTAACTATTATTTTTTAGTAGGTGCTAACACAACTAAACCATCGTATTGCTCTTTTCTGCTAGTAATAGAAGTAGTGTTACTGTAGCTACGCACGCTACCAATAACTTGCTTGAAAATTTGAAAATATGGAGTATTAAATGTTTCCGGTGCAAGACTATATATCCATGATAAAGAAGAACCCATATTAATATAAAAATAACCTTGATTCGGAAAAGGTAAGGAACTTGTAGCCGTAGCAAAGTTATAATCTTTTGCTAATTGTTTCTGAGGCTGGGGTAATAATTCTTTAACTGATCCTAATCCCGTGGAAACTAATAGAGTTTTATCATCTATCCAACTATAGGCAAATACGCTTCGTTCGCCGATTTCCCAACTATTAACAGAAATACCTTCAATATTGCGAGTATTGACAGATAAGCCACCGCTAAAAGCAACCTTGATAGATTCACCTAATTTATTTAGAGTAGACTCAGCCTTAGAGCGATTTGTTGTTTGCACAAAAAAGCCTGAACCCATCTTTAACTGGCTACTAATTAAGCCTTGTTTGGTGGGATAGAAAAACAAAGCAAACTCACCATCCATCCAACTTAAAATATCCTTATCTAGGTCTAATTTGGTAGTAGCAGTAAAAGCTTGATTAAACTTTGCTAATCCATCTTTAAACTGCGGATAGCTATTTAGCTCAGTTACAAGCATTTGCCATTGTAGATAAATATTGCTCCCAGTAATTGCAGAGTAGGCGGGTGCGGGGAGGCGTGGGAGTAATTGCGCGGTATTAGGAGTCAATACCTTAGCTAAAGAAGGTGTTTTGCGGTAGGCGTTGAGTTGTAAACGCAAGCCTTCTGGTTGTTCCCAAACTAACCCACTGATAGAACTATATTGCTCTACTTGAGCAGTATTAATGGCGTTGGGAGGAATGGGAAATGGTAAATTAGGATCTTCAGCTAAAGATTTGAATAAAGCCAGAAATTTATTAGGGTCTTGGTAGAGTGTAAATAGCGCTTGACTATATTCAGGATGCTGGGTTATTTGGTGAAAATTGGGATTTTGGGCTAGATTGGCGCTACTTAAAGGCTTGTCTAGTAACTGCTCAATTGGTTTAGCAGTGCTGGCTGTAACTATATATCTTGGGAGGAGTGCGATCGCCATCCCTCGACTGATACTATTTGGGTTAGGCATACTTAAGGTAAGTATGCCTGGGATTGCGGCTACAAAAGATGTAGGCGAATTAGAAACCGATGCAGGGGGTTTCCATTCTAAAATTGTTACTCCTTTGTATTGTCTTTCGGTTATCTGTTGAGATTTACTATCTTTAAATTTATCTATTAATACTTGCAATTGCTGCTCATCTTTTACCGCCGCTAAAACTAAAAAACTATCTTCTAAACTGACTTGTTTTTTATCTTTTTGAGGCATAAATACAAAAGCTATCTGTTCTCCCAACCAAGGTTTAATATCTGTTTGATAATTTAACCCCTTTTGAGCAGGCAATATTTTATCTACAGCATTAAAAATCTGGGCAAATAATTCAAATTTGCTTAAACTTTGCCATTTTTCTGTTTTGGTACTCACTAACCCGACAACGGGTGTATCGGCGGGCAATAATTGGGTAATAGGTGCTGGGGATGATAGTTTTTGTAGCAGAGATGGAGAATTAGGAGCAGGAGTTGTTGCTATTATTGATGATGTTAAAAGTGCTAACAAATTATTTACCTAGGATTCAAAATATTGATTTTTATTGTAACTGGGTTAACTAAATATAGTTTTTATTTTATAAAATTTTAACTATCAGGAGATTAGTTCTTAGAAATAAAAGGTAAATCAACTACAAATGTATTTTTTACTCCTAGCTCACTATTAACGGTAATTGTACCGCCGTGTAAGTCTACCTATTGTTTAACGATTGATAATCCTAAACCCGTACCTGGAATTAATTTAACATTGCTACCCCGATGAAAAGAAGTAAATAACTGTTTTATATCTTTAGGAGGGATACCAATACCACTATCTTTAATTTCAAAGGTTGCTTGATAGGGTTCGCAAACTAAATTAAAATTAACTTCTCCATTTAAAGTATTTTTTGTGCGTTCAGCCAGTAGTTGTTCATCTAGTTTTGTTTTTGACATATCTTAATTTTTACCAGCAAAGGCAATTTTGTTTCCTAGAGTATCTTTAATACTAATATTATGAAAATATAGCAATATTTGCTGCATTAACTCTGTACTATCTTGCAATCTAGCTGAAGATTCAACATTATTTTTTTAGCAACTTCAGCTAAATAGTTTAGTTGGTATAGATGCGTTTGATACCAACCCTGCAACTAAAAGATATCCCAAAAAATAAATCTAAGGTAAAGTAGTTACCTGCTAATGCTGCTAAGGTAAGAAAAACTAAGGCTAAACAGGGTCTTTTATCAAAAAAGGGAAAACATTATGCCTTAAATTGTTGCAGGTTTAAAAAACTAATTACAAATATAATTGTTTTGCTCTGGGTTTAAATCAATATAATATAAATTAAACCAGTAAATTTACTGTTGTCAATATTAGATGAATTAGGATGAATGCGACTTTTTCTCAAATAAATACCCTAGTTAGTCAAGAGAATTTTTGCCAGTGGGAAAAACTCAACTCTACCAAACAAAAAATAATAACTCAAGCGATCGCATCTGCTGATAATCCGCAATATATTATTTATCCGCAAACTCTCGCAGAACTAGCCTCAGTCATTGCCTACACATACAATAACAACGGAAAAATTTTACTTTGTAGCGGTGGTAGCAAACTTAACTGGGGTGGACTAGCGCAAAGTGCAGATGTAGTTGTGAGTACCAGAGGCTTAAACCAACTTATTGAACACGCTGTAGGCGATTTAACAGTAACGGTAGAAGCTGGAACTAAGTTTGCTAATTTGCAGGAAACTTTAGCAAAATCTGGGCAATTTATTCCCCTCGACCCCGCCAACCCCGAATTAGCCACCATTGGCGGTATTATTGCTACGGCGGATGCTGGTTCGCTGCGCCAACGCTACGGTGGAGTAAGAGATTTATTGCTAGGTATTACCTTTGTGCGCGCCGATGGGCAAATTGCCTCGGCGGGAGGACGGGTAGTAAAAAATGTTGCCGGGTACGACTTAATGAAGCTATTTACCGGATCTTACGGCACGTTGGGGGCAATTTCTCAAGCTACTCTGCGAGTTTATCCCCTACCAGAAGCGTCAGCAACCGTTGTATTGACAGGAGAAGTAGAAAAGCTTACCCAAGCAACAAAAACCCTCCGCGCGTCGGCTTTAACCCCCGCCAAATTTGATTTATTATCGCCTCAGTTAGTGAAAAATTTGCAGTTTGGGGAGGGAATGGGATTAGTTGCTAGTTTTGCCAGCTTGAAGGAAAGCGTGAAACAACAGTCAATCACCTTGGGAGGAGTAGGTAAAAAGCTAGGTTTGCAAAGTTCTGTTTATACAGATAATGATGAAGCTAGTATCTGGCAACAATTACAGCAGCAAATGCGCCAGTCTGGAAAATCGTTTATTACTTGCAAAATAGGAATATTACCATCCGCCGCCATAGAAGTAGCGTTACAACTCGATACTACAAGCGGGGGAATGAGCTTAATTCATGCTAGTAGCGGATTAGGGATATGGCGATGTCCAGAGGATACCAGCGTAGCAGAGATTTTACGGGTGCGATCGCACTGTCAAAGCCAAGGCGGTTTTCTTACAATATTAGAAGCACCCATTGCCTACAAGCAACAGCTAGATGTGTGGGGTTATGCTGGTAACTCTTTAGAATTGATGCAAAAAATTAAATATCAATTTGACCCCAAAAATGTATTTAATCCTCACCGTTTTGTTGGCGGAATTTAGATAAGTTTTTAATTATGCAAATCGAAAATACTAAAAGTGACATTGCAAATCTAAGTAATATTAATGGCTTTGACGAACAAAACCCGCCTGATCCTAAATTAATTGATACTTGCGTTCACTGTGGGTTTTGCCTTTCTACTTGTCCAAGTTACAGAGTAATTGGTAAAGAGATGGATTCTCCTAGAGGTAGAATTTATCTCATGGATGCTATTAACGAAGGAAAAATACCTTTAAATGAAGCGACAGTAGAACATTTTGATTCTTGTTTGGGTTGTCTTGCTTGCGTTACAACTTGTCCTTCGGGGGTACAGTACGACAAATTGTTAGTAGCAACTCGTCCGCAAATTGAGCGCAACTATCCTCGAAGTTTGCCAGATACATTAATTAGAAAACTCATTTTTTCCTTATTTCCTTACCCGAATAGATTACGCTTTTTACTTGCGCCATTGTTAGTTTATCAAAAGCTTGGTTTGCAAAAAATTGTGCGTTCGACAAACTTACTTAAAATAGTATCACCACGCCTAGCTGCGATGGAATCAATTTTACCAAAAGTTACTCTTAAAGCCTTTCAAGATAACTTACCTACAGTTATTCCCGCCCAAGGAGAAAAACGCTATCGTGTAGGAATGATTTTAGGCTGCGTCCAGCGCTTATTTTTCTCGCCAGTTAATGAAGCTACAGTAAGAGTTTTAACAGCGAATGGTTGCGAAGTTATAATTCCCAAGAGTCAAGGTTGTTGCGCCGCGCTTCCCGAACATCAAGGACAAACGGAACAAGCGAAAAGTCTGGCTAGGCAGATGATTGACAGTTTTGCAGATACCGAAGTTGATGCGGTAATTATTAACGCCGCCGGATGCGGACATACTTTAAAACAATACGGTCATATTTTAGAAGATGATGCGGAATATAAAGAAAAAGCTCAAGAATTTGCCAGGAAAGTTAAAGATGTTCAAGAATTTTTAGCAACGGTGGGATTAACTTCTAAACTATTGCCAATTACCGATGAAATCTTAACTCTTGTTTATCAAGATGCTTGTCATTTACTGCACGGTCAAAAAATTAGCGTTCAACCGCGTCAATTGTTAAAACAAATTCCCCAAGTTAAGCTAGTTGAACCTATTGATGCGGCTTTATGTTGTGGTAGTGCGGGGGTTTATAATATGCTGCAACCGGAAGTGGCGGAGGAGTTAGGCAACCAAAAAGTACAGAATTTACTTAATACTGGTGCAGATTTAATTGCTTCAGCTAATCCTGGTTGTACTTTGCAAATAACTAAACATTTAGAGTTGCAAGGTAAAAAAATAGATGTAATCCACCCGATAGAATTATTAGATTTTTCAATTCGAGGAATCAAGTTGCAATAATATTTTATGAATTGGCAAGAAGTGTGTGCAGACAAAGCATTACAAGATATCCCCTACAAAATTGAGCTTAATCGCTGGGGACAAATTGTCATGAGTCCGGCGAAAAATAAGCACTCTATTTATCAAGGTCTAATTCAAACAATCATTCAATCGATGGTTAAGCAAGGCTTAACTTATCCAGAGTGTCCAATTCAAACAGAAGATAATGTAAAGGTAGCTGATGTAGTTTGGATTTCTAGAAAACGATATCAACAGATAAAAAACGATGATGTTTGTTCAATTGCACCAGAGATTTGCATCGAAATAAAATCCTCTAGTAATACACTAGAAGAAATGAATTTAAAAAAAGAACTTTACTTTAAAGCTGGTGCAGAAAAATTTTGGTTGTGTAATGAAAATGGAGAAGTGAGTTTTTACAGCAAAGATACACAGATAAATCATTCAGCAATTGTGCCAAATTTTCCTAACTCCGTGCAAATTTAAGTTTTTTGGCTGCTAACAAGTTCTCTAGAAGTGTGGCGGGTTGCTACCAACCACCTACCGTCCGAAGGTGCTAGGGTAAGGCCACGACGTACAGGTTTTACAACTTGATTTCCAAAAATTGCCAAACTATAGCGCGACATTACGGTTGCTAGTACCAATTTCATCTCGTGAACTTATCCCACTAACTTCGGAAACCAAATATAGGAACAAGCTAAGAGAAGGAAAGCATCAAAACATACTTTCAGGCGTTCCCATCGAACAACGAGTCTTCTATACTTGCGTTGAAACCAGGCGA
>JAHHGY010000033.1 GCA_019359635.1 Chroococcus sp. CMT-3BRIN-NPC107
GAGATTATCACTCCATGCACACAGAGTTTCCAAAGCTTGCCCGCTCGCAAATAGGTTGAACTCTTCCTGCATCAGTACCCTTGATGTTCACTCTTACCCCTCATTCTATCTACAACTGTAGTGCTTTTTTTGATATCTTGCAAAATCTTGATTAAGATGTTTAAAACCAAGATTTCTGGAAGGGAAAGTTGATTTTCTAAGTGTTTTTGCTCTAATGATGGTAACATTTGCAAAAGATAGGTTTTATTGAAAATAACTGACCTATCTTTTTCGATCGTGATTGACCAAATCTTTATAATGTCAGGTCTATGGGGCGCTTGTCACCCCGTCAGCAGATAGTGCCATTTATTTATGCTTAAGGACAATCGCCATCAAGTTTTAAGTTTGTTACAGTTAGTTAGCCCAGCTTTACCCGTAGGCGCTTATAGTTATTCGGAAGGATTAGAGACGCTGGTAGAATGGGGAACTATTAGAAATCGCCATACTTTTAAGCATTGGTTAGAACAAGAATTAAGTTATGGTGCAATTTGCCTTGAAGCGGCGGTAATGTTGCGAACTTATGAAGCTACAGTTAGGAGCGATCGCGCTGCCTTAATTTACTGGAATAACTGGCTATCCGCCGCCAGAGAAACAAGCGAGTTACGCGCCTCTAGCTGGCAAATGGGACAAAGTTTAATGGGATTGCTGTTAGCCTTGAAGCCTATAGAAGCGCAAAATATTTGTTTAGAAGGGGAATGTAATTATGCGGTTTCTTTGGGAATTTTCGCGGCTTTAGAGCAAATAAACCCGCAATCGCTAATTCTTGGCTATTTGCACAGTTGGGCAACTAATTTAATTACTGCGGGTGTAAAATTGATACCTTTAGGACAAACCGCCGGACAAATTTTATTACACGAATTGCACGCTAGTATTAGCGATGCCGCTACAAAAATTATTAGCTTAGAAGATGACGATCTTAGTAGTTGCTCTTGGGGTTTATCTCTAGCAAGCATGGCGCACGAAACCCAGTACACGCGGCTGTTTCGTAGTTAAAGCCAAATAAGTTAAAATACAACTTTAGCTAATTAATGTGAATGCTTTTCGTGTCGGAGTCGCAGGGCCGGTTGGTTCTGGTAAAACAGCTTTGGTGGATGCTATGTGTAAGGCATTGCGCCAAAAATATCATATTGCTGTAGTTACCAATGATATTTATACTCAAGAAGACGCTCAGTATTTGGTGCGAAGTCAGGCATTAGAGAGCGATCGCATTATTGGCGTAGAAACGGGCGGTTGTCCTCATACGGCGATTCGGGAAGATGCTTCAATTAATTTAGTGGCGATCGCGCAGTTAGAGCAAAGATTTTCTAATCTAGACTTGGTATTTTTGGAAAGTGGCGGCGACAATTTGGCAGCAACTTTTAGTCCAGAATTGGTAGATTTAACTATATACGTCATTGATGTAGCCGCCGGAGACAAAATCCCCCGTAAAGGCGGGCCGGGAATTACTAAGTCCGATTTGCTAGTAATTAATAAAATCGATCTTGCTCCCTACGTGGGAGCAGATTTAGGCATTATGGAGCGCGATACTAAGAAAATGCGGGGTGATAAAGCGTTTGTATTTACCAATTTAAAGACGCAAATTGGAGTTGAGACGGTACTTGAGTTTGTGCAAAGCTATATTTGCTAAATTGCCCGATTTCAAAACCCAACGGTAGACTTTGCACCGCAAAGTCTTTCAACCTAAACCAACAATTTCTCTAAACCTAAATCAACAACTCCGTTTATTTATAACTGACTATCTATAATAAAAAATTATGCAAATTCCTCGCTTGCATCCTGACACTGTAGAGCAGGTAAAGCAAAAAGCAGATATTTATGACGTTGTTTCCGAACACGTTGTTTTACGCAAGGGTGGTAAGGGTTTCGTTGGTTTGTGTCCTTTCCACACCGAAAAAACTCCTAGTTTTAGCGTCAGTCAATCTAAGCAGATGTATTACTGCTTTGGTTGTAATGCGGGGGGAGATGCGATTAAGTTTTTGATGGAAATTGGCAAGCAGTCTTTTAGCGAAGTAGTGTTGGATTTAGCAAGGCGCTATCAGGTAACGGTGCAAACATTAGAACCCGAACAACGCCAGCAATTGCAGCAACAGTTGTCTTTACGATCGCAACTATACGAAATTTTAGCGATCGCTAGCCGCTTTTATCAACACGCTTTATACCAACCCCAAGGAGAAGCAGCCTTACACTACTTATTTGCGCGAAAACTAAGAGCCGAAACTATCCAGCAATTTAACTTAGGTTACGCCCCAGATAGTTGGGAAACTTTGTATCGTTACTTAGTAGAGCAAAAGCGCTATCCAGTACAGTTGTTGCAACAGGCGGGTTTACTACGTCAGCGTCAATCTGGAGATGGTTATTATGACTATTTTAGAAATCGCGTAGTTATCCCAATTTTAGATTTACAAGGGCGAGTTATTGGCTTTGGGGGCAGAAGTTTAGGAGATGAGCAACCAAAATATCTAAACTCCCCAGAAACGGAGCTTTTTAGTAAAGGTAAAACTTTATTTGGTTTGGATAAAGCTAAGGCGGCAATTTCAGAGCTTGATTGTGCGGTGGTTGTAGAAGGATATTTTGATGCAATTTCATTGCACGCGGCGGGAATTACAAATGTAGCCGCTTCTCTCGGTACGGCGCTAAGTTTAGAGCAAGTCAGGCAAATATTACGCTACAGCGAATCAAAACAATTAATTCTCAACTTTGATGCAGATGTGGCAGGTATTCAAGCCTCTGAAAGAGCAATTGGTGAAATTGCAAGTCTTGCTTATCGTGGAGAAGTGCAACTAAAAATCCTCAATTTACCCGCCGGGAAAGACGCTGACGAATACCTGCACGCTTCTACCCCAGAGGAGTACAAAGAGTTATTGAAATCCGCGCCATTGTGGTTAGATTGGCAGATACAACAACTAATAGGCGATCGCAATCTTAAACAAGCAATGGAATTTCAGCAAGTAGCTCAAGCAATGGTAAAGCTACTCCAGCGCATTGATAACAGCGATACGCGCAATTATTATGTAAGTCGCTGTGCAGAAATTCTTAGCCTGGGAGATGCAAGGCTTGTACCATTACGAGCAGAAAATCTTTTAGCTCAAATTAATCCTAAGTATCAATCTAATAAGCCGATTTCTTACAAAACCCCAAAGCAAAACCCCAAAGATAAAGCTTTTCCAGAAGCCTCAGAGCGCAGTCTATTAGAGCAAGCAGAGGCTTTATTGCTGCGAATTTATCTCCACTGCCCAGAGCATCGTCAAGCTGTAAGTAGCGCCTTACAAGAGCAAAATTTGCAATTTAGTTTGTCTCATCACCGCTTTTTGTGGCAGCAAATTGTCGATGAAAAATCTGAGATTCACCCTATAGAAGCGCAAGAAAGCTTAGTTTCTCGCATTCAAACTCGCTGTTTAGAGTCCGAAATAGAAGTAGCCCAAGTTTCTCCTTTATTTCATTTAGACGAGAAAACTCAGCAAGAATTGTTACGCGGTACGCAAGTAATACAAGCCGCCACCGCTTGTATGGAAAGAGTTTTATGTGAAAAGCGCTATCGGTTATTTTTAGATTTGTGGGAGCAAACCGACTCTGTAAACGAGCCAGAGAAGTCACAATTCTATTATCAGTCTTTATATACCGAGCAAAAACGGTTGCAAAAGTTAGATTTGATGCGCCAATTTTGTTTAACCGATTTACTATAGCGGCGCACCAAATCTTTATCTACACATCAACGTTTCGCGGGTTTCTTTTCCGGTAGTGGGGTTAATACCTTTAGCGACTTTACATAATTTGTCTTGCTCATCTTGACGTAGCAATACATCAGTAAAATCCGTGCCATCAATAATTGCACCATCAAACTTAGCATTAGCTGCAAAAGCCCCAGTTAAAACCGCATTAGTTAAGTTGGTTTTAATGATTCGGGCTGCATCTAAGGTTGCATTAGTTAGATTTGCACCTTCTAAATTTGCCGACTCTAAATTAGCCGCAAAAAAACTTACCCCTGTCAAATCGCTGTGGCTGAGATTACTATTGCGTAAATTAGCTTTAGTAAAACTAGCATCCGTCAACACTTGCCCAGAAAAATCACGACCAAGTAAGTTTTCTCTGTTATAGTCGAGAGCAAAAGCTGGAGAAGTTGTCCACATACTCAAGCTGATGAGCATTGCTAGTAAAACCAGTAAGCTTTTCAAAATCTGCTTTTTTAGCACAGTTATAGAATTCATTTTGTGTTGTAGCCAATGGCAAACGATCGCTCATCTCATTATCCCGATATCGGTGTTTTAGGAGAAGATTTTATTGCTCAATGGTTACAATCGAATAGTTGGCAAATTCTTCATCGTCGTTGGCGCTGCCGTTGGGGAGAGATTGACTTAATTGCTAATAAGAACGATGCCTTAGCTTTCGTAGAAGTAAAAACTCGCAGTGCTGGAAGTTGGGATGCGGGCGGGTTGCTGGCAATTACGCCTCAAAAGCAAGCAAAACTCTGGAAAACTGCAAATTGTTTTTTGGCTACTTATCCAGAATTTGCTGATTATGGTTGTTGCTTTGATGTGGGGCTGGTTTATTGTGAAAGGCGAAGTCTTGACCTAAAATACAATTTGTCTTTGCTGGAATATTTACCTAACGCTTTTTAATGAAGACACGGTGCTACGTCGCTACGCTAAGGTTTCTGGACAATAACCTAATCCTTGGACAAACTGCTGCTGGAAGGCTTCAATTTCTTCTCTTTCTGGGCTACCGTGGGAGACTACTGCTACTTGATAGCGTCGCATTACATCAATGGGCGATTGCCCAGCTTCTAAACTCCAAAGTGCCATGTTTACACGCATGGGAGGTTCGTAAGGGATGCCCAACTCATGCAAAAAGGCTCTAAAATCTCCGTCCTGTTGCGAATCGATGGGAGATGCCATTTTTATTTTGACAACCCAGCCATCAATTTGATGAATTACACTAACAAAGCCAACAGGCATTTGCGGTCTGCGGTGCAGATGCCCGACAATCCTCAAGGTGAGGGTAGCATTAGCAAGATAATAAATGTATTCCATTACTGCTTTTCACGGGCGCGTCAATCCTACACTTCCATTGTGACAAAGCGGCGATCGCTATGACTAGGGGGTAACGCCTACTTTATCTGGGTATATCTACCCAATTTTTTGCTGTTTATACCTAAATACTAATTTTTTAAATTATGTCTCAAGATTTTCATCCTAATTCGGACAGAAAAACATCGCCGAACTTTTTAGATTTCTCTTTAGCTAGTTATGATTATGAGCTTCCCTTAGAACAAATTGCTCAAAATCCAGCGTCTCCTAGAGATAGCGCTAAGTTACTGCTGGTAGATTCTCCTGATACCTACAAGCATTGCATTTTTAGAGATTTACCTTCATTCCTGCAACCGGGAGATTTGCTAGTTATGAACGATACGCGGGTGATTCCCGCACGGCTTTACGGGCGTAAAATTAGCGGTGCAGCTATAGAAGTTTTGCTATTAGAAGAAAAAGAGTTTAATACTTGGTTGGCTTTGGTTAAACCTGGAAAACGCTTGCAAATCGGGGCGAAAATTGTGTTTGAAGGTAGAAGTGAAAAGCAGTGCGCCCTTATAGCTACGGTAATAGAAATTGATGAATCTACGGGAGGACGTTTATTAAAGTTTGATGTTCCTGATGGTTTGTCTTTGTTGCAGGTTATAGACTCTTTTGGAGAAATGCCATTACCGCCTTATATTACAAATTCTGAGGCGGATGATGACGAATATCAAACAGTGTACGCTCAAAACTTAGGTGCGATCGCATCTCCTACCGCCGGACTGCATTTTACACCCGAATTACTCCAAAAACTAGCAGATTCTGGCATAAACTCCGCTTTTGTAACTTTGCACGTTGGTGTTGGTACGTTTCGCCCGGTAGAAGTGGAAGATGTAACCACCCACCAAATGCACGGCGAATGGATAGATGTTTCTCAAGCAACGGTCGAACAAATTCGCGCTACCAAAGCTAAAGGCGGACGAATTATTGCTGTAGGAACAACGGCTGTTAGGGCTTTAGAAGGGGCGGCAGTAGCATCGGGGCAATTAGAGCCTTTTTGCGGTAAAACTCATATGTTTATCTATCCTGGCTATCAATGGCGGGTGGTGGAGGGGTTGATTACTAACTTTCACTTACCGCGTTCTAGCTTATTAATGCTTGTTAGTGCGCTAATTGGACGAAAGAGATTGTTAGACTTGTACTCTGAAGCGATCGCATCAAAGTACCATTTTTATTCCTTTGGTGATGGGATGCTAATATTGCCAGAAGCTCGAATTACTCCCCCATAATGTGAACTACAAGTTCTCTTTGCTGGCTTCTTTCTCGATGTTCCCAAATATAAATTCCTTGCCAAGTGCCTAAAACTAATCTATTTTGAGCGATAGGAATTTGCTCGGAAGTGTGAGTTAAAGCCGTACGTATATGGGCTGGCATATCGTCCGCACCTTCGGCATTATGAATGTAGGGCGCTGATTCGGGGACTAATTTAGCAAGAAAGTTGGACAAATCTAGAAGCACATCCGGGTCAGCATTTTCTTGAATTATCAAGCTTGCGGAAGTATGGCGGAGAAATATAGTACATAGTCCCGTTTTTACCCCAGATTCGGCAACTACAGACTCTATTTTGGATGTAATTTTGTATAGAGACTTGCCTTTAGTAGAAATTCTGAGTAATTGTTGATGGTGCATAATTATTGAAAATAGCTAATAACAGATTGGGCGACTTGCTCATTTCCATTTTTAGCGATAGATTCGTCTTTGTGTGGTAGTTGTGGCGACTTGTGTAAAAAGTCCCAATCTCCTTGAAAAAACTCTAATGGTGTAAGAATTTGATGTTGGGAATAGTTAGTAATCCCTTCTAACAGCAAAGCAGCTTCAGCAAAATCTTCACGAGTCATAGTCACAATGGGAACACTTAAACATACTGCTTCGGCGAAAGTGCTGTAACCTGGCTTAGAAATTACTCTCCCACATAGCGGCATAAAGTCCACTGGGCGATATTTTCGGTCAGAGATTTTAAGTAAATTAGGTAAATTAGGCGCAGCAGCATCGAAGCTAATAAATTGCCAATCAGAAAAGTTTTGTAAGTTATGGTAGGGGATTTGCTGCAAACCCAAGCCGCCAAAGGTAAGTAAAGCTGTTTTTTCTATGGGTTTAGTTATTTGCCAAGTTGCGCGGATTTTATCTATTGGGTAGCGAGGAGAACCGCCTGTTAAGCCAACATCGGTAATATTATTAAAGGCGCTCATCGATTCGTGGAATGGTAGCCGAAATAGAAAGTCGCACTGACTATAACATTCGCTCATCCAGTCGCCAATCTCTCTAAACTCCTTTCCCCAATCTTGATAAATAAAATCCCAACTAAAGTTACTAACAGCCCAACAAGGAATCCCAGCATTTTTCGCAAATATAGCAGCTAAAGGCGGAATATCAGCCAAAATTAAACTCACGCGGTTTTGACGAATAAAGTTAACTTCCGAAGCTACAAGAGAGCGCTGTTTTGCCTTAATTTCTTGCAACTTCTCCAAAGTTGCGGCTTTATCCATTGTCAAGCTATCTGCCTGTACTACGCCAATATCAAAGCTACGGGGACGATAAATAAAATCTCCCTCAATGTAAGATTCCAATAACCAACGGGGTGCAGTGGTAACGATGATTAGCAATACATCAGGATAAAGCTTTTGAATAGTTGCAGCAACAGCAGCCGCACGGGTAGTATGACCAAAACCGTGATTGGTGATAGCTATATAAAGAATTGGTCTAGGCATAATTTAGGTATTGCGAATAAAACTCTCAATTTCAGCAACCAATCGATCTATTTCTGATGTCAGCGTTAGATAATGAACGCAGGCACGAACGCAGTTAGGGTCTAGTAATATCCGCGTCATGATTTGCTGCGATTCTAAAAACTCTACCAGTTGGCGATTGTTATTAACTTGAAAAGATACAAGTCCCGCGTCTGGTGGTGACGCTTTCAAACATTTAATGTCTGGGATTTGTGTTAGTTTTTGCCACAAATACTTGCTTAAATCGCAAATTTGCTGATATCTTTCCTTTGTCGTTCCCCATTGCTGATGAGTTGCGATCGCTGCCCTTAATCCTGCATACTGTCCATAAGCTGAAGTTGCTACTTCATATCTGCGTCCATCAGATTGCCAGCCTGTGGGATTACCTTTAGTATCGGTCAATATACCCCGCCAACCGATAAAAGTAGGCTGCAAGAACTCTCTTGCTTCTGGATGCACGTATAAACCGCCTATACCTGCCGCACCACACCACCATTTATGTCCTGTAAAGGCATAAAAATCTACACCTAATTGAGCTAAATTCAAAGGCAAAGATCCTACCGATTGCGCCGCATCTGCTAAAATTCTCACCTTAGCTTGCTTGCATACTTTTACTATTTTGTCAAGAGGCAAAACTTGCCCGGTATTCCAAAGTAAATGGCTTAATACTACAAGGCGAGTGCGGGGCAATAAATGTTGTTCAATTACTTGTACGGGATCGCCTTCGTTTAAAGTCGCCATAATTGGACAAGTATCGATTTCTACCCCAAATCTGCGTCCAATTTCTCGTACTGTGGCAATGATACCAGGATGTTCGCAATCAGTAAGCAAAATGCGATCGCCTTGTTGCCAGTCGTTGCCCCACAAAGCAATATTGCAGCCCACTGTAACATCTTCCGTGATAGTAATAGTATCCGGCGTAGTATTTAGTTCAATTGCGATTACTTTTCTTGTTGCTTCTACCTCTTGAGCAATCCAACCATTAACTTTAGTTGAAAATGGCCCGTAAGTTTGGATGTATTCTTGAGCATTATTTATCGCCTCAATCGCCGAGCGGGGAATTGGGCCTTGACCGCCATAATTAAAATAAGTCTTATTTGCTAAAGCTAGAAACTGTTGTCTGTGTAACTGGAGCTTAGATTGCGAAGTAGAAATACTCATATTTTTTAACTCTAACTTGGCAAGCTCTTAGAAATATCAGCGAATTATTGTTAGTCTAGAGCCATGCTGCTTAATGCTGAAATCCTACTACAATACCAACGCTGCCAGCGAAGGGCTTTTTTAGATGCTAATGGCGATCTTAGCCAAAGAGATCCTATTAGCGATGCGTTGCATAGAGTAATTCAAGAAAAATTTGCTTATCAAAAATTTGTTTTAGCTCAGTACAACTATCAACAACCAGAATATCCTAAAAATGACTGGGAAGCGGGAACAAAAGCCACCCTCGAATTAATGCAGCAAGGCGTTGAATGTATCTACAAGGGAGTAATACTTGCACCTTACTCGGAAGATATTACTTTATTAAGTCGCCCGCATTTATTAATTAAGCAACAAGGACATTCCAAGTTTGGCGATTGGGTTTATATTCCCGCAAATATTCAGCTAAGCAAACGTCCCAAGTTAGAGTATCAAATTGTGGCGGCGTTTGATGCCCAAATGCTGGCGATTTCTCAACTTGCCGATCCTCCTACCGCTTTACTCATATTACGGCGTACCGATGCTTACGAAGTAAGTTTAAGTAAATGGATTCCTTTAATGCACTTATCAGTTGAGGAGTGCATTCGTACCCTAAATTCGCTAGAAATTCCTGAAGTATTTATTTCTCGGCAAAAGTGCAACTTTTGCGGCTGGCTTCCTCAATGTTACGCCGAAGCGAAAGCTACTGAACATCTTTCTCTTATACCGGGTGTGACTCCTAGTCGTTACAGTGACTTGCAAACCATCGATTTAGTTACCCTAGAAGCGTTGGCAAGAGCAAATCCCGATCAAATAAGCACTTTACCAAGTTTTGAAGGTAAAAGCGCTCAACAATTAGTTTTACAAGCACGATCGACAAAGCTTAATAGTCCGATTATTTTACCTTTTGGCAGCGCTTACGAAATTCAACAAACCTTGCCAACTCAAACATCTCAAACAGTTTTACGAGATTTGTTGCAAAGTAGATATTTACCGCTAAAACCTGAATCTTTAATTGCTCCTATAGAACTCTACTTTGATATAGAAGCGCAACCTGACTTAAATTTAGATTATTTGTTAGGAGTTGTAGTTTGCAATCGCCTAACTAACACAGAAAAATATTATGCTTTTTTGGCAGAAAGTCAAGCTGAAGAACAAAAAGCTTGGCAGCAATTTCTTGATTTAATTGCACAATATCCCCAAGCGCCAGTCTTCCATTTTTGCCCTTACGAAGTGGATACTGTCAAGCGACTTGGTAAACTTTATTACACCCCCCCAGAGCAAATATCGCTGTTATTAGCAAGATTTATTGATATTTACGACCAAGTAGCATACAATGTCGTTTTACCGACTGAAAGCTACGCTTTAAAAACTCTAGCGCGGTGGCTGGGTTTTGAATGGCGCAACCCAGAAGCGAATGGTTCCCAATCAATACTTTGGTACGATAAATGGCTAGAAACAGGCGATCGCACTTTATTAGATGCGATCGTGCAGTACAACGAAGATGATTGTCTTGCTACTCGCCACCTCAAAGATTGGTTTGTTGGTTTCTTACAAAATTCTTAATCAATAACACTCCGATAACCTTGTTTTAATACCTACTTATCTTTGTACTGATAAGGTGCTTGTGTAGATTATTATGCTTCAATTGTCATGAGCAATATTACGCAAATTTCGCCATTATTTAAAAGTATTGTTCTTAGTTTACTCAGTGGAATTACGGGTGTAGTTCTCACAGCCATACCGAGCATGGCTTCTACCTTCAAAGATATAGATTTTTTGTGTGAAGTTACTTTTACTACCAATACTCAAGTAGAAGGAACCCTACTTGGTGGGCTTTCTGGGATTACTTACGATGCTATTAATAATGTTTACTACAGTATTTCTGACGATCGCAGCCAAAGCAATCCGGCAAGATTTTATACACTATCTATCGATCTTGACGAAGACTCGTTAAACTCTGTGGAATTTACAGACGTAACTTCGCTAACAAATCAAGCTGGACAAACTTTTCCGGCTTTAAGTCTAGATCCTGAAGGAATTGCTTTAACCAGCGATGGAACTTTGTATATCTCCTCTGAAGGCGATGCTACTGCCGCTAATTTAACTAATCCTTTTGTTAACGAGTTTTCTTTAACGGGAGAGCAATTGCAAGCTTTACCTATCGATGACAAATACTTGCCAACTTCTCCCCAAACAAGCGGTATTCGCAACAACTTAGCTTTTGAAAGCTTGACAGTGGCACCCAGCCAAAATTATCTATTTACAGCAACAGAAAATGCTTTAGTTCAAGACGGTGCGGCTGCTACCGTCAACAATGGCAGTCCATCACGGATTGTTAGCTACGATTTGAATACAGGGGAAGCCGCCGCCGAATATCTTTACGTAACCGATGCCGTTGCCGAGCCTTCAACGGCTGTAGATGGGTTTACTACTAATGGCTTGGTAGATGTACTGGCAATTGATGACAATCACTTTCTCAGCTTAGAGCGTTCGTTTTCGGTCGGTGCAGGCAATACCATCAAGTTGTATGAGGTTTCTTTAGAAGGCGCAGACGATATCAGCGATATTGACAGTTTGAGTAGCACGGATATTAGCAGTATCAACTCGGCTCAAAAAGAGCTTTTGTTAGACTTTGATGAGCTAAATATAACTTTAGACAATATTGAAGGTCTAACTTTTGGACCCGATTTGCCTGATGGACGGCGTTCTTTAATTGTTGTTAGCGACAATAACTTTAGCTCTACTCAATTTACTCAAGTTTTAGCTTTTAGTGTGGAACCCGTTCCCGAACCTTCCACTATTGTTGGGTTAGCGGTACTTGCAATTAGTGGGTTTATTGCCAAACGACGCAAATCTAAGTAGAAATTCTGCTTTATCAAGGAGCAAGCGATCGCTTGCTTCTCAAATACTACAATTTTTATACTAGGAAATTATTTGACAAACTCTCAAAAAGCTGTAATTATAGTAAAGCCCTGAAATAAGGGACTGTAGTTCAATTGGTTAGAGCACCGCCCTGTCACGGCGGAAGTTGCGGGTTCGAGCCCCGTCAGTCCCGTTAAAATAAGCAAAACTCATAGTATATTAACTCAGCCTGAATTTATGACTGTTCGCGTCCGCATTGCTCCAAGTCCTACCGGAAACCTACATATTGGTACGGCGAGAACTGCTGTATTTAACTGGTTATATGCTCGTCATCATGGCGGTACGTTCATTTTACGGATTGAGGATACAGATACAGAGCGATCGCGCGATGAATATACACAAAATATATTTGATGGCTTGCAATGGTTGGGTTTAACTTGGGATGAAGGGCCTTTTTATCAGTCCAAGCGCCTAGAAATGTATAAGCAAGGGGTGAAAACCTTACTAGACAAAGGATTAGCCTATTATTGCTATACCAGCGAGGCGGAACTCGAAGCAATGCGGGAGCAACAAAAAACTAGAAACGAAGCACCCCGTTATGACAATCGCCATCGTAATTTAACGTCCGAACAACAAGCTACTTTTGCTAGTGTTGGTCGCCGTCCGGTAATTCGTTTTAAGATCGAAGACGATCGCGAAATTGTTTGGAACGATATGGTACGCGGACAAATGAGTTGGCGCGGTAGCGATTTGGGCGGCGATATGGTGATTGCTCGTGCTGCCGAAAACGATATTGGGCAAGCTTTATACAATTTTGCCGTAGTAATCGATGACATAGATATGCAAATAAGTCATGTCATTCGGGGAGAGGATCATATTGCTAATACTGCTAAACAAATTTTGTTATACGAAGCTTTTGGCACGAAAGCTCCCGAATTTGCCCATACTCCTTTGATTTTGAACGTAGAAGGCAAAAAGCTATCCAAACGCGATGGTGTAACTTCGATTTTTGACTTCAAAGAAATGGGATTTGTCCCCGAAGCATTGGTAAATTACATGACATTGCTCGGTTGGTCGCCGCCAGATTCGACTCAAGAAATATTTGACTTAGAAACCGCCGCCAAACAATTTGGTTTTGAGCGCGTTAATAAAGCTGGGGCAAAATTTGACTGGGACAAACTAGATTGGTTAAATAGTCAATACTTGCATAGTATGCCTGCAAGCAAGCTTACGGACTTATTGATTCCCTACTGGCAAAAAGCTGGATATGAATTTGATCCCACTAGCGATCGCCCTTGGCTAGAACAAATTACAAGTTTAACTGGTGCTAGTCTAACGCGGCTTCCCGACGCTGCAACGATGACTAAGCTATTTTTCATTAAATCTTTGGAATATAGCGAAGAAGCAGCAAGTGCGTTGCAGCAAGAGGGCGCTAGTGCTGTTTTACAAGCCATCCTTGACGCTTTGAACAATACTGCCGATTTGAATGAAGCAGCGATTCAAGAGATGATTAAGCAAGTAACTAAAGAAAAAAATGTCAAAAAAGGCTTAATAATGCGGAGTTTAAGAGCCGCATTAACGGGAGCTATGCACGGGCCCGATTTGATTCAATCTTGGTTAATTCTGCATCAGCTTGAACAAGATAAGTCTCGGTTGCAACAGGCAATTGGCGAATTGGAGTGATGGAAAGAGTCTGTTTGCACGATCGCTCGCAAATTGAAAAATTCCTACGAGAGCATACATTTTTAAATCTGTATGCTCTTGGTGACTTAGATAAGTTTTTTTGGAATTACACCACTTGGTACGCTCTTGCTAGGGAAGAACAGATAAAACAGCTTGTTTTGCTTTACGCTAAATCGGATTTGCCTGTTTTACTTGGACTCAGCGCCGAAGTTGAAGAATTGAAGGAGTTATTGCAACTTCTGATGCCGCTTTTACCTAAAAGATTTTACGCTCATTTTAGTGGCGATGCGGTAAAGGTTCTGGCAAAACATTACCAATTTCAATCTCACGGCGAACATTACAAAATGGCGCTGACAGATAGATCGCGTTTAAATATCGATACGTCACAGGCGATCGCGCTATCTGTAGAAAATACCGCAGAATTAGAACAACTCTACAATTTAAGCTATCCTGGCAATTGGTTTGAGCCGCAAATGCTAAAAACTGGTTGCTATTACGGCATTAGGCGCGGTGATACTTTGGTGAGTGTGGCGGGAGTTCATATTTACTCTAAGGATTACAAAGTTGCGGCTTTAGGCAATATTACAACGCATCCTCAATGGCGGGGACAGGGATTAGGGACAATAGTTTGTGCGAAACTAAGCCAAGTGTTGCTAGAAACAGTAGAGCATATTGGGATAAATGTTAAAGCAGACAATCCAAGTGCGATCGCCTGTTACAAAAAGCTCGGTTTTACAAGCATTGCTACTTATACAGAATATTTGCTGGAATCAAAGTAATTTGTGATGTTGATGCCAGTGACGAGCAATATCAATTCGGCGACAAATCCACACGCGATCGCGCTTTTGGATATAGTCAAGAAAACGAGCTAAAGAAGCCGCTCGTCCTGGTCTACCAATTAGGCGACAATGCAATCCTATACTCATCATTTTGGCAGCAGTTTCGCCCTCCTCATACAACACGTCAAAAGCATCTCGCAGATAAGCAAAAAACTGATCGCCACAGTTGAAGCCTTGAGTTGTAGCAAAGCGCATATCGTTATTATCGAGGGTGTAGGGAATAACTAAATGAGGTTTTCCATAATTATTTACCCAGTACGGTAAGTCATCAGCATAACTATCCGAGTCGTAGAGAAAACCCCCTTCTTCTACTACCAAACGCCGAGTATTAGGACTGTTGCGTCCAGTGTACCAGCCGAGAGGACGGCTACCTGTAATAGAATTGTGAATTGCGATCGCTTTTAGTAAATGTTCCTTTTCTATATTCTCGTCAAAATATTTATAATCAATCCAACGATAGCCATGACTTGCAATCTCCCAATCGGCGGCAATCATTGCTTCTACGGCTTCCTCGTTGCGCTCTAATGCCATTGCTATGCCATAAACCGTTAGAGGGATGCCGCGCTCTGTAAATAAACGGTGCAGTCGCCAAAATCCCGCTCTACTGCCGTATTCATACACCGATTCCATATTCATGTGTCGCAAGCCATGTAGGGGTTCTGCGCCCACAATTTCCGATAAAAATGTTTCAGAAGTTAAGTCTCCATGAAGAATGCAAGTTTCCCCACCTTCTTCATAATTAATCACAAACTGCACGGCAATCTTTGCTCCCTCTGGCCATTTTGGATCGGGGGAGTTGCGACCGTACCCAATCATGTCTCGTGGATAAGGTTTCTTCATTTTTCTACTACATTTAGCAAGCGGAACCAAGCAATTTTGTTTATTTGGGCGATCGCACTAGCTATTTCTGCTTCTCTGGTATTTTGCAAACGGCGCTCAAATTCATCTAAAATACTAGCTTTAGTCTGAGTTTTGACGGCAATTATAAACGGAAATTCAAATTTGTCTTTGTATGATTGATTGAGCCATTGAAAGTACGCGTATTCTTCAGGAGATAATCTGTCTAAACCAAGTCCTGCTTGTTCTTTTGTAGAATCTTCTGCCATTAAAACTTTGCTACCCAAGTCAGGATGCGCTTGAATTAAAGCTAATTGCTCATCAATAATCATTAGGCTAACTACATCAACCATTTTTTGATACAAAGCAGCTACCTCTGCAAACGGGCGATAATTCCAAGCTTTTTGAGCAATTTCTGGGGTGTGTTCAAATATTGTCCCTAAAACGCTGACAAATTCCTCCTGACTCATATCATTTAACTGAGCAATAGACTTAGACATAGTTATCATTAATAGTTTTAGTTTTTTTAGGGCGATCGCCTTTGTTTTTCGACTAACAATAATTTTATCTTTATTTGAATACTGTATACAAAATCTGTTATTGAATATACAGAAAACGCTAAAAATGTTGCTTAGTGTAAGCAGTAATAAGATAAATTTAAAACTTTTACAAATTCCGGCTGCGTTAATTATTATGCTAGTTACAAAACAACCTGTACTCCGAAAGTTCTGGTATCCAGCAATTCCAATTACAGAGCTTTCAATTAGTCCTAAACCTTTTGAGCTACTAGGTGAAAAAATAGTTATTTGGTTAGATACAGCCGGGAAACCCGCCGCCGTGCAAGATAGATGCTGTCATCGTTCAGCGCAACTAAGTATTGGCAAAGTAGTAGATGGAAATATTTGTTGTGCTTATCATGGCTGGCAATTTAATAGTGATGGCGCGTGCAAGTGCGTACCGCAACTGAAAGATGAGGCAATTCCTGCTAACTATAAAATAAAATCTTATCGCTGTGCGGAGCGTTACGGCTATGTTTGGGTGTGTTTGGGAGAACCGCTAATTGATATTCCAGAAATTGACGAAGCCACAAAGCCAGAGTATCGTTTGCTGCATGAATTTTATGAGCCTTGGAAATGCGCCGCATTGCGGGTAATGGAAAATGAATTTGACTTAGCTCATCCTACTTTTGTGCATACTACTACTTTTGGTAGCGAGGAGCATCCCACTCCAGAATCGATGAAACTTACCGAAACAGAATGGGGATTGCAAGTACATGGTGTTTTGGGGGTCGTAAACCCCCAACTACAACAACAGAATTTGAAAATGGACGCAAAACAAACCTTCCGCACTTTAAACATGACATGGTTTATGCCTTTTACTGTCAAGTTGCAAATTACTTATCCAAACGGACTGACTCATATCATTGTCAATACAATGACACCAATTAACGATTCAACTTCCCAAATGGTGCAGTTTTGCGTCCGCAACGATACCGAAGCTGAGACAAAAAGCAGCGATGTAATTGCCTTCGATCGCGCCGTAACTTTGGAAGACAAGCATATATTAGAGACAACCGATTATGATGTGCCTTTGAGTGTAAGTCAAGAGCAGCATATGTTTACAGATAAACCCGGTATAGTTATGCGTAAAAAACTTGCGGCTTTATTAAAAGCTCACGGCGAAGTAGAGCAAACTAAAAGTAATAGTCAACTATAGTTTCGGTAAAGGGATCGCAGCTATGAATCCCGAACAAAGATAGTAATCAAGTTTTGCTTGGCGATAGATTAATCGCCGCCAAATCCGCCAGTTTGGAGTGGAATCTTTTTGATAGACAATATCTTTTAGGAGCTATGAGCGTATATATTAGGATATTTACGCTCCTAAGTCTTTTCTGTGGCTTCTACCTTCAGCAATAAAACACGCCTACCTTAAAAAAGGGAAACTTAGGAGGCGGACCTCATAAAATCAAACACCCGAATATTGCTTAGTTAAAATGGTTCAAGTTCAATACCAAGACTTTACAATTCGCAACTGGGAAAAGCGCGATCGCACCTCCGTCTCTGAGGTGATTCATTCGGTACTTAGCGATTATGGGTTATCCTGGGAGCCAACGGGCGCAGACCTTGATGTCATCAACGTTGAGGAATGCTATCTAGCCACTGGCGGCGAATTTTGGGTAATTGAAACGCAAAATACCATAGTTGGGACAAGCGCTTATTATCCAATTCATCGCGGTAAAAACGCCGTAGAGATTCGCAAAATGTACCTATTACCAATAGCTAGAGGACAGGGATTAGGGCGATATTTGTTACAAGAATTAGAAAACGCGATCGCCTTACGAAATTTCGACCAAATCTGGATAGAAACCGCAAGTGTTTTAGCCGAAGCCGTAAAACTCTAGGAAATGAGCGGTTATTTACCTACAAAAGGAGTAGAAACAGCAAGGTGCGATCGCGTTTATCTCAAAAGATTGCCAAGAAGCTAGAAAGCGTCTTGCAACTCGTAAAAATCCGGTGAAATATAATCTTTCCGCAACGGCCAACCAACCCAATCTTCCGGCATCAAAATTCGCTTCAAATTTGGGTGTCCTTCGTAGACAATGCCAAACATATCGAAGCTTTCGCGCTCTTGAAAGTCAGCAGTTTTCCAAATCCAATATACCGAAGGCACTCTAGGATCTTCTCGCGGTAAAAACACTTTAACGCGCACTTCTTGGGGGCGATCGGCATTATCGCTAACTTTAATTAAGTGATAGACACTAACAAAATCTTGCCCCGCACCTAAATCGTAGCCGCACTGAAACTGTAAATAATTGTACCCATAAGCATACAAAGCCGTAGCCACAGGTAATAAATACTCACGGTCAACTTTAATAATTTCTGTCCCACTGCGATCGCGCTCTATAGCTTCGTGAGCAAAACCATTTTCTGTCAGCCACAAAGAAGTTTTGCCAGCTTCTACTATCTGAGAGGCTTCGCTCGCGGCGGCTGCTTGATTGGTTTCTGGTGTTGTTTCCTCTGCCACTTTTATGTCTGCTCCTTCTCTATTTGCTGTAAAGCTGGTGCTACAGGCATTCCCATTCCTTCACTCAATTCTTTTGGTGCAGTGGTGCGAGTTTGCGATTGCAAATACTTTCCTGTAAGTATCGAATCAACTACCTTCATATTGTGGGTAGTGCTGTAGTAGCGATGAATTTGTTGAATTTGACCGCGCTCTTGAATGGAATTGTTGCTAATTTTTTTCCGCAATTTGATAATTGCATCAATAATTGCTTCAGGACGAGGCGGACAACCAGGTAAATAGACATCTACAGGAATAAGCTTATCTACACCTCTAACGGCTGTAGGCGAATCGACGCTAAACATTCCCCCCGTAATTGTGCAAGCGCCCATGGCAATTACATATTTGGGATTGGGCATTTGCTCGTAAAGCCTTACCAATTGGGGAGCCATTTTCATTGTGATCGTCCCTGCAGTGATAATTAAATCGGCTTGCCGGGGGCTAGAACGAGGGATTAGACCAAAACGGTCAAAATCAAACCGCGAACCAATCAGCGCCGCAAATTCGATAAAGCAGCAGGCAGTACCAAAAAGTAAGGGCCACAAACTAGAAAGTTTCGACCAATTATAGAGATCGTCTACGGTAGTGAGAATGACGTTTTCTGAGAGGTCTTGAGTAACGTTAGAGCGATCAATGGGGTTAATGATTCGCTCTTGCGGTTCGTTAGTAATATTTGGTGTCTTATTAGGATTCAAGACCATTCTAAAGCTCCTTTACGCCAGGCATAAACAAGGGCAACAACAAGAATTGCAATAAAAATCAAAGCTTCTACAAATGCTAAAAGTCCTAAGCGGTGAAAAGCCACGGCCCAAGGATAAAGAAATACTGTTTCCACGTCAAAAACGACGAAAACCAAAGCAAACATATAGTAGCGGATGTTGAACTGAATCCAAGCACCGCCAATAGGTTCCATACCCGACTCGTAAGTAGTGCGTCGTTCGGGGCTGCGACCACTAGGGCGGAGCAGTTTAGACGCTGAGAGTGCTAGAGCAGGAACTAAACTACAGACTAGGATAAAGCCTAGTAGATATTCATAACCACTGAGGACAAACACTTAATAATTACCGCTCTATTTTGTAAATATTTTTGTTACTTACTATTACAGTATATCGAGCTAGTTGTCATCACTACCGGAAAAGCCAGTATTTGGTTAGTTTTTGCTGACTATAGAAAAAGATAATAGTAACGGCAACCTTAGAATAGCTAATTGATTTATTGAAAAGCTACGCCCTATGTCATAATTTGTAACAGATATTCTAAGAAACTGCTTTACAATTTACCATTTAAGCCATGAGCGACCCTGCTGTTGAAACCGAAGTGCTAGACCGCTACGAATGCCGTGCCTGTGGCTACGTTTACGAACCAGATAAGGGAGACAGCAAATATCCTATCGAGCCGGGAACCCCGTTTACAGACCTGCCTAGCTCTTGGCGATGTCCGGTGTGTGGTGTGAGAACTTCTCAATTTGAGAATATCGGCCCCTCTGGCACAGCGTCGGGGTTTCAAGAAAATCTTAGCTTTGGACTGGGTGTTAATAAATTAACGCCAGCGCAAAAGAATTTACTAATTTTCGGCGGTCTGGGTTTGGGTGTGTTATTTTTTCTCAGTTTATACGGGTTACAATAACTACGCAATTACTTAGATAGAGCTACCGCGATCGCGCGTCAAATACTGCAATTAATTTTTTTCAATAAACCTGACAAATACTAATGCTTTCACTTTTCTCTCTTTGGCAACGAGTTGTAGTAATTTTAGCAGTTGTCTTTCTGTGTATCGGTTGTAGTAGTGTAGCAACCCTCGACTCTAATCCCTGGCAAGTGCTGACTGTACCATCTGAGGCTAATTTTCAAGATATAACTTTTACAGACGACTCTCAGCACGGCTGGCTAGTAGGTAGCAAGTCAACAATTTTAGAAACCCACGACGGCGGCGAATCTTGGCAGCAAGTTAGCCTAGACTTGGACGAACAAAATAATCTATTTACTTCTGTAAGTTTTGATGGCGAAGAAGGCTGGATTGTGGGAGAGCCTTCTATAATGCTCCACACCACTGATAAAGGCAAATCTTGGTCGCGGATTCCTTTAAGCGAAAAATTGCCTGGTAAACCCGATACCGTGATTGCTTTGGGTACAAATTCTGCTGAGATGACTACTGATGTTGGCGCTATTTACCGAACCACCGATGGCGGCAAAAACTGGAAAGCAATGGTACAAGAAGCTGTAGGCGTAGTGCGGAATATTGAGCGCTCCGACGACGGCAAATATTTAGCAGTTTCCGCTAAAGGTAACTTTTACTCTACTTGGGAACCCGGTCAAGAAGCTTGGCAAGGACACAACCGCAATAGTTCTAGGCGCGTCCAAAATATGGGTTTTGGCAAAGATGGACGGTTGTGGATGTTAGCACGGGGCGGTCAAGTTCAATTTAGTCAGCCAAACACCTTAGACCAATGGGATGAAGCTCAATATCCAGAACTTTCCACTAGCTGGGGATTAATTGACTTAGCTTATCGGACACCCGAAGAAATTTGGTTGGCTGGTGGTAGCGGTAATTTGCTTTGTAGTTTTGATGGTGGCAAAACTTGGCTCAAAGACCGCGAAATTGAAAACGTACCATCCAATTTGTACAAAATAGTGTTTGTCAAACCCGACCAAGGATTTATTATCGGGCAGCGTGGCGTTTTGCTAAAGTATCAACCCGCCGTTGAGGCCGCAGCTTAAACTTAGATTTTATAGGTATAAATTCTTATAAGAAAGATGCTGCAACTTACAGGGTTTTGATGCAAGTTTAGTAGGATAATAGTTGTATCGGGCTGAAAAAATTAGCTTTTAATGTAGAGATATTACTTTATTATTTAGAAAAGTAATACCAAACGATTAATCGTATCATCGATATTTGTGGAAAAGGAGAAACTTAAATGTCAGGAGTTACCGGAGAGCGTCCATTTGGGGACATTATTACTAGCGTTCGTTACTGGGTAATCCACAGTATCACTATTCCAGCATTGTTTATTGCTGGCTGGCTGTTCATCCAAACAGGGCTAGCTTACGATGCTTTTGGTACGCCAAGACCAAACGAGTATTATACGCAAGAACGCCAAGAATTGCCGATCGTGCGCGATCGCTACCAAGCTAAACAACAAATTGACAAATTTATCGGTAAATAATTTGACATGACTAATACTAATCAACCCATTCAATACCCAATTTTTACAGTTCGCTGGATTGCAGTTCACACCCTTGCTGTACCCTCAGTATTTTTCTTGGGTGCGATCGCAGCTATGCAATTTATTCAACGATAGGAGAAACCAATGCCAGAAAGATTACCTAATCCTAATCGGCAGCCTGTTGAACTCAACCGCACTTCGCTGTTTTTAGGTTTATTACTTGTTTTCGTGCTTGGTATCTTATTTTCTAGTTATTTCTTTAACTAATAAAATAGGCTACGGTTTAGTTATTAGAGGAGGATAAAAATTGTGAATGCAAGCGGTAGAATTCCTTTGTGGGTAGTAGCAACTATTGCCGGACTAGGTGTAATTGTAGTGGTTGGAACTTTCTTTTATGGTTCTTACACTCACATGGGTTCATCTTTGTGATAGGTAAATTGCTAGTTAAATAACTAGCAACAAAAAGTCGAGAGTTGCTTAAGGCAATATATATTAAAAAACCGCCAGTGTAAAAAAGGGCGGTTTTTTAATATTCCAAACTACTTAGTTATTTACGGTATCTTCACGTTCAATGTACAGGAACATAAAAATTAGTCCTATAGCCGGAAAAACTAAGCAAGTTAAAGGAACTAAAAGTGATGGTAAGTAAGAAGCTGTGAATAACATCAGTTAAATCTCCGCAATCGACAAAACAATTATTGAATTTGACTTTACTGCAAATTGCCATCAATTAACCAATTTATCAAGATTTTTAACAAAGTTGCTAAGAATCTTCCTTCTTTCACGCATTAATCTATCTAGAAGTAGAAGTAATTTTTTAAAGCATTACTGGGAAATTAGTTTTTTTTGATAGCATAGCAAAAGCGACCAATACTAGCTTTATTGGTAGTTATTAATTCTATAGTTAGAGATTTTAAACCTTGGAAAAAAGGTAATAAATTATTAGTTTTAGCACCATCAAAACTTGATTCGTTTGAGTTCCATGTTTGCCACCACCCCCAAGTTTTTAAGTCTTGGGGAATAACATCTATTGTAAATAAGTGAACTCCTGGGTCTAAGTCGTTAGAATTAATTTTAGTTACAAAACCGATATTGTTTTTATCAACTTTCCATTTGTTTAGTTCTAGTGCTTTTGAGCTATTTGATGGTTGAAAATCTTTGGTTTTTGGATCGAAAGACTGAGCAACAGAGCTAATAGCAACCGCCGCAGGTTCGATAGGTAAAGTATAAGGCAAAGGATTGTAAGGTGCTTGATAATTTATACTATAATTGCTGTCGGGATTTTTAGTTATATTGATAATTTCAATAGGCTGCTCGTCTACTTTTACTAGCACTTTTCCATCATTAATAGTTTTCAACCGCCGGATTCCACTAGGTAAATCTGGCAAACTTTCCTGTTGAAAAGCAGAGGCTTGACCGACGACTTGTGGGTAAAATATTACAAATTGCTCGTCTTTAATCAGACTAGCGCTAGTTTTTTTTATTTCATCAAAATAGCTAGAAATATTACCATAGCTACCTAGTACAAGCACGTAAAAAGGTCTAAACTGTTCTGTTTTTTTGCCTTGAGTGCTATAGGGAAACTGGGTATTTTTGATACCTACATCGTAAATTATGCCGTCAAATTCGCTTCTAATGGCTAAAATTCCGATAGCGTAGCCTTTTTGTAAATAATCTTCCTTGAGCTTTTTTAAAACTAAATTAGTATCAGAGTCTTTTTGATACAAGTCTGTAACTATAATAGAAATGCGATCTTTAGCAGCAGGTGCGATCGCATTCTCAATTTGACTAACTCTAAAAACTGGATTATCGCCAGTATAAAATTCCGGTAGCTTTGCTTGCAAATAAGTCTGTCTATTAACTTGTTGTTTGGTCGTACCGAAGCGAAAATACTGAACGATTGAGGTTTTCCAGGTAGTGGTAGAAGCTCTATCAAGTAAATCTAAAGTTTGAGCGTAACGACTATTTGTAAAGTTTTTTGTAAATCCCTGCATTGAGGGCGTACCATCAACTTGAATAATGGTGGTTATAGAGTCAGACTTCCGATCGATTGGATTATTACTTAAAGGTACGCAAGTAGGAACGATTGTTTTAGGTTTACAGGAAGTCATCAACAAGCAAGCTGCGATCGCAACTAGCCATCTGCGTTTAATCATGCTAATTTGTACCGTAAGATGCTAAAAATATACTTTAAACTTAAGACTTTTAACAGGTATTTAGACAATCGTCACCGTAGCATAAAATACTAAATTTTAACAAAGGGTTTGGCTCTACTTAAAGTTTGAGAGGAAAAATGGAAGCGTGGATATGGGACGTTATTAGAATTGTTGTTGTCAGCCTAATTGGTGCAGCAATCATGTTTTTATTGCAGCCTTGGCTGTATCAAAACGGCATTATCCCTTTAAATGATGTAGAACCAGAAGCTTGGGTTGGCGATAATTATATTATTGGTGCAGTTACAGTATTTTCAGTATCGATTATTGCTGTAACTCTATGGTATGTAATAGCGGCAAAAGCTAAAGTTCAAAGTGCTAAAGAAACTTCTTCAATGGCAATCTTGTGGTGGGTATTTTTGCTCTTGCCAATAATTAGTATCTGTGCAGCAATTTACTTCTTTAATCAAAGCAATGATGCGCTATTATCTGTAACCGGGTTTTTTGTTTTTGATATTTTACTTATATATTGGTTTTCTACAGCAATAAGTTCTCCACGTTCGTTAATGTTTGTTGTCCCTGGAGCCTTTTTTCTGCGTAACTTATTTGGTTTAAGATAATGACACTTTATATTATTGCCATTGGCGGCACGGGTGCGAGATGCGTTGAAGCGGTGACTCAATGCGCCGCCGCCGGGTTATTTACCACCGAACCAATTAAAATTGTATTTGTAGACGCAGACGAGTCTAATGGCAATTTATCACGCACCAGCGAAACTATAAAAACTTACCAAGAGTGCTACGAATTAACTAAAAATAATACTCAAATTTCTTGGATGCAAACACCTATTGAGTTATTGAGTTTTTGGTCGCCGTTTAGTAATAGTACAAATAAAACTTTAGGTAGCTTTTTAAATTACAACAGTTATAAAAATAATAATCCTGCCTTGGGTCATTTATTTGACGTTTTATACACGAAAGAAGAACGCGAAGCCCCTTTAGATGTAGGGTTTAGAGGTAGACCTGCTATTGGTTCGGCAATTATTAGTCAAGTAAATTTTGACGAAACAGAACAAGAACCCTGGGCAACATTGATTAAATTAATTCGTGCCGATTTAGGTACGGGAAAGTCAGTAAATATATTTTTATGCGGGTCAATTTTTGGTGGTACGGGAGCTTCAGGATTTCCAACAATTGGGCGGTTATTAGTAAACAAATTAAGTAGACTAGAAGGCAGGGATAGATTAAAAATTGGTGGATTATTAATGCTGCCTTATTTTGCATTTTTAGTACCAAACGAGCAAGATAATAACGGAATTTATGCTCGTGCCGATCAGTTTTTACTTAATACCGAATCTGCCTTACGTTACTATGTAAACGAAGCTCAAAATACCTTCGATGCTGTTTATATGCTCGGCAATCAAAACCCTACAAACGTCCGGTTTAGTGTAGGTAAGAATAGCCAGTGTAACGAGCCGCATTTTATTGAATTGTATGCAGCTTTAGCGGCAAAACACTTTTTACTTAATTCAGCGACAGGCGAATCAGGAAAAGTAATATTAATCGGGCGTAGTTCTCCTGGACGGATTACTTGGAAAGATTTACCAGATAGTGAAGAAGTGAAGCAAAAGCTAGTAAATACCACAAGGTTTGCCTTTGCTTGGATGGCAAATCTCGTTCCAGAACTTGCCTATGCAAGTAAAGTAGGCGTTAAAGGATTTCAAAAACAAGCGCCTTGGTTTTCCAGCTTCTTTCGCCCAGTACAGGGTTTATTTGGCATGATTGGCAGTCGAGAAATGCAGAGCTTGCCAGAATTTAATGATGCTACAGAACAAGCAGCAATTGAAACTATTAAAAAATGGTGTAATAGTTACCTGCGTTGGTTGAATAAATTGCATTTTTCTGGAGATAATATTGAGCTATTTAGACCGGAAATGTTTACGGGGGGTGAGGGCAAGCTAGGTACTGAAAACTTTGCAGGGCTTGTATTTGAGGATAGTAGAGATAAAGATAAGCGATCGCAAGATACAATTCAAGTATTAAAAGAAAAATTAGATGCCAAAACTTTGGGACAAGCAGGTACAGTAGGATTAGCTAAATCCCTTTATATGCAGTGTAAACCTTAAATAAAACTACTAATGAATAGCGACCAAATTGGAGAAAATTCTGCTTTTTTGCTACCGAAATTAAAACCAAATACTGATTTAAAATCTAGTTCGGCTGGACAATGGGATATTAGAAAGTCTGTAGAGTTTCAAAATGTTGCTAAAAGCTTAGATTTTAGTACTGGCGGTGAAGACGTTAAAAGTGTAAGTTCTATTCCTAATATGTGGGCGCGTCCCCTCTCAATGGAAATGGCATTACATACTCATGACTACCCTATTCGCCGCCAAATGATCGAACAATGGCAAGGAATGTTAGCCGCTTTAGCTTTAGCCGAAGTGCGGGGATTTGATATTAAAACTAAGTTATTAGAATTAGGTAACTTAAATCAATTTGACGATTTTGCTCGTTCTTTAGTAGAACTTTTGCCATCTCCGGTAAACTGTTTGTATAGCCTTAATGGTAAACATCCTTGGCAAGACATTTATGTGTTTTTATGGCAAGGTAAGGCTGTGGGAATGACCTCCCCTAGTACCTTAATTTGTCCTTCCGAAGAAGGCGACTGGACGAGCTTGCCTTGGTGGAGTAATGGTAATTTAGGTTCTCCCATCAAATTTCTTAATCATGATGAAAAAAACCAATTAAGCTTATGGCTAGAGAAGTTGCGGCGAGAATTATACAATCATGGCGGCAATCGCAGCCCTGTAAACACAATTGCTGGACTAATAATAGAGTTTCAAAATAACTTAAAAAATAATATTTCTAGTTTGACAGATGTACCAGAAGAAACATTAAAATCTGTTTCTAGTATTAATCCGCAATTTTTTGGAGATGAGCTTAATAGAGGAGTATTAAAAGCTTTAAACACACCACTTAAAGCCCAGCCAAAACCCTCAAGCGTCCGCTTAGTTCCTAGCTTACAAAAACAAAATGTAAAAGACTTATTAATTATTGATCCAGATATTGATAAAAAGTGGAATCAGCCGCCTCAAAATATTTGGATACACGATACAACTAATTTAACTAGCTTAAATTTAGATGCTTTACGCAAAAGACAACTAATTTGGGATGTGCGCTGGGTAGAAGCTCAAAATTTGTTGATGCCAGACTTTTATTTTATTGCTCAAGAAAATGCTTTTCCTGGCTGTTTGCTTCCGGCTGGCTGTCAATTGCTTAGTTATAACGGACAGCGCATTACACCCTTAATTCCGATTAATCCAATCTTATTAGAATACTTTACGCCAGAAGATTTAGTAAGAAAAATTAGTATTGAGTCTATTAATGGCAATACTGGAGTACGGATAGTTTTAGATTTACCACTTTATGGATTAAATGAAGGGCAATCTACACAGAATTATCGTTTAGTTCGCGAATATCCAATTAGTGAAGAAAATGTACTGTCAGAAGTTCCTGTATTAGAGTTATGGCCCAATTTCAAAGCAGATAATTGGCAAGAATATTATGCTTTTTACTACGATGGGGAATATGGCGATGATACTTTTCAAGTACAGCTACCAGAGGCGGCGGAACCTCACCCTTTTAATGATGGTAGAGGGATTTATCAAATTGCCCGACTGACAGAGTTTCCGGCTTATATTAGCTGTCATAATAGCTTGAGAAATCAGCTAGGCTTGATGCTGCTCAAAACTCCCCAGCAAGTCGGCAAAACTCACGCTAGTGATTGGACGGTTGGGGTAGATTTTGGTACGTCTTTTACCAATGTATACGTCAACCGAGATGGTGTAGTGACAAGGTTAAGCTTAGAGTCGCTGCACCTAATGGTAACAGAGAGCGATGCTGATGCGCGCGATCGCGTGATGATTAATTATTTTATTCCCACCGAGCCACCATTTCCTTTATCTAGCGTATTAACAACTAAAAAAAGTTCAAGAAAAAGCGAGGAACAAACTAGACAAGTTTTGGATGGCAGAATTTATATCCCAAAAGATAGTTCTACATTTAAGCCGGATGAAGAAGGAATTAAAACTTATTTAAAATGGTCAACTGAAAACTTAAATTTCAATCGATTATTTTTAAAGAACTTAGCATTACAAATTACCGCCGTAGCTGCTAAAAATGATGTGAAAAAAATTCAGTGGTCATTGTCTTATCCTTCAGCTTTTGCTAAAAGCGATAAAAATAGATATGCCAAAACTTGGCAAGATATAACTAAAGAAGTTCAAGCCAAAACCGGAATAGAGCAAAGCTGTCCAGAAGCGGTTAGTCTTGACTTTTATCGAACAGAAAGTTTAGCAGTTGCTCAATACTTTGCTGATAAAGAAGGATTTAATTTAGTTAATAGCACCTGTATAGATATGGGTGGCGGCAGTTCAGACATTTCAATTTGGGAAGAAAACAATCTCGTTCATCAATGCTCAGTACAGTTAGCAGGAAAAGATTTGTTTGCTCAATTTTTAGAATTAAATCCTAAGTTTTTGAAACGTCATTTTGATGTTGATATATCACAATGGCAAAACTTAAAAGGTGCAAAATTTTCGGCTAAATTAGATGTTTTACTACGTCAAAAAGGTGACTACTGGCTCAATCATCAACGCGATTTAGTTGCAGAAGACAAAGAGTTTCAAGAACTTATCCAACTGACCGCTTTAGGCACTGCCGGACTTTATTATTATCTAGGTATCCTTTTGCGAGTTTTGCATACTGAAGGGAAATATAACACGAGTAAAATTACCCCAGTTTATTTAGGCGGTAATGGCTCTCGTTTCTTACATTGGTTAGCCGAAGGAGGACATTTTAATCGTAGTTCTGAAGCTAATGAACTGTTTAGTAAAATTATGAGCTTGGCATCAAAATTTGAAAACACTCATGAATATACCTTATTAAGTTCTGCTCCCAAAGATGAAGTAGCTTGCGGGTTAGTATTAAGTGAAAGTAAGCTTGCTGGATTGACAAAAAAAGATGATTTAGTTTTAATTGCTGGCGAAGTGTGTATGATTAATGGCGAGCCGATAGACTGGAACTCTCGGCTAACTATAAAAGCAAATGAAATCGATGATTTTGTTATAGAAGCTAAAATTGAAAGCTTTTCTATACCAGAAGAACTAAAACAATTACCTAAATTTATGTATGCTTTTCATGCTGCTTTACGAGTGCTGCAAATTGAAAGCATCAAGCCTATAGAAGGCTACAAAATCTTAAAAGAATACTCGGTGGAGCAAGACAGGCTAGAAAATCAAAAGTTATGGAGCGATACTAGCAAAGAATTGACGGCAACTCTGCTAAAAATACGGGGTAATGCCGATGATATCCGTATCGAACCACCCTTTATTTTGGCACTAAAAGCGTTATTAACTGTACTAGGTAAAAGGTGGGCAGAAAAATGGAAAAACAGAGTTTAATAAAGTATTATTGTGCTTCATTTTTAGTGCTAGTTTTATCATCTGGCTCTAATACTGCTATAGCTCAAGCTCAATCTCCATTCCTAACTCCTACTCCTGCGAATAAATCAGCTACAACCAAGTCCCCTACAACGACACAAAGCAGAGAAATCTCAAAAGCAGAGTCTGATAATAGTATGTGGATTCTCTTAACAGTATCTATACTTGCATTAATAGCTAGTGGAGGTGCGATCGCATTATCAATTCTTAAAAACAAAGATATTGACTCTACTAAAAGTTTAATTGAAAAGTACGACCATAAACTTAAGTCCCTGGAAAATAAATATACGGAGCTATTAACGTCTCAGACAAACTTATTATCTAATCAACAACGGGAATCAATTAGTATTAGTTCTGCGACTTCTCAAAACAGTATTTATTTAGAAGCAACGATTGAGCGTCTTTCCGAACGCATAAGCGAACTTGAAAACAAGTCAGAAGTAGCCCAAAATAGTCTTCAGTCAATTAATCATTCCAAAAGTCATTCTTACAACTTAGAACCGGATTTTAATCCTTTCAACCTACCTGTAAATTTATCTAAGTCTGGTGGTATTCAAAACTTAGAAAACTTAGCATATATTGAATTAGTAAATACTTATAACTCTAATCCAAAACTCTTAGAACAAAAAGCAATCAGAGTTTCCGAACCTACAGATAGTATTGCTAGGCGACACACGGATAGTAGCCAAAAAATAGTTTTAGAAAAAGCCAATAACTCTAATTACTGGGTGATACACGATGATGGATGTGTAGATTGCTGGTTACTACCAAAAAGCAAACTGAGAATCGATCAATTTAGATACGAAACAACTAAAGCTTTATTTGAATGTAACGGCTACCACCCAGAATACTCGACCTTTAAGCTAGTAAAACCTGCTAAAGTTATTCCTCTCTCTGCTGATGAACAAACGTGGCAACTTGAAGAACCAGGTATACTTGAATTTAGTGTATAGACTTGAACGTACTGACTATATAAATAAAAAACTTTATAAAGAATTACGAATTAAATAATCTATAAACCATGTCATTGAAGGAACAAGAATTAGTTGAAGTTTATAATAAAGCTCCAAGTTCTTTACTTAGTAAAGTTGTAAAAGTTTCGGTTAAGCAAGAGAGTATTACAGCAATCAATAATAGTTCAATTATATTAGCGAATATTGGTAATGGTAATTATTGGCTTATTTATGACGCAGATATCAACTATTGGCTAATACCAAAAGCTAACTTAAAAATTGAGCAATATAGGTATGAAACAGTCAAGTTATTGTTTGACTGTAATAATTATGAACCAGAATATCGGAGCTTTGAATTAGATAAGCCTGCTCAGGTATCAATACTTGCTAATAAGTGCGAATGGAAGTTGGAGAAGCGGGGTATATTGAAGTTTATTAATCCCTTGAAAACTACAGTTACTCAAGAAAAGAGCAACTTTGCAAATCAAGCTGTTGGCGTAGTAAACAGTAATATTAGTCTACCACCGCAGATATTAGTTTATGCTGAGTTGTTAGATATTTATAAGAATAATCCGAAACTTTTAGAAAAAAATGCTATTAAAGTATTAGAAACTACAAATAGCATTCGTAGAAAACGTGCTGGTATTAGTCAGCGAGTAGTTTTAGAGCAAGCTACTAAATCTAATTATTGGATTATATATGATAATACAGAAAAAACTTGCTGGTTATTTTTCAAAAACAATATGAGAATTAGCCAGCATAGATATCAACATATTCAAGCTTTGTTTGAGTGCTGGGATTATCAACCAGACTACTACAGCTTTGAGCTAGTAAAACCTGCTAAACTGATTTCCTTAGCTACAGAGAAGCCAAAATGGATAGTTGAAGAACTAGGTATACTTAAATTTATTAATAAAAACTTTTTATAACTATGACCTGGTTTAGTTGGTTGCTACTAATTTTATGTATAGCTTTATATTTAAGAGTTCTCAAGCTTACTCAAAAAAATAAAAAAATTAGGGAAGTTGAGTATTTGTTAGAAAATCAACGTCATACTATTCTTGACTTGTACGAGCAACTGCAAAAACACCATAACTTAGTAGAAGATTTAACTTATCAATTAAATCAAAAAAGCCTCAGTAGAAAGAAGTATTCGCCGCGAAAGCTACCAAAAATTCCTGATGAATCTAACGAAAATATTACTATTAGTACCGTTATTTTACAAGAGCAAGAAGTAATTGAAATTTATAATAGCGAACCAAATTCACTACTGAGCGGTGCAGTGAAAGTTTCTGTTAAGCCTGAAAGTATCATAAACATAAATAGCAATCAGCCGATAATACTTGCAAGTATCGGTAACGGTAATTATTGTTTAGTTCACGAGTTAGATATCAGCTACTGGCTGCTCCCAAAAGCCAACTTAAAAATCGATCAATATAGGTACGAAACAGTTAAGTTATTATTTGAATGCAATGAATACGAATTAGAATTTGATGATTATCGGTTAGATAAACCAGCAAAAGTATCGATGTTACCTAACGAACGAGAATGGAAACTTGAGGAACGAGGTGTATTGAGGTTTGTGAACTCTTTGTATGAGGAGCTTGTCGATCTTTATAATAAGAATTTAGAGGTGCTAAGTGGTTATGTTGTTACTAAAGTTTCTCCGTTTATTAATAACCAGCAAGTCGTTTTAAAAAAATCAGTTAGTTATGACTATTTAGTTGTCGATGGAGAAGACCAAAATTATTGGTTAGTACCGAAAGAAGAACTAGAAATTAATTTTTTAAAATATAAAGAAATTCAAAATATATTTGATTGCGACGGCTATCAAGAAAATTATTCAAGTTTTATTCTTGCCAAGCCTGCCAAAGTATCGGCTACTTTAGAACAAATACATTGGCAGTTGGAAGAACGAGGTAAAATTAGATTTGTACAATAATTAACTTTTATGGCTATCAAGTTGGCTCTGCAACTCGCCTACACTTGCAAGTAAATCGGCTTGAGAGGTTGCAGTTTGTTCTTTTGATGCCATCCACTTGAGTTGAAGAGTGAAAGTTGCAGCTTCTTCTTCTCCTATAATTAAACACGCGATCGCACCACTACGATTGGCGCGCGCAAATTGCTTTTTAAACCCGCTTCCACTTAAATCTAATTCCACACTAAACCCTGATTGACGTAGCTTTTGCGCTAATTTGAGGGCTTGAGCTTCCGCTTCATCGCCTTTAGAAACTACATAAAAATCTATTACTGGCGCTGGTAATGGTTGCAGTTGTTGCAGCAAGATAGTCAAGCGCTCTAAACCCATCGCCCAACCTACCGCCGGAGTTTCTGCGCCTCCTAGTTGCTTTACTAATCCATCATACCGACCACCACCACAAACCGTTGCTTGCGCCCCTAAGTCTTCGGATATGATTTCAAAAGCGGTGTGAGTGTAATAGTCTAAACCCCTAACTAAGCGCGGATTTACCTTGTAAGCAATATCTAAACTTGTCAGCAACTTTTGTACTTGCTCGAAGTTAGCTAACGAATACCCACCCAGATATTTTAAAATACTCGGCGCATCTTGAGCTATTACTTGGGTACGTTTGTCTTTACTATCGAGTATGCGTAATGGATTGCGAGTTAAACGCTCCTTTGAATCTGCGTCTAATTCGTCTTTGTAGGGAGTAAAGTAGTCAACCAATGCTTGGCGATAGTTTTGTCTATCTTCAGTATTGCCTACAGAATTGATATCTAAGTAGAGATTTTTTAAACCCAAAGTCTGTAAAATGTCGGTAGCGATCGCAATTACCTCTACATCGGCTCTAGGATCGGCACTACCCAATACTTCTAACCCTAACTGGTGAAATTGTCTTTGTCTGCCAGCTTGAGGACGTTCGTAGCGAAACATCGCCCCAGTGTACCATAGGCGCTGTACACCTCCTTGAGCATAGAGGTTGTTTTGAATATAAGCTCGTACTACTCCGGCTGTACCTTCCGGGCGCAGGGTAATAGAATAATCTTCACTGCGGCTATTAAAAGAATACATCTCTTTCCCCACAACATCGGTTGCTTCGCCAATTCCACGCTTAAACAACTCTGTTTGTTCAAAAATTGGGGTACGAATTTCTTGATAATTAGCTAATTTGAGAATATTTCGGGCGCATTCTTCTATTTTCTGCCAGTATTCTATCTCTGTAGGCAATATATCCCGCGTACCCCGTAATGCTTGTATTGCGTCCATAATATTTTAGTCTTTATTCTTGATACGATTTTTGGCATCAAGAAACTTTAGTTGTTGGTAAAGTGTAGCAATTCTCGGTAACTGTATGCCTTTCTCTTGCACCATCCGTAACGGGTTGCCAAAAATTGCTTCTACTTCTAAAACACGCTTTTCGTCGTAGTCAATTTTCATGCTAGTGCGGTAGGGCTTCATTTTAGCAGTATGATTGAGCATCTCATCAATAAAACTATCAGAAATCAGGCGATCGCACGTTTTCGCGCCTGTCACTACTTCATTCATCAATTCTTTAATCAAAGCCAAAGTATTAATATCTGCCATTAGCGCGCTCGTTGTAGCATTCAAAATCACTGAAAGCCCGTTGTAAGGAATATTCCAAACCAATTTTTGCCACCTAGCCAGTAGCAAGTCTGCTGACAATTGAATCGGAATTCCCGCCTTTTCAAAGTCAGCGCCAATACTTTGCATTCGCTCGGAAATACCCCCAGGCTGATAATTAGGAGTATATTCGCCTAATTTAATTTCCTTGTAGTCTAGATGACGAATATGACCCGCACCCACTTTATTAGAACAAAGAAAGCATAACCCACCCATTACCTGATAATTTCCGACAATTTGGGCAACTTCTTGCTCAATTCCTAGCCCATTTTGCAAAACCAACACCACCCCGTCATCTTTAACAACTGGAGGCAAAAGTTGAGGTAGTAGATGGTTCTGCGTTGTTTTGAGTGCTACAACTACCACATCGCATTTAGGCATTGTAGAAGCGCTGTCGTAAGCATGAACCTGGGGCAAAGCAAAGTCATCGCCAGCGGATTCAATAACTAAGCCATGCTCCTTAACGCGATCGTAGTCGCTATGGAGCAAGAAATGCACTTCTTTACCCGCCCGTTGCAGACAAGCGCCGTAGTAGCCACCCAACGCCCCCGTCCCTAAAATTGCATAAGTTAACTGATTACTGTAAAGGCTTGACATCGTGAAAGTGACTGTAGTCAATATAGCGATCGCCGTTTGGCTTCCAAATTAAGATATCAACAAAACGCATATCCCAGAGAATATCTCTACTTGCAAAAGCATGGTGAGCGTAAATATTTTGTCCTACAGTTTCATCCAATCCTGTAAGAGTAACTAAAATTGTTGTTTCATCCTCTATCAGCGACTCTGGGGAAACTTTATAAAGCGGACTAAGTTCGTCTATGGGATGAATGGCTGTCCAAGAGAGGGAAAAACTAGGGTTTTGACTGCGAAGCAACTTTAAGTCGTAGATGCGGCGGATAAAATCGCCCTCGGCGGTAATTTCATCTCTAGCTAAACTGACACGCAGAGATGCTTCTAAAATTAAGTTGCGACGCTGGTTAGCAGTGCGAAACATTAAAGCTGGTACGCCTTCAAAAGGTGCAATTACCGCTACGCGACTAAAAATCACTCTAGCAGTAGGTCGAGCAAATCGCGCAAACATTAAACCCGTTGCCATTGTCACACCAAACAAACCAACTAAAGACTCCGCCGTTACTAACAAGTGAGCGTAAGTTGTCCGGGGATACATTGCACCGTAACCAATAGATGCCATAGTTTGAACGCTGAAAAAAAAGGCATCAGAGAAGCTACCAGGACGAGCATTCTCAATTCCATCGCCTCCAGCCAAGTAGGCTAAGGCAAATAAAGCATTAGCAAAAATATACCCGCAGCAAATTAACGTCAAAAAACCTGCCCAAGGAAGCGTAAGCAGTAAATGGTATGGATCGTTCCAGTAGTTGTACCATTCTCCTAGCCCTTCTATATTTAACCGTCCATTCTTTTTGACAAAATGCACGATATTTGCTGAGGAGCGACGCTTTTTTTTCATAAAAGTAGTTGATGCTTAAGGTCGTCGGTTCTTGCTTTTACGTTTGGTAAAGCGCCTAAATAAATTACTGATAAAGTTAGGAGACGCAGACTTGCTTTTAGCAGGACCAGTTGTATTGTTGGCTTTCATGCCTTGTTCGGCGCGATCGCTTTGATTTATAGGTATAGCATTTTTATCGGGAACAATTTGCGAACCATATCTGCGAGCATAAACTTGGGTAAATTCTGCCCCAAAAAACAAAATCTGCGCCGCGTAATACACCCAAGCCAAGATAATTACAAGCGATCCCGCCGCACCGTAAGTAGAACCAAAGCTGCTATTACCCAAATACAAACCTAAGACGTATCTACCTATAGAAAATAGCAGAGAAGTAATTGCCGCACCAATTAAAACATCATTCCACTTAATTTTGACATCGGGCAAGAATTTGTAGATTAGTCCAAATAGTACCGTTGTAACGATAAAACCTAAAACAAAATTAGCAACTTGCAATAGCGAAGAAATTATTGGAAACAAATGACCTAAATAACCGATAACTCCTGACAAAGTTGCACTAAGTAGTAGAGAAACTAAGAGCAAAAAACCAATTCCTAGTACCATTGAAAAGGCTAAAAACCGAGCGCGGATAAAACCACCTGCACCTGCTTTTGGATCGGGCTGAACTTCCCAAATAGTATTTAGCGCATCTTGCAGTTGCGAAAATACTCCCGACGCACCAAACAGCAGCACCACAACACTGACAGCAGACGCAAAACCGCCGCCTTCGGTAGGTTTCGCAGCGCTTTCAATTGCTGTCTGGATAAATTCAGCGCCATCTTTGCCAACTAAGCCTTGAATTTGCCCGACAATTTCGCCTCTAGCAGCTTCTTCGCCAAATATTGCGCCCGCAATTGCGATCGCAATAATTAGTAGCGGTGAAAGCGAAAAAACTGTGTAATAAGCTAAGGCGGCAGCTAATCGTGAAGCTTTATCTTTATTCCATTCGTCAAAAGTTTCTTTAAGCAGAGTAAATATTGTCTTTAATCTCACTCTCAATTCTCCTTAATTTAGAACGCATCTTTAGATGGTAAACCTCCCCTCTAGTTCTGTAATGTCCATTTAGCAAGAGATATAGCAGTTTTAAATTATAGAAAAGTTTGCAGCAAACTTAACTGCTTCAAACACTACAGAAAGCTGGCAAAAAAGAATTTAAGATACTACCTATATTTGGAGCAACGAGCATGAGCGGACATATTCAGACTAATAGCGTTGATGAAGATAAAGAGCTTCCTGGTTCTAGTCCTCCAGAACCTCATAATAATTGGTCCAAAGCGATCGCCCGTTATTTTCAGTTTGAATACTATAAAACCAACTTTAAAACCGAGATTCTCGCCGGGGTTACAACTTTCATGACTATGGGCTACATCCTAGTTGTGAACCCGATTATTTTATCAAACGCTATTTTTCTTAACCAACAAGGGGACTTATTTTCGCAATTAGCTGTTGCAACGGCGATCGCTTCCGCCGTAGGAACGCTCTGTATGGGCTTGTTTGCCAGCTATCCCTTTGGTTTAGCTCCTGGGATGGGAACGAACGCATTTTTTGCTTTTTCGGTAGTTATCGGGCTAAAAATTGACTGGCGACTAGCTTTATCTTGCGTATTCGTCCAAGGGCTAATATTTATTGCTTTAACGTTTACAGATGTCCGCCGTTTACTAATTAGAACTATTCCCAACACAATCAAGCACTCTACGGCGGCGGGGATTGGTTTATTTATTGCCTATATTGGACTATCGGGAGATCCAGCAACCGGAGGCGCGGGGCTAATTGTGGCAAATGAAGCTACTAAAACCGCTTTTGGAAGTTTGAGTCAACCAGCGACTTTAATGGCTGTGGCGGGGCTACTAATTACCTCTGCGTTTGTAGTGCGGCGCGTCAGGGGAGCTTTATTACTAGGGATTTTTGCCACCGCCGTACTAGCTTGGATTTTGGGCGTTGCTGCGCCACCTCAAGGTATATTTGCTTTACCTCAATTGCCAACAGATTTATTTGGACAGGCAATTACAGGATTAGCGGGGCTTAACGCTAGTAATCTTATTGATTGGTTAGCAGTATTATTTGTGTTTTTATTTGTAGATGTTTTTGATGCGGTGGGTACGCTTACAGGTGTAGGAATGCGGGCAGGTTACATTGGTGAAGATGGAGAATTACCCCGCGCCAATCAAGCTTTAATGGCAGATGCGATCGCAACTACAGTCGGGCCAATCTTTGGAACTTCCAGCGTCACGGCTTATGTAGAATCTATTTCTGGGGTACTGGAAGGCGGACGTACTGGATTTACCGCCGTTATCATTGGGCTTTTATTTCTACTTTCTTTATTTTTTATCCCGATTTTTCAAGCTATTCCAGCTTTTGCAACTACGCCGACGTTAGTAATTGTGGGTGCAATGATGCTTTCCCAAGTTACAGAAATCCGTTGGAACGATTTATCGGAGGCAATTCCGGCATTTTTAACTATGTTTATGATTCCGCTTACTTACTCAATTGCGGAAGGATTAGCGATCGGTTTTATTGCTTATCCCCTAGTTAAAGCTTTTCAAGGTAAAGCTCAAGAAGTATCGTTAGGTACTTGGATTATTGCCGGGGTTTTTGTTGCTAGGTTTGTCTTTATGACATTGCGTTTTAACTAACTATCTATACTAAAACAATCACTGTCGTAACGTGAAGTTGTATGTCGAACTTACTAGAAAGAATCACAATTAATCCCAATCAATGCGGTGGTCGTCCCTGTATACGGGGAATGAGAATTCGCGTTTTAGATGTGTTGGATTTGTTTGCGGCAGGGCTAAGTGCTGAACAAATTTTAGAGGAAATGCCCGACCTTGAAGCAGAGGATCTTAAAGCGGCTCTAATCTATGCTTCACGCAAACTCGACCATCCAGTGTTAGTTGTATGACCATTTGGGTTGATGCACAATTATCACCTGCGATCGCAGCCTGGATTGCTAGCACTTTTAAAATCACAGCCTTAGCTCTACGCGATATTGGTCTGAGGGATGCTGAAGATATTGTAATTTTTGAGGCGGCAAAAGCTCAAAGTATTATCCTTATAACCAAGGATAGTGATTTTATTGATTTGGTCGCTCGTTTCGGCACACCACCACAAATTATCTGGTTGACGTGTGGAAATACATCGAATGCTCGGCTGCAAGAAATTCTCGGTACTACTTTGCTAGAGGCATTAGAGCTTTTGCCAGGAGGTGAATCGTTAGTAGAAATCCGTGGGAAATAGTGACTCAGCCGCAACAACTCACTGCGCCCAACGAAAGTTTGAAAAGATAAGAATCGCTCGCCAGCAATGTATAATATAGTACAATTGTCTTAATTTGGAAAAACTACAAAACGGGCAAGAGTAGGAGGTTATTTTATGAAACCCGTTCGCGATCGCAAATTACTCAATACTGTTGTTAGTGTTGGAATTTTGGCAGTTACTTCGCTTTTGACAATGAACTTGGGTGCGAGTGGCGCTCCTACAATTACCGTCGCCATACCAGGATGTGTTATTAAAGGTAATATTTCCGTTGCTACAGGCAAAAAGCTGTATCACCTTCCGGGTATGAGAAATTACGAAGCAACCATTATCGATCTAACGAAAGGCAAAAGATGGTTTTGCACAGAAGCAGAAGCCCAGGATAATGGCTGGATTAAAGCCCAAAGGTAGTTATGATATTGCGGAAAAGTGCGAAGTCTCTATTGAAAACTTTGCCTGCTGATGAACACAATGCTTAGTTAACTTGTTTCCCTCCGTAGCATCAAACAGGTAACGGCGGCACTAGGAAGTTCGTAAACAGCCGCACATCAAAGCTGGTATCTGCTAGAGAATTTATTAATCGTTCATCCAGAGTTAGTAATGGTGCGTTAACTTGCCGTGCCAGTGCTACATAGCAGCCATCATACGCTGTGATGTTGTAGTCCAAACTAATTTTAACGGCTTAAGTCATCAAGTCTTTTGTTGAAATTACCTGAAATCGTAAAGCTCTTAAATCAGCTATATCTGCCTGTACTTGCTCGGCGGTGTATAGCTTGGCTCGAACATACTTCCATAGTGCGTTAGCGCACTCAATGTAAAACATATCGGGTACGAAAAACTCAGCAGATGGATCGTTTAAATGGTCGAATAGCTGATTGACTTTTGGGTTAATGGATCGGAAATAAACTGCTTGATACAAATATTGGTATCCAACACGCATCGTAGAGCCACCGTCATCTGTTGCGATCCTCTCGAATTAAAACAGTGCTATCGGGTAGTCCAAAGTTAGTTGGATCAACTCTGGGACGGCTGCGAATCTTTTGTAATATTTCTGACATTGGCTTTTTCTGCTGAACTATCTTTAGTTCATTGGGCTGAAACCCTTGCTTTAGTAAATAAATTACTGCTTCATTAAGAGTAAAATTGTTTTCAGCAGCAAGATTTTGAATGCGGTTATACAGTTCGTCTGGCAAGTTTTCAATCTGAAGGGTAACCATTACAGTCTCAGATAAACTTAATTGTTACATTGTCAGTGTAACTTAACGCCAATAGCAAAATGAAGCCCAGTGTGAAGTTAATAGCTAGCAAATATTATTTGTGATATTGTTATATTCCTCCTTTATTATTAAATTTAATAACTAGCTAAATCCATTCAATCCCTATGGCTGACACATACTTCTTTATTAAAGATTTGATCAATGATTTGGAAAGAGGAAGAGTCAGGATTCCATCTTTTCAAAGAGGTTTTGTTTGGGAACCAAATCGAGTTGCCTACTTCATAGATAGTATTTATAAAGGTTTTCCTTTTGGCTCTGTATTGCTTTGGAGAACTAAAAATCCTCTACGAACTGAAAGAAATCTTGGATCTTATAAACTGCCTGATAACGATCCGGAATATCCTATAGATTATGTTCTGGATGGGCAACAAAGAATAACATCCATTTTTGGTATATTCCAAAATTCTCTTACTGCTGAGGAGGAAGAAAACACGAATTGGACACATCTATTTTTTGAACTCAATAGTAAAGAATCTGTTCCATTTCAATATTTAGAAGATTTTACAAATTATGATAATAAAAAATTCTTTCCACTAAAATATGTCTTTGATTCTCCCAAGTATAGACAAGTTACCAGAAACCTGGACGAAAACCTGGCACAACAAATAGACGATTTAGTCGAAAGATTCACAAAAGCTCGTCTTCCTGTAGAACGATTTGAAAGCGAGGAGCGAAAGTATGTTGCAACTGTTTTTGAGAGAATTAATCGGCAAGGTATTGAGTTAGATACTTTCCAGCTTTTATCTGTATGGAATTGGAGCGAGGATTTTGACTTACAAGAAAGGTTCAAGGAAGTTATTGAAGAGTTAGAACCATTTGGTTTTAAAGAAGTTGGTTCAGATCTACTCCTAATACCAATTCTTTATAAAGCTGCGCTAAAGTAGGTAAACGTGTGCGGAAGGTAAGAGTGATGGGTCGTCCGTTCCAAGTAGAGATAGTTGAAAGCCAAGAAAAGTTAGAGAAAGACCTCAAAC
>JAHHGY010000034.1 GCA_019359635.1 Chroococcus sp. CMT-3BRIN-NPC107
AACTGACTTTAAATCGTTTGGCTAATTCTCTTTGGCTATATTCTTTGTTTTGCCACGCTTTTAATATCTTTTCTCGTAAGTCAATGGAATATGCTGCCAACTCTGATTAACCTTCTTTTTTCCTATCTTTACTTTATCTCTTTGTGGCTTGCTTGATCTCAAATTGCTGTAAGTAAAGATTGCGGTTATTTTATTGGAGTAGTTATCAATAGTAATATGATTTGTTGAGATTGAGTCACAGCAATCAAACCGTAAATAACTTCACTACATAGAAGTAGCTAAACTTTAAGTATTGTAACTATCACCCGTTGTTCTTTTAAGCCACACTTAAAACATTGCTTGGGAATGTTGTTACATTCTCTAAAGTTTCCGTCTTTGGTACTTGCACCAGCACCAAAAAATTATCCGGCGGATTTAGGGAATAATAATTACATTTTTTGTTACTGTTACCGTATTGACAATTCGTCTTGTAACTTCAACAAATCGCTTTTGTCCCGCTTTTAATTTTAGCCAAAAACAATTAGCTTATTTCCATCAAGGGATAGGCAACACCCAAAAATCTGAGTAGTAATATAGCAAGTGCAGCACAAAGCAACAAACCATGACTCAAGAAGAAGCAAGATTGCAAGCCGATCGCGATCGCACAGGCTATTGGAGACGTTGGGGATCGTACTTAGCCGAACGCCAATGGGGTACGGTAAGGGAAGACTATAGCCCCGATGGTGCGGCTTGGGATTATTTTCCTCACGACCAAGCTCGATCTCGCGCTTACCGTTGGGGAGAAGATGGAATTGCAGGTATTTCTGACAATCATCAAAGGCTGCAATTTGCGCTCGCATTGTGGAATGGCAAAGATCCAATTATTAAAGAAAGATTATTCGGTTTGTCTGGTAATGAAGGCAATCATGGCGAAGATGTCAAGGAATATTATTTTTATTTAGACAATACTCCCACTCATTCTTATATGAAGTGTTTGTATAAATACCCCCAAGCTGCTTTTCCATACCAAGAATTAGTCGAAGGAAATAAACAGCGCGATCGCACTATGCCAGAATTTGAATTAATTGATACTGGTATCTTTGAGTGCGATCGCTACTTTGATGTGCTGGTAGAATATGCCAAAAATTCTCCTGAAGATATTTTAATTAAAATTACCCTTACCAACCGAGGAGCGGAAGAAAAACCGATACATTTGTTGCCTACGCTTTGGTTTAGAAATTATTGGTCTTGGAATACTAAACATCATAAACCTCTGCTAAAAGTAGCTCAATCTAACGATGATTTTAGTATTGTCGAAGCTTCTCATCCCACTTTAGGCGATCGCTGGTTGTATTGCAAAGGTAAAACTAATTTACTATTTACAGAAAATGAAACCAACAATCAAAAGTTATTTAATACGCCTAATGCTTCACCTTATGTAAAAGATGGAATTAACGACTATTTAATCCATAAAAAGCCAACGGTAAATCCCGATTTAACTGGTACTAAAGTTTCCGCTCACTACACCTTATCAGTTAAGCCAGGAGAGACAGAAACTATCTGCCTGCGCCTTAGTGATTCGTCACAGTTAAAAGATGAAGAATTTGATAACATATTTCAAATTCGTCAAACTGAAGCTGACGAATTTTATTACCATATTTCTGCTGATAAATTCTCTTCAGACGAGCGCAACATTCAGCGCCAAGCTTACGCCGGAATGTTGTGGAGCAAGCAATTTTATTACTATGTAGTAGAAGATTGGTTGAAAGGCGATCCCAATACTCCACCGCCACCGAAAGAACGTATCAGTATTAGAAATAGTGAATGGGTACATATATTTAATAATGATATTATTTCCATGCCAGATAAATGGGAATACCCCTGGTATGCAGCCTGGGATTTGGCTTTTCATGTAATTCCTCTAGCTACTATCGATCCTGATTTTGCCAAACGCCAGTTAAGCCGTTTAACAAGAGAATGGTATATGCACCCAAACGGACAATTGCCAGCTTATGAATGGACTTTTGGCGATGTCAATCCCCCCGTTCATGCTTGGGCAACTTGGCGCACTTATCAGATCGAAAAACAAATATATGGACGCTCAGATCGCTCGTTTTTAGAAAGGGTATTTCAGAAGCTATTACTAAATTTTACTTGGTGGGTAAATCGCAAAGATGTAGAAGGAAAAAACATCTTTCAAGGTGGCTTTTTAGGCATGGATAATATTGGCGTTTTCGATCGCAGTTCAAAGTTACCCATAGGCGGTTATATTCAACAAGCTGATGGCACAAGCTGGATGGCGATGTATGCCTTAAATATGCTGACTATTGCCTTGGAATTAGCAAAAGAAAACTCAGCCTACGAAGATATTGCAAGTAAGTTTTACGAGCATTTTTTGCGAATTGCTGAAGCTATGGATGGAATTGGTAATAGCAAAATCTCTTTATGGGATGAAGAAGATGGTTTTTACTACGATGCGCTGCAATTTCAGGGCGATCGCCAATGCAAAATGAAAGTACGCAGTTTGGTAGGGCTAATTCCCTTGTTTGCGATCGCAACTTTAGAACCAGAAACCTTAAACCAGCTACCCAATTTCAAACGGCGGATGGATTGGTTTATCAACAATCGTCCCGATTTGAAAAGAAACGTTGCTTGCATGGAAACTTTAGGAGTGGGCGCAAGAAGACAATTAGCGATCGCCTATCCCGACAAACTGCGCCGCATTCTGCACAAAATGTTAGACGAAAAAGAATTTTTAAGTCCCTACGGCATTCGCTCAGTTTCTAAATACCACAAGTCTCATCCTTACATTCTCCATATCGACGACACTGAGTATCGAGTAGATTACGAACCAGCCGAGTCAAAAACAGCTTTATTTGGTGGTAATTCCAACTGGCGCGGACCTATTTGGTTTCCGATTAATTATTTAATCATTGAATCACTACAAAACTTTTATAACTACTTAGGCGATGACTTTTTAGTGGAGTGTCCTACAGGTTCAAGGCAAATGCTGAATCTTCAGCAAGTAGCAACAGAATTATCCCAGAGGCTGATGGGGCTTTTTCTCAAAAATAATTTTAATCAGCGCCCTTTCAATGGTGGCGTAGCAAAGTTTCAAACCGATCCTCATTGGCGCGACTTGATGCTTTTTCACGAGTATTTTCATAGCGATAATGGTGCAGGATTAGGTGCAAGTCATCAAACAGGGTGGACGGGCTTAATAGCTACCCTAATCGAGCAGTGTAAAGAAATAAAACAATAAAGCGTAATATTTTTACATGAGTCTTTTGACGGCGTTGCTGAAATTGGCATAATTTTCAAAAATTGGTTTACGAAGAAGACGCTGAATATAGCTTTTCTTTTGCCCTAAACTATATTTCTAGACGCTCGAAAAGGAATTATGCAACTTACACCCCAGGAAAAAGACAAATTACTAATTTTTACGGCGGCAATGGTTGCCGAAAGACGTAAGCAAAGAGGCTTAAAGCTAAATTATCCTGAAGCTGTGGCTTACCTTTCCGCAGCCATCTTAGAAGGCGCTAGAGATGGGCGTACTGTTGCAGAATTAATGAGTTATAGCACAACTTTACTCACGCGAGATGAGGTAATGGAAGGCATACCAGAAATGATCGCCGACGTACAGGTAGAAGCAACTTTTCCCGATGGAACGAAATTAGTTACCGTCCACAATCCAATTTTGTAATGTTAGACAAAATTATGATTAAAAGCCAAGTCTGATTCGCTAAAACTGCGCGTTTCTTCATCTAGCACTTTAACTAAGCGGTTGTAAATTTCCTGCGCTTGTTGGGGAGAATCGCCAATACTTGTGACTCCAAGCTTGCCAAACTCTGAAAGGCAACCCATTAAGTGAAAAACTATACCCGTTTCTGTGCCAGAGTCAAAATGCAGCCGATTGGTGGCAATAATATCCATCAAATCGTTGGGTAACAACCCTTTGTAGCGTTCTTTTTGCAAGTTATCGGTGGCAGTGTAATATTTTTCCCGTCCCTGCTGGCTATAAAATAGTCCGGTGGAAAGGTCGTAACGTCCGTTGGTTAATAGTTTCAAGGTCATAAACGGGTGAGTAGTACCACCTTTACGCAAATTAATTTCGATCGCTTGAATATCCCATTTATCGCCATCAATATTTGGGTGACGAACGGCAATAAAATCAACTCCAAATCTCTCTAATGTGCCTTTTTCTGCTAATACTCTCCCAACTTGTAACCCCAAATCTTGAATCCGCATCCGGTAAGCATTATCTGCGGGAAAGCGACAACCAAGATAAATTTGTCCGTCGGGGCCGCCCAAAATCTGGTCGTGGGTAGATAATATTTCTACTTCACCATTGGGGGTAATTCTCCCTTGAACGCTAGGACTGCGCTTTTCTTCTCCTTCGACAAACTCCTCTACTATTGCCCCAATTTCAGGAATTCGCCCCGAAAAATTATCCCAATTTTCCGATTTTGCCTGAAAGCGCATTTGCTGTAACTGTTGCTTAATAGCTTCAGGCTTTTCTTGTGGAGAAATATTTTGAATTGGTCTTAAATCAAATAAAGCATTCCCTTCCCCAGAAATTCCTTCATTGAGTTTAACTACCATGCGTTTTAATTGCGGCTTTTGTTCCCATAGTTTGCTAATGGCTGCAACTAATTCCTCTACATTCCACAAGCTTTCGTTAGTACCATCGGGGTAAGGAATCTTACTTTCGGCAAATATTTGTCTGCTACCGCTTTTTGTTCCCCAAATTTGCAAGCTAGGATCGGAGGCATACAACGGAACGCCGATTGCTACAGATAAATCTCGCTCCCAATTGGAGGAGTTATAACAAATCATAAAAGACTTTCCAGGGCGTAAAGCTTGACGCAATCGCGCTATCAACCGAGGACGTTCTAAGATTTTTTGAGTTAGGGGTTTGTTAGAAGAATCGTAAGTAGAAAGTAATAGTAAGCGATCGCGCGCGTGAGAAAAAGGTATTCCTGGCAACAACTGCAAATAGTAATCTATGACGCTGGGATGTAGAGGTTGAGACGTAACATAAATTAAGCGCGTGCGGGGATTTTGCAGGCGAATCAGGGAAAATAATAATCTTTCTTCGTAGTGGTGAACGCCATCAATTTTTAATAATTCCCGCCGATCTAAACTGAGAGAAGGAATTACTAAAATATCTCCATCGCTGCGATCGAAATCCTCTACCGTATGCCAAAAGTCGCGCAGATGTCCCTGCAACTGGCGGAATTTTAATTCTTGTTCTAATAAAAGAGAATTATCTAATATTTGCATCGCCTCAGCCCTGCCACCCGATCGCCTATAAATGCGATTCTACTGTGCTTACTGAGGCTTGCAACATACATCTAGAGAACGATTGACGAGGAGTTAAGTTTTAGATGACCATCCCATCCTTGATTACGGCATTTTTTAGCACTACAACAATGCCACTACGAATATAGAAACCTTGACTTTCTTTCTCAGCTTCTTGGACGCGATCTTTATTAATTATTTGGACATCGCAGCCAATTCGGGCATTTTTGTCAATTATGGCGCGGCGAACGGTGCTATTTGAACCAATCCCCAAAGGAATTTGCGTACTTTCGCACTGAGATTGTTCTTCTGCAAAGGGTTGATAAAAGTCCGCACCCATAATTAGAGAGTCATCAATGGTACAACCTTCTTCAATGCGCGATCGCACTCCCAGCACTGAATGCTGAATTCGACAGCGTTTTAAAATACAACCTTCCCCAATAATTGATTCTGTCACCTGGCAATCTAGCAGCTTACTAGGAGGCAAATAACGCGAACGGGTGTAGATTGGGGCTTCTTCATCATAAAAGCTAAAAGGCGGGTGTGGCTGCTTTGTCAGCGCCAAATTAGCCTCATAAAATGCCTCTATCGTCCCGATATCTTCCCAATAGCCATTGAACAAGTAAGCCTGAACGTTAAGATCCTTTGCCGCCGCCGGAATAATCTCTTTCCCAAAATCGGTTTGAGTTAAAGAATTTTTCAAGAGGTTAATTAAAACTTCTTTTTTAAAGACATAAATCCCCATTGAAGCAATATAGGGTTTTTGCTGTGCCTGCTCTTTAGTCAAACCCAAAATCGTTGTATCTACCTGCATTTGGCGCAACTGTTCGCCCTTGGGCTTTTCGCTAAAATCAATTATTCGCCCCTTGTTGTCAATTTTCATTAACCCAAAGTCGGACGCCAAACGCTCAGAAATGGGAACAACCGAAAGAGTTATATCTGCCCCAGTTTCGCGGTGACGCTGCACGAATAGGCGGTAATCCATGCGATACAGATGATCTCCCGACAAAATCAGGTATTCATCAACGCCCCATTCCTCCAATAACCAAATATACTGACGCACCGCATCGGCTGTACCTTGAAACCAATTAGGGTTTTCTGGGGTTTGCTGGGCGGCTAATACTTCGACAAAGCCCTCGGTAAATCCAGCAAAACTATAGGCACGGGCAATGTGACGATTGAGAGAGGCGGAGTTAAATTGCGTCAGGACATAAATTTTGTAAATTTCTGAATTGATGCAATTACTAACAGGAATATCGATGAGACGATATTTACCTGCTAACGGTACGGCGGGCTTGGCGCGTAGCTTGGTTAGGGGGTAAAGCCGAGTGCCTGCACCGCCCCCTAAAATGATCGATAATACTTTTTTCATAAATAACTGTTCTTACTGCCAATCAACTCCCAAGTTTAGTGTCTGACTGTGTGGGGCAGTTGGCAAGGGGGGAGAGAAATTTAGTATTTATTATTAAAGAAAAACTCAGTTATTAGCGGCTTTGGGGTAGGCAATTCGTTTGTGATGAAATTGCAACCAAACTTCAACAAAAATTTCGCCAATGCGAGACATTTGCTCGCGGGTTAGTCCCGAATCTATCATCTGATTATCTTGCCAGCGCGATCGCAATATTTTGTTAACCATTGCTAAAGCTTCTTCATAAGTCGCATCTTTTAAGCTTCTTAATGCCGCTTCGCAAGCATCGGCTAACATTACCAGCCCCGTTTCCGGCGATTGGGGAATTGGCCCATCGTAGCGAAAATCTTTTTCGTCTACAACAACAGTGGGATTAGCAGTTTCGGCAGCTAATTGCTTTGCTTGGTGATGAAAATAAGCAATCAAAATCGTGCCTTGGTGTTCGGGAATAAATGCTCTAACAGCTTTGGGTAAATGGTATTTACGCGCCATAACTAAGCCAGCGCTGACGTGCTTTTTAATAATTTCCGCACTCAACCAGGGATTATTAATTTCGTCGTGCTTGTTTGGGCCGCCCATTTGATTTTCAATAAATCCTTGAGGATCGTGTAATTTACCAATATCGTGATAAAAAGTCCCTGCCCTCACTAATTCTACATTGCAAGAAAGTTCCTTCGCCGCCGCCTCTGCCAAAGTCGATACAAATAAAGTGTGTTGAAAAGTGCCAGGAGCGTTCGTTGCCAGACGTTTCAAGAGCGGTCGATTGGGATTGGCAAGTTCTGCTAACCGAATGGGAGTTACGAGGTCAAATAGATACTCTAAATAAGGGCTTAAACCGATCGCCACAATACTCCAAGCTAACCCCGAAAGCCCCACCAATCCTGCTTGTTGGGAAGTCTCGTACCAGCCCATATTTGTTTTGTCGCTGATAAAATCTACGAGCAAAAAAGTAGTAGATTCGGTTAAACCAACAGCAACACCTAATAAAGCTAATTCTTCACGCGATCGCATTTTTCCCGCTAAACTACTGGCAAGTATCCCCCCGGCTACCCCTACCAGCAGGTATCCTACATTGATATCCAAGCTACCTAGCAATAGCACGGTGATGAGAGCGATAACTGTCAGCCCCAAAGAGCGTCCGTAGAAGCTGCCCAATAGCAAGCCAATTGCTGGCAAACTTGTATAGTTTATGCCTAAAGTTGCCAGCAACATTGTACTCAAAGTCAACAACATGACTAAAATGCGATCGCGCTGCTGTAAGTTACAACCTAGCTGTCTTTTGATTAGAACAAAAATGCCCAAAGCTGCCGTTACAAATAGTCCTAGTTGCAACAGACCGTACCAGCGAATTTCCCGCCGACTCAAATCAAAACGATCTAATAATACAAAGGCAGCACGATCGATTTCTTGCCCAGCTTTTACAATAATTTCGCCTTGCTGTACCTCTAACATTACAGTGTTTACAGCTAGAGCGGCTTGTTCGGCTTGATATTTTGTTTTCTCCTCATCTTGTATTAAATTTGGCTGTAAAACGCCAATTAGTAACTTTTTTGCCCAGGTTTCGGCAGTTTTTGGTAACGAACTATTAACGTTGGCAGATTTTAGTTGAATATCTACGGCAGCTTGAATAATATCTGGCGGTAGCCCCGGTGTAATTCCTTGAGTTAAAATGCGATCGCTACTGCTATTAATTGCCTCCTGAGTTTTTTTCCACTCCTCATCTGATAATTCCAGCAAGACATTATCTGAAAATGCTTTAATATTGCTGGGGTTTTGGGCAAGTTTTGTTTGGGCTTGGACGTATTTTTGCCGAATTTGAGTAATTTTATTAATTAATTTAGCTACTGTTTCCGGTGAAGTTTGTAAGCTTTGGGCTTGCAATTCTATAATTGCTTCTACGGCGGGACTGTTTGCTAGCGTATCTACCTGATTTTTACTAGCTACTTGCGCCTTAAAAGTTGCTACTACTAACTTCCATTCTGATTCTGGACAGCTACGCAAATAACGTTGTACGGAAATTGATAACTCCGACGTTTTTACAAACGGAAAACTCCCAGCTATTAGCCGACTTTCGTTGCTTGTGTCGAGAATTTTTTGCAGCTGCGCTTGAACTTGCTGGTTTGCTAATTCATCAATCTTTAGTACGGGTGCAGCAATGGTGCGGGCGGCTTTACGTTCGGCTTTTGTGGTTTCAATATCTTCTACACGAACGTTATAAGGGGCGGTAATTGTTTGCGGGGCAATTGTTCCCACAGCTAATCGCGGTTGATTGTAGAATCTATGTCCCAAAACTGTAGTTAGAGCGATCGCGGCTAAACAAAAAACTGCTACAGAATGATACTTTTGCGCACCCCGCCAAAGTTTTAACCCGGTAGCAACAACAGAACTCCAAAATGTCAACTTTTTTGTCTTTTGGCTTTCTGGGATTGCCAAGGAGTGGCGTAACAACTTTTGTGTTTGCCTTTGGTGCTTTTGATTAAACAAACGCAGTTTTTTCATTACCTACTATTGCCAGTCGTCTGCTAGAAAGTAAACAAAAAAACAATTTTTGGTTATTAATTCCAGTGGTGACACTATGAATACTTACCTTTAGGCGCGATGCCCACTCGCAAACTTCCAATTTTTTAAATTATCTGCTGCCCAACGGCTAATTTGTCTTCTGCTAAAGCTAAATTACTCAACGCGAACGAATAACTCGCGGTGCAGCCACCGCCGTAGATAGTGGTTTTGTTTTGCTGTCGTACACTCCTGACCATACAGCAACTAGAGAGTCTGACAATTGTAACATTTCTATCTGGGCGCTGGTTTGCAGGTCTACGCTAATTCGCCAACTACTAGGAATGCTATAAACACCGTTATAAGCCCCCGATAGCGCGCCAACAATGGCACTGCTGGCACCGGGCGATCGCCTACTCCTTTTTATACTAAGACTAATATCTTCTGGCGTACTCAAAAAACAATAAAGCGCAAAGGCAATTGATGCCGTCACTGAACTGCTATTTGGTGCCAATTGAATAATAGTTGTTTCTAACCCAGCTTTTTGCTCTAGTAGGTTTTGAACTTGAATTAATTTATCTACCAAGTCAGTATTCGGCGCGCCTACAAATTCAACTATTTGGGAGATTAATTTATGAGGTACAAGTTTCTCTGTCAAAGCTTGAGCGATCGCATACCCCAAAGCTAATATACTCTCTCTAATAATTATTTCCGACGACCAAATACTAGCTACCGATAGCAAGTTGGCACTTAATTTAATTTTGTTGTCGTGGTAAAAAAGCGCTAAAGGTAAAGTGGCAATAATAGCTTGCAAAGGGGTTAATTTTGCCATTAACAGCTTTTCAAGCCAGCTTCGGTACTCGAAGCAACCTAACTCTACCAAACTTTGCATCCCTAGAGTTAGTAGTTCGGCGATCGGAGGAGATTGAACTTGGTGAGAAATTTTTTCTTCTAAGGTTGCGCCTAATAAAGTGCCACGAAATCGGCTAGTTATTGAGTGACGCATAGTTTCAAGCTACCAGAAGTTATAAAATTAGCAAACGCTCTTTGGCGTTGTTGACTAGGTAATTGCCAAGGGGATGAACGAGTAAGAGAGGACGAAGGTGAAATAAAAAAATTTGTCTTTTCGTCAGCCGCTCCTTAGCGATCGTCAATCTTTTAGCAATGCCATAAATTTAATTTACTTGCTAATTCTCTATTTACTTTGTAGATAAATAATGTATTAGCGCCTGTAATCCCAATCGATAACTTTCTGCCCCAAAGCCGCTAATTTGCCCAATAGCAACTGGGGCAATGTACGAGTGATGGCGGAAGGTTTCGCGCTGGTAGATATTGCTCAAATGAACTTCTACGGTGGGCTTTTTCACGGCAGAAATTGCATCTCGAATTGCTACGCTGGTGTGAGTATAAGCACCCGCATTAATCAAAATTCCTTGATGCTCGTCGGCGTTGTGGATAGCGTCAATTAGTACGCCCTCGTGGTTTGACTGCATACAATAAACCTTTGCTTGTAGCATAGATGCTTCTGTCACTAACAAGCGATCGATTTCTTCTAGGGTGACGGAGCCATAAATTCCTGGTTCGCGTCTCCCTAACAGATTTAGGTTTGGGCCGTGCAGCACCAAAATACTAAACAGTTTTAACGACTCTATCGTCTGCACGATACTACACTAACGACGGCGATCGTTAACAGGAATAGGGATAAGCTCTGGTTCTGGCTCTGGTTCTGGCCCTAACAATGTTTCTATCAGCTTACGCGCCCAGTCTTTTAGCTTTTCCAATACCTTTTCAATGTAGTCCATTGAGCCGACTGCTCCTACAATATCTGTTTAGTTTTCTAATTTACGTTAAAAACAACGAAATCTTGCGATACATTAGATTATCTTAAGCTTATCACGAGGCTCTAGAGCAGATTCATCTTACTAAAGAGAGGCAACTAAGATTAAAATAAGTTTTTTTAACATTTATACATATATCTTAATCCATTTAGGTGAATTATGCTTCTAATAGTTGATACCGTAAACAATTAAGAGCGGTGCAAAGGCTGAGGTGACGAATCAAAGCCCGGTCTTTAGTAGCTCCAAAGCGAAACTCAAAGCTTCTTACTTGACTATTTTCCCCTGCCAAACCAATATAAACTAGCCCTACAGGTTTATTATCGCTACCGCCATCAGGACCTGCAATACCTGTAATGCTTAATCCCCAAGTAGTGCCAAGTAAGTTTTTTACTCCCAATGCCATTTGTTCGGCAACTGTCGCACTTACTGCTCCTTTTGCTGCCAAATCTTGACTATCTACTTTGAGTAAAGAAGTTTTGACCCGATTGTCGTAGGAAATTACCCCGCCAAGAAAATATTGCGAGCTTCCCGGTACAGTAGTTAGCATCTGTCCCAAGCCTCCACCCGTGCAAGACTCCGCTACGCTTAGAGTTTGACCCAAGCCAAGTAGTAGCTGCCCGACAACAGAGGCTAGAGTGTCATCGTCAGCGCCGAAGTAGTGTTTTCCAGCAATTAGTTTTAGTTGTTCGGCAACAGGTTGTACTATTTCCTCTGCTTGGGCAATAGAAGTAGCTAAAGCCGAAAGCCGCAACTTTACTTCTCCCAAACTCGCGTAAGGAGCAACAGTAGGGTTAGAAAGGTCAAAAAACGGAGCTACCTTTTCAGCTAAAGCCGATTCTGCAATCCCCCAAAACTTCAAAGTCCGGCTGTAAATAAGTTCTCGACCAAAACCGCGACTTTGCAAGTAAGGGATACAGTGCCTCCACATTTGGCGCATTTCTGAGGGTACGCCAGGGAAGGTAAAAATAATTAGTCCAGGGCGGGGTTCCCAAATGACTCCAGGGGCAGTTCCGCTCTCATTAGGTAAAACCTCCGCACCTTGGGGTAGTAAAGCCTGCTTGCGGTTGCTAGGGGTCATTAAGCGATCGCGCTGGGCGTATTTATTAGTAATATCAGCAACAATTTCGGGATGCTCTATCAGCTTTACACCAAAAAAATCCGCCAAAGTTTCGTGAGTCAGATCGTCAGGAGTGGGACCAAGCCCACCTGTAAAAATCAGCAATTGTGCTTGTTTTGCAGCGTCTTCGGTTCTAGAAATTGCTACTTCCACTACTTGCTTGATTCTGCTTGGATTGTCGCCAACTACCGTTTGATAGTAATGACTAATTCCCATACTTGCCAACTGTGTAGCTAAAAACTGGGCGTTACTGTTAAGTATGCTGCCTAGTAATAACTCCGTACCTACACAAATAATTTCCGCACTCATAAATAATTTTTAGCTTAATTATCAATTATCAAGATTGCCGAGCGTGTCGCCGAGCGTGTCGCCAAGCGTGCCAACTAGCATAACTAGGCAAAGAACTTGTGGCTATTGCATAAGCAAAACCACTAGGTATCCCAGCAAAAGCCAACGCCAAACTACCAACCCACAATGTCGTCAAGGCGTAAATAAATAACACCGTTAGACGATGAGACAACCCAGCTTGCAGCAAACAGTCATGGAGATGACTTTTGTCGGCAAGAAAAGGCGATTTTCCCTTCCGCAACCTGGTTACAATTACGGCAGACCTATCGACAATTGGCACAGCCAAAATTAGATAGGGAAGTAATACCGCCGTCACTGCCGTACCTTTAACTGAACCTACTATACCGACTCCATCTAAAGTAAAGCCCATATAATAGGCTCCACCATCCCCCATAAAAATTTGTGCGGGGTTGAAGTTGTAGCGCAAAAATGCCAGCGCTCCCCCCGCTAAAGCCGCCGCAATTAGTGCCGCAGCGCTTTGCTGCATAAATAAAGTCACAATCAGCATTACTACCGCTGCAATGCCCGATACTCCTGCCGCCAATCCATCTAAACCATCAATCCAATTAATAGCGTTAGCCATGCCTACAAGCCAAATTACGGTAATGGGTAGACTCAGAGCGCCCATTTGTACTAGCCCAAGCCAAGGAATACTGAGAAAATTAATATGTACGCCCACGATCCAAGCTAAAGCAGCAAAGATAATTTGCAATAGCAGACGTAAAAGGGGAGATAAGTTGAATAAATCATCGGCTAAACCGTGCCGATCCAGAATTTTTGGGCAAAATTGCCACCACTTTACTACACTTGAGGCAGAAAATTCTGTTTTTAATCCACTAGAGACGTTCTGTTGGAACGTTTCTACAATCTAGACTAAGGCAGGTACGGGAATTGTCAGATGGGGGTACAAGGGAAAACGATCGCACAATGCCGCCACTCGATTTCGACAATCTTGAGCTACAGTTTCGTCTTGAGGGTTGAGCAAGCGATCGCTAATTATATTGGCAATCTCTGTAAATTCAATTCTTCCCATGCCTCTAGTGGTCATTGCTGGCGTACCCAAACGCAAACCGCTCGTTACGAAAGGCGACTGCGGATCGAAGGGAACGGTGTTTTTATTAGCAGTAATATTAACACCACTAACTAATCTATCGCCTTCTTTTCCAGTCATTTCGATGCAGCGTAGGTCTACCAGCATTAAATGATTGTCCGTGCCGTTGGAAACAATTTTAAAGCCTCTATTTTGTAATTGAGTTGCCATAGTTTGAGCATTTTCAATTACTTGCGCCGAATAGACTTTAAAATCTTTACTTAATGCTTCGCCAAAAGCTACTGCTTTACCAGCAATAACGTGTTCTAGCGGGCCGCCTTGAGTTCCAGGAAAAACCGATTTATCTAGCTTTTTGCCCAATTCTTCATCGCCCGTCAAAATCAAACCTCCTCTAGGCCCACGTAAAGTTTTATGGGTAGTAGTGGTAACAACATGGCAATGAGGGATGGGGTTAGGATGAAGCCCTGTAGCTACTAAACCAGCAATGTGAGCGATATCTGCGAGTAAATAAGCGCCTACTTCGTCAGCTATTTGTCTGAACTTGGCAAAGTCAATAATGCGCGGATAAGCCGAATAACCGCAAATTAATAATTTGGGACGGTGTTGCAACGCTAGTTCTCGGATTTGTTCGTAATCTAACTGTTCGGTTTCTTGGTTAACGCCATAATGACAAACTTTAAACCACTTCCCCGATACATTGACAGGAGATCCGTGAGTTAGGTGTCCGCCATGAGACAAATCCATGCCCATTATTGTATCTCCAGGCTGTAGCAGCGTCAGGAAGACGGCAAAATTGGCTTGCGCTCCTGAATGGGGCTGCACGTTAGCATGAGCCGCTCCAAATAGCTGTTTGGCGCGATCGATGGCTATTTGTTCGATTTTATCTACATATTCGCAACCGCCATAATAGCGCTTCCCTGGTAGACCTTCAGCATATTTGTTAGTTAGTACCGAACCTTGGGCAGCCAGTACCGCCGATGAGGTAAAATTTTCACTAGCAATTAGTTCCAAATGGTCACGCTGGCGTTGGAGTTCTTGGTTAATTAAAAGCGCGATCACATTGTCAGTTTGGGCAAGAATATCTAAGTTATTTAGGCTCACTGGGGCTATCCCTAGAAATTTCAAAAAAAGAATAAGTTGTTGAGCAAGGCAAAAAGCAATTGTATTTAATTGCCAGTCTGCTGTATTGCTGAATAATTCATCATAACCTTTTAATTTGCTATCTCTTGGGCTACCAACGCTTACTCGCCAAGCTCCAAGCATATTAAACTATGTGTTTTTCCTCACAAACTCCTTAAGCGCGTACCGTAAAATAAACTAAATTGGAATTAAGGGCTATATCGGAGAAATTGGGATGTTAGTGATTTTGATGGAAAATCAAATCCTTGCTCCTCAGCACGTTTGTCCAAGCTGTTTGCTTGCCGATCGCACGGGTCAACCCCGTTGGAGTAAAGGTAGATTGCGTTGTGGTCGAGCAATTAGCAAAGTCGCCGTCGAGCAACCCGAACAGTATCAGTGCTTAATGGGTTTTCGGATTGCAAATATCGAGTAAGGCGACGGGCAAAGCTGCTGATTATCTGCGTTATCCTAAACTTATTCAGACCTAGTTTCAGGAGAACGCAACCATGAGTTTGCGCGGATCTACAACAATTAAAGAGCGAATTTTTGCTTGCTTGCCTTATTTACTACCCTTGGTTGAAGGATTGTTATTGTTTAGCAATTATTTATTCCAACAGTTTCCAGTGTTAACTTTAGCCTTTGCGCCTTTATTTCCAATAATTCAAATCTATCAAAATGTTCCTTTTGCTGGCTTAATAGTATTTTTTGCTTTGTTTTTCTTAATAGTGAGAAATGAATCTATTGCTCATTTTATTCGCTTCAATACTATGCAGGCAATTTTAATCGATATTGTGTTGATTTTGTGTAACTTGGCTTTACAAATTTTTGGAAGTAGTTTTGCGGCAGAAATCCTCAGCAATACGGTATTTCTCGGCTTAGTTGCTACCGTTGGTTATTCAGTTATTCAGTCAGCTTTAGGACGTTACGCAGAAGTTCCGGTAATTTCGGAAGCGGTTTATATGCAGGTGCGCTAACTAATAGCTGTGGGGCGGGAAGCAACAACAGTATTTTCCAAGCGCCCAATACCTTCAATTTCTACGCGGATGCGATCGCCTATTTGCAACGCTCCTACTCCTGAAGGTGTACCTGTAAGCACCACATCTCCCGGTAGCAACGTCATTATTTGACTAATATAAGCAACCAAAAAGTCAGGAGAAAATACCATTTTTTCAATAGATGTCGATTGTACGGGTTCTGGGTTGTCGTTGAGAAAAGTTTGCAAGGTAGCTCCAGCATTTAATTCACGGACAATCCAAGGGCCTAGAGGACAAAAGGTGTCAAAACCCTTGGCTCTCGTCCATTGGCTATCTTTTTGTTGCAAATCCCGCGCGGTTACGTCGTTAGCAATGGTGTAACCCCAAATTTTGTTATGGGCTTGTTCGGGAGTACAGCAAGACGTGCGATCGCCAATCACTAGCGCTAATTCTCCTTCATAATCTACTCTTTGAGATTGAGGCGGGTAAAAAATCGTACTAGCTGTAGGAATAATGGCTGTAGATGGCTTTAAAAACAACAAAGGCTCTTTAGGTACGTCCGTCCCCATTTCGGCGGCGTGTGCTACATAATTTTTACCAACCGCGACAATTTTTGAAGGCGCGCAGGGGGCGAGAACCTGATAGCGATCGGGTTCTAACTCTAAGTCTATAGGTTGTCCTTGCAGCCAGGGTGGAGCATCTAATACTTGGACGTTTTGGTTGAGTTGCAATAACCCATAATAAATTCGTCCCTGTAAGTCTTGAACTCGGATGTAGCGTTGCGCCATAAATTCTTTTCCTACTTAAAGATTAATTTCAATAGTTGATTCATAGATCGTGAGCAATTTTACACTTGCATATTTTTTGTCCTTCAATTGTTTACTTTAGCTGCCAATCAAATTAAATATGTCACTAAAATTGATAATCGCTTAAATTCAATATTTTTAGGTGCAATCTGATAGAATAGAAAATCCTTGTTGCTTAAATAGAGTTAAAGCAGCCAAATTGTCCATAAGGAGACTAAAACCCGTGCAGATCGTTTACGAAACAATGTATATTTTGCGCCCCGACTTAAGAGAGGAGCAAATAGAGCAAGTAGTTACAAAGTATCAAACCTTTGTTCAAGAACAAGGCGCAGAGCAGATCGAAATTCAAAATCGCGGTAAGCGTCGCCTTGCTTACGAAATTGGTAAGCAAAGAGAAGGTATTTATATTCAGATGAATTACCAAGGGCCAGGAGCATTAATTGCTCCCTTAGAACGCTCGATGCGCTTAAGTGAAGAAGTTATTCGCTACTTGACTATTAAGCAAGAAGTTTCAGAAAAAGTAACGCCAGAAGACGACGACGTTGAAGCTGAAGAATAATCATTAACTAAACCGACAACTTCAATAACAAAAAGGCAAAAAATTTATTTTTTGCCTTTTTGTTACTTATAAATATCTTGATTAAACAACTAAAGTAATTTTCTCAACTGTTGCTTTTGCATCAGCATAGTTATCAAAAATTTCAAATACTGAATCTAGTTGTGTCAATTCAAAAATTAGCTTGACAGAAGGTTGCAAGTTACACATTACAAGCCTAAAAGTACTGTTACGAGCCATTTTCAAGGCTTTTGCTAACACAACTAACCCCGAACTATCCATAAAGTCAACTTGTTCTAAATCGACAATTAACAGTGTTTGAGAATTAGTTACCAAACTTGTTAGTTGTTGTTCTAACGCTTTACCTCCCTGCAAGTCTAAGCGCCCCTGCGGTTGAACTACAATTAGTTGATATAGGTGGGTATTATTCATAGCTTTTACTCAACACTCGCTCTAGATTAATAAGTTTAATTTGAAATACTTAATTAAATTGTTACTGACTAATAGTTGTTAGAGATTTGCAATTAGTTTATTTGACTAATTCAAAAACCCTTATTTATTTTTAACTTTTACCTCAATAAGTTAACGTTAAGTAGAGATCGCAAAATGCTAATAAAATAAAATTTTATAGTTTTCTGTAATAAATCAAGCTTTTGTAGAAAGCTCAGAGATTGTAGTTGGGATATCTTGACACCTTTTGTTTTAATTACCTTTATGTAAACATATAGCTTTATAAGTTTGAGTAATTTCCGAAGTGTTTATTGAATCTTTACCCCTTTAAGTAACTTTTGTAAAGCTTTTATAAAGCAAACCCTGCTTATTTCAGTTAAATTGCAGACTAATTTGGATGGGCAAACGCTATAAACTAGACTTAAAGCTACTTTCAGAAACTTACTTAGATTTTTTGACAGTGTTTCTACTTAGCACAAAAGTTCAAAAGATTTATAGGATCAAAGCAATAATCTCAAACCCAAACCTTTAGACCAAGGTTTGAAGCAGTAATTAAAACTGGCGAAATGTATTCTGAAGTAGGGATGACGGCTTTAAGCAAAAATTGAAAGTAGAGAGCGATCGCCCGCAATCGCATAATTTAAGTTTGACACTCTCGATCTAATCGCGCCAAGATAAAGAAAAGTAAAACTTTGTAAAGGCAGCGAGTGAATGTCGGCAGAATTCCTCTCACTAGAAACAATCCAAGAGATTGCTCAACATTATGGTTATTGGGCGGTTTTTGGGGGAATACTCTTAGAAAACCTTGGTATTCCTCTCCCTGGCGAAACTGTAACCTTGGTAGGCGGATTTTTAGCGGGTAGCGGTCAATTAAACTACTGGTTTGTTTTGAGTAGTGCTATCTTGGGGGCGGTAATTGGCGGTACTTGTGGTTACTGGATTGGGAGGTACGCGGGTTGGTCTTTTTTGCTTAAACTTGGTAAGTTCTTGCGTATTTCGGAAACCAAGTTAGAAGAAATTAAGGCTCAGTTTACTCAAAACGCGGGTAAAGCGGTATTTTTTGGCAGATTTATTGCTTTACTGAGGGTTTTTTCAGGCTTACTAGCGGGAATTGCGGAAATGCCTTTTGGGCAATTCTTTTTATATAATCTTATCGGTGCGATCGCCTGGGCGTTGGTAATGGTAACTTTAGCCTTCTTTGTCGGGCGAGTTGTTGCTTTAGAACAATTAATTGCTTGGATAGGTCAATTTACTTTTGTAGCCCTTGGTTTGGTTGCAGCTTGGCTATTTATCCCACCTTGGCTAGAAGCTCGTAAAGCTAAGAAATTAGAGAGCGGTGAGTAGAGGCGCAAAAGTTTACGCCTCTATTAGTAATTAAGAGTTTTGTTGCGACCAAATTCGCGTTGGTAGTCCCCAAACATAAATAAAGCCTTCGGCGGCTTTATGATCGAATTTATCATCGGCTCCGTAGGTAGCTAAGTCTGGGGTATATAGCGACTGAGCGGAGGAACGTCCGACAATTGTGGCATTACCTTTGAATAGCTTGATCCTTACGCTTCCAGTGACTCGCTCTTGGGTTTTTTGAATGAAAGCATCCAAAGCAGCTTTTAAGGGACTGTACCATAGCCCGTTATAAATAATTTGGCTGTAGGTTTCTTCAATACCGCGTTTGTAATGAGTGACATCAGCAGTTAAAGTCAAGCTTTCTAAGTCTCGGTGTGCCTGAATTAACACCAAAAGCGCCGGAACTTCATAAATTTCTCGCGATTTAATCCCCACTAATCGGTTTTCTACCATATCGATGCGTCCGACTCCGTGATTGCCTACAAGCTGGTTTAATTGCTCGATTAGTTTTACTGAAGTAGCCGCTTGTCCGTTTAGTGATGTTGGAATTCCACGCTCAAAGCCGATTTCTACATATTCTGGCTCCTTTGGCGTATCGGCGATCGCTTTAGTCATTAAATAAATTTCTTCTAATGGCTCGTAGCTAGGATCTTCCAATGGCCCGGCTTCAATGCTGCGCCCTAATAAATTGCGATCGATACTATAGGGAGAAGATTTTTTTACTGGAGATGGAATACCAAATTTTTCCCCATAGGCTATGGTTTCTTCTCGACTCATTCCCCATTCCCGCGCTGGTGCTAAAACTTTGAGGTTAGGATTAAGAGCGGCAATAGAAACATCAAAACGGACTTGATCGTTACCTTTTCCAGTACAACCATGCGCTACCGCATCTGCACCGTATTCTTTGGCAGCATCTACCAAAAGTTTAGCGATCAAAGGACGAGCTAAAGCGGTAGAAAGGGGATAGCGATTTTCGTACAAGGCGTTTGCTTGCAAAGCTGCAAAGGCGTAGTCTTTAACAAAATTTTCTGTAGCATCCACTACTAAAGATTCGCTTGCACCTGATTTTAGCGCTTTTTCTCGAACTGGTTCTAATTCATCTCCTTGTCCTAAGTCTGCGGCGAGGGTAATTACTTCTTCAACCCCCCATTCTTGTTTGAGGTAAGGAATACAAACCGATGTATCTACTCCTCCCGAATATGCCAGTACGACTTTTTTAGCACGACCCATTAATTTTTACTTCCCGCAAAACAACGAGTCAATATTATCTAACTAATTTTGCCCTATTCACAGTTAGCAATGGTACAAATTTGCAGCAATGGATAAATTTAACCAGTGACATACTAAAGATAAGTGGGATTAATTAGGGGGGACGAGTGTTTTTTAGTGTTGTTATTCCAACTTACGATCGCTTACCAATTTTGCAAAAGTGCCTCAAAGCCTTAGAAAACCAAGATATTCCGGCAAATAGTAGCATTAGCGGTTATGAAATTGTGCTAGTTGATGATGGCTCAACCGATGGCACTTTAGAATGGCTGCAAGCTTCGGCGGCAGATTTTCCCCATGTAAAAGCTTACTTGCAAGATCATCAAGGACCGGCGGCGGCACGTAATCTCGGCGTAAAGAAAGCTACAGGGGATACAATTATTTTTATTGATAGCGATTTAGTTGTAACGGAAAGCTTCTTGGTTGCTCACGCAGAGGCGCTAAAGGAAGCTGAGAGCGATCGCGTTTTTACTTACGGGCGAGTAATTAATACTTGTAACTTCGATGCTCCTACTTCTGAACCTTACAAAATTACAGATTTTTCGGCGGCTTATTTTGCCACCGGAAATGTAGCAATTGCCCGTCACTGGCTGGATATTGCTGGTTTATTTGATACTCGCTTTCAACTTTACGGCTGGGAAGACTTGGAACTTGGGGTAAGACTGAAAAAATTAGGCTTAAAATTAATCAAGTGTCCCAATGCGATCGGCTATCACTGGCATCCTCCTTTTGCGCTAACTCAAGTTCCTAACCTGATAGATAAAGAAATTCAACGGGGACGAATGGGGGTTTTATTCTATCAAAAACATCCTACTTGGAATGTGCGGATGATGATTCAAATGACCCCGTTGCACCGGGTTTTGTGGGGCATTTTATCAGTAAATGGATTGCTAAACGAAAAGACAATGGCTCCATTTTTACAATGGCTAATTAACCAAAATAAGCCCCAATTAGCTCTAGAAATTGCCCGAATTTTTCTTAACTGGTATAACGTCCAAGGCGTGTATGCCGCTTACGCCCAAATGCGTCAACCAGTTAGTTCGTGATATACTAGAAAAGTTGTCTAAACTCACACATCCAGCTTTTTCGTCGGGTGTTTCTTAGTCAGAAATACACCTGGATGGAGGATTAACCCGAATAGGAGCAAAAAATATGCCAGTAGTTTCATTGGCTCAAATGATGGAGTCGGGAGTTCACTTCGGGCATCAAACCCGACGGTGGAATCCTAAAATGGATCGTTACATCTATACTGCCCGTAATGGCGTGCATATCATTGATTTGGTACAAACCGCCCAATTGATGGACGACGCATACAACTATATGCGCACAGCAGCCGAACAAGGGAAGAAGTTTTTGTTTGTTGGCACTAAGCGCCAAGCTGCCGGAATTATTGCCCAAGAAGCTAGTCGTTGTGGCGCTCATTACATTAACCAGCGTTGGTTGGGTGGAATGTTGACCAACTGGACAACAATTAAAACCCGCGCCGAACGGTTGAAAGATTTAGAACGTCGGGAAGAAACTGGGGCATTAGATTTGCTGCCTAAAAAAGAAGCTTCCATGCTGCGCCGGGAAATGACCAAGCTGCAAAAATACCTTGGTGGTATTAAAACTATGCGGAAAATTCCCGATGTAGTGATAATTGTAGACCAACGCCGGGAGTATAACGCCGTTCAAGAATGCCAAAAACTAGGCATTGAAATTGTATCAATGTTAGATACAAACTGCGATCCTGATGTGGTAGATGTTCCTATTCCCGCTAACGATGACGCTATTCGCTCTATTAAGTTGATAGTAGGTAAGTTGGCTGATGCGATTTATGAAGGTCGTCACGGTCAGCTAGAAGGCGCGGAGGAATATTACGACGAGTATGAAGGCGCGGAAGACTTTGAAGACGAGGCGAGCGGATATACAGATTCGTTACCTCCTGATGACGAAGACACTCAATCATAGCTTTCTTTAGAAAATTCAATGTTTCAAAGCCTATAAGTTTGGGTGGTTGAAACTAGAATTAACTTTTGAAAGATTTAGTCAGTAAAGTAATGGTTTTAGGGCAAACTTATTTAAAGTTTGCCCTAGGGCAATAACAAGCGCAAAGATAACTGTAATTCAAGTAGGGATTAAGGCAAGATGGCGGACATATCTGCACAAGCTGTCAAACAACTGCGCGAAAAAACTGGCGCGGGGATGATGGACTGTAAAAAAGCGCTAAAAGAAACAGAAGGCGACCTAACCCAAGCAATGGATTGGTTGCGGAAAAAAGGCATGGCTTCGGCGGCTAACAAAGGTTCGAGAGTAGCGGCGGAAGGTTTGGTAGACAGTTATATTCACACAGGCGGTAGAGTTGGCGTACTTGTAGAAGTAAACTGCGAGACAGACTTTGTAGCACGTGGAGATGCGTTTAAAAACTTGGTGCAAGACATCGCCAAGCAAGTAGCGGCTTGTCCCAATGTGGAGTATGTTTCGGTTGCAGACATCCCCGCCGAAATTTCTGATAAAGAAAAAGAAATTGAGATGGGTAAGGATGATTTGGGCAATAAGCCAGAAAACATTAAAGAAAAAATCGTCTCTGGTCGAATTGACAAGCGCCTGAAAGAAATGACTTTGATGGATCAGCCCTTTATTCGCGATCAAAGTATTACTGTAGAAGAACTGGTAAAACAAAGTATTGCGACTTTAGGGGAAAACATCAAAATCCGTCGCTTTGCCCGGTTTGTATTGGGTGAAGGCATTGAAAAGCAGGAAAGCAATTTTGCTGATGAAGTAGCGGCGCAAATGGCTAAAAACTAACGGCGGCTGATTGTTCGGTATTTTAGACAGGTCAAGCACCAATTAAGGCTGACCTGTCTTTATTTTGAAGGCTTATTTTAAAATAAAGAAAGTACAAATGTACCTATGTTTAGCTTGGCGCTGTGGTAGTTATGGTTGAACAAATTAATCGAGATATTGCGGCACTAGAAGCAACAGTAAAAGCGATCGCAACAGAACTTGAAAATGCTTATATTAGTTATCTCACTTCTTTGGGGCAAGGGGTGACAAAACAGCTAATGTTGGCAAGCTATCATGTGTGTACTCAGGGATACCCAAAACAGTTTGTGAGCTTAAGCTTTAATCAAAGGCAGCAATTGCAGCAAGATATCCTGAAGTTGACCCAAAAAGCTGCCGAACAGTTGTTAAAGCATACTCAAGAAGAACATCCTTTAGAGTTTTCTTTTTTGGCAGAGGCAGAACCAATTAGCTTTTCTAATCCGGTAGAGTTGATGAAGTGGCAGCATAAAGTAGAAAATGCGATCGCACACACGCTAAAAATTCTCTCTAGTCAAACAAATAGCGTCCTTCAAGAGGCGGGAATTTTACCGAATAACTTACCCCTTGCTCCTTTGCTAGAAGCGGCTACAAGTTCCCCCGACGATACGCCGGAAGTGATCACGGGATTGCCCAATCTATTAAATTTATTAATAGAAACCGATAGCGATAACGAAGCCCAAGCATCTAACGTTACCCAAATTGTTGCTATTCACCTACGACTAATAGATATTGAATTTGCAGACAGTACAGTTAGAGCAAAACGCAATCAAATTCGCAATTTATCGGGAAAAGTAAGTAAGCTAGAGCGCGAGTATCAAAAAAAGCAGCGCGAAAAAGATGTAGCCGAAGCCGAAGCTGCATGGCGCTTAAGTTGGTTTGAATCATAGTTTTGCAATTTGAACATCAATGTATATCACCGATTCACCCGATTGGTTGCGCTTACAAAAAGCCTTGGCTGTAGAGGCAGAAAGGGGCTTTGTTGACCTGGTGGGGAAACAGTATCGTTTTAGCGAATTTTTGAGTCTCAGCTTTGGTAAATCGCCGGATGGACTGCCTTTTGAGGAGCGCCAAAAGTGGCAATCAATGGCGGCAGAATTTGCTAATTATCCCCAACTTACTCTTGAGGAACGACAAAGTTTAGTAGCTGCTACTCGCCGATACATTTATAATACTTTTCAATCTCCCGCACCCACTGATGAGCAGCCTTATACGCTCAAGGTGAAGTTAGCCAAAACAACTCCCTTAGCGGCGGAAATTAACGAGCGCCTTAAACCTACTCTTGACCAATCTTTAACTAGCTTGCCAGAAGTGGGAGCAAGGAAAGCCAATTATTTAACTCGTTTGGGTTTGAATACGGTGCGAGACGTGCTGTTTTACTATCCCCGCGACCATATTGATTACGCTCGTCAAGTCAATATTCGGGAATTAGCCGAGGGTGAAACAGTAACAATTGTTGGTAGAGTTTATCGTTGCAGTTGTTTTAGCAGCCCTCGCAATCCCAAATTGACAATTCTAGAAGTAATTTTAAAAGACAATACTGGACAAATTAAACTCAATCGCTTTTTTGCTGGTAGTCGTTATTCTAATCGCGGTTGGCAAGAACAGCAAAAACGCCGCTATCCAGTAGATGCAACGGTCGCGGCTTCGGGATTGGTGAAAAAAAATAAGTATGGCGTAACTTTAGAAGACTTAGAATTAGAAGTTTTAGCTAGTCCTGGAGATGCTATTGATTCGCTGACTATTGGGCGAGTAGTGCCTGTATACGGGCTTACAGAAGGCGTGAGTGCGGATATGGTCAGACAAGCAGTAATTGCGGCTTTGCCTTGTGCTAGTCAATTAAAAGACCCCTTGCCTGCGGCTTTACGCAAGCATTACGAGTTAGATAAATTGAGTAATGCGATCGCAAATATCCACTTTCCCCCTGATGATACTGCTTTAGCAGTGGCTAGAAGACGTTTAGTTTTTGATGAGTTTTTCTACCTGCAATTAGGTTTATTGCAACGCCAATACAAAGCCAAACAAATTCAAACTAGCGCTGTTATTGCTCGGACTGGACAGCTAATTGAGCAATTTTACGAAGTCTTGCCTTTTAAGCTAACAGGCGCTCAATCGCGGGTAATTAACGATGTTCTTAACGATTTACAAAAACCTTCACCTATGAATCGGTTAATTCAAGGCGATGTAGGTTCGGGAAAAACTGTTGTTGCTGTAGTTGCGATTCTTGCGGCGATTCAATCGGGCTACCAAGCGGCTTTGATGGCTCCTACGGAAGTTTTGGCAGAGCAACATTATCGTAAGTTAGTTAGTTGGCTCAATTTACTGCATTTGCCTGTCGAATTGCTCACGGGTTCTACTAAAACTGCTAAACGGCGACAAATTCACGCTCAATTAGAAACCGCCGAATTACCTTTATTAATAGGGACTCATGCTTTAATTCAAGACCCAGTAAATTTTCAAAGATTGGGCTTAGTCGTAATTGACGAACAACACCGTTTTGGGGTGGGACAAAGGGCAGCGTTGCAGCAAAAAGGGGAAGCTCCCCACGTTTTAACCATGACTGCAACCCCAATTCCGCGCTCTTTAGCGCTGACTTTGCATGGAGATTTGGATGTCAGTCAGATTGACGAATTGCCCCCCGGACGGCAAAAGATTCATACTACAGCTTTGACGGGGAAAGAACGCGCTAACGCCTACGATTTAATTAGCCGCGAAGTTGCTCAAGGACGACAGGCTTATATTGTTTTACCCTTGGTAGAAGAATCAGAAAAATTAGATGTTCGCGCCGCCGTAGAAGAGCATCAACGGTTGCAAGAGAGCGTTTTTCCCCAGTTTCAAGTCGGATTGCTCCACGGTCGGATGAGTTCGGCGGATAAAGATACGGCGTTGACTAAGTTTCGGGACAATCAGACACAAATTATTGTTTCGACGACGGTAATTGAGGTCGGGGTAGATGTCCCCAATGCTACGGTAATGTTGATTGAAAATGCCGAGCGTTTTGGTTTATCTCAGTTGCACCAGTTGCGGGGACGAGTTGGACGGGGTGCGGCGCAATCTTACTGTTTATTGATGAGTAGTTCTAAGACAGAAACGGCGCGTCAACGGTTGCAAGTTTTGGAACAGTCCCAAGATGGGTTTTTTATTTCTGAGATGGATATGCGGTTTCGCGGGCCTGGGGAAGTTATAGGAACTCGTCAATCGGGGTTAGCTGATTTTACTTTAGCTAGTTTAGTAGAAGATCGGGAAGTTTTGGAATTGGCAAGGCTGGCGGCGGAAAAGGTTATTGAAAAAGATCCATTGCTGTCTCGTTGGTCGTTGATGCGGGCGGAGTTAGAGTATCGTTATCAAAGGCTAATGGGTGGGGCGATTTTGACTTAGCAAGAAAGTTGATTGGTAAAAAAGCAATTCGGTGAGATCCCCCCTAGCCCACGTCAATAAAGCGGGAAGAATAGTGATACCCGCTTTTTGCCTCTCCTTAAAAAGGGTAAAATATCTTAAAGCTTTCCTCTTTTTAAGGAGATAAGCTGATAAGCGCAATTATTAGCTCCTAACTCTTTGGCTTTTCTCTTAGTAATAATATTTATTTGTACTTTTTAAGATAATCCTAACAATACCAAATCTTCTATCTTTTTTATATTAGGGTCGCCTGCTAAATAACCAATCCCGCGATGCAGGTGCAGGCGAAATTGAGTTGCTAAGGTTTCTTTATCTGTGCCTAAATTATCGTTGTAGCAGCGCTGTTTGAGAGCAATAAGCAGGATATCGGACATTTCGCCGCCGAAGACTCGCCAAGACATTTCTACGTTGCTATCGGCGGGTATAGGGACGGGTGAGGGAATGGTTGGTTCGGCCAAAGAACGACAAAACGCCCAGCGACACAGAATATTCCATTGTTCGATTTTGGTGCTGCGCTTGAGTTTGGTTAGTTGATCTTTAGCAGTTTGTGAGAGTTGGATTCGATTTATTGGTGCTTCCATCGCTAAAGTAGCCGGGTTCTATGGTAATTTGTCGGGTGCTAGGAGAGTATTTTAAAAGATATTCACGCGCGATCGCTTTATTATCCCGCAACTGCTGCAATTCTGTTTGTCCAATTTCTGTATCGGTAGATAGTAAAATTACTTGGTGGCTGGCGTTGGGAAAGTATCTTTCTATTAAGTTGTTGCGGTGAGATGAATCTAATCTACCTAATGGCGTGTCGATGGCTACAGGTAGGTTGCGTCCAGAGACACGGGCTAATCCCCACAAAAATGCGATCGCTAGCAACTGTTTTTCTCCCGCCGATAAGCGATGTTTGAGTACAGGTTTCCCTGAATAATCGTACAAAGATAGGGTAAAAGTAGTAGCGTCAATAGCAATTCTATGTACTAAATCTGATTTATGTAGCAGATACAGAAAACACTCAGTAACTACGGTTTCTAGTTGGTTTAGTTTGCGTAATGTGAGTTTTTCTCGAAATAGTTTGAGGGTATCTTGAACTTTTGCTGAAGCTTTAATAATATGTTCGTCATTTTTGCGGTCAATATTTTGTTCGCCAAACTGCGATAGTTCTTTGATAGTTTTGTCAACTAATCTACCTAATTCTTCACATTGCTTTCTATTTACTTCGTAATTAGATTTTGCTTGAACCAATTGAGATTGAGATTTTTTCACAGCCTCAGCTAGTTTTTCATAATTTTCTGGGGCGGCGGCGGCGGCTAATTGTTTTTCAATTGTAGTAATTTCTTCTTCTTTATTTTTTAAACTAAGTAACTGTTCTTTAGCTTTATCTATTTGGTTTGGTAAATAACGCTCAATAACATTAGTTAGTTGGCTAAATACTTCTAAATCGGCGGCTAAATAAGGTACTGTTACTAAATTAATATTTTGCTCTAAAACTTTATTTTCTGTTTCGATAAAAAGTTTAATTTGCTCGATTTGTTCCGGTAGCAAACCTAGGTTATCAACACAATTTAAAAACCGATTATCTCTTGCTTTTAAAACATCTTGAGCAAAGATTGCTCAAGATGTTTCGATTCCTTTTGTCCTTGAATTTGTGCTTGGGTTAAAAGCGGTGTAATTAAAGCTAAAGGTAGAATATCACTAGCTACTTCAACTATATCTTTACGTTGGTTGGCGATCGCATCGTTACCATAACTTAGCTGTGTTTCTAGCTGGCTGCGGTTTTTGGCAATTTTTCCACCTTCAGATAAGAATTTTTCTGAAGTTTCATCATGATGTTTTTGGGCTGTTTCTATCTCTTTTTGAGCTATTCCTAACTGCTCTTTTGCCGCTTCATACTTATCTTTTTGCAGATTTAGCTTTTGTTCAATTTTTTCTAGGCTTACCAAATCTTTAGTATCAGCCAAAGCTTTGCGTTTGCGATAAACTAAAATATCAATGTCGGTTGCTAAACGTTCGGCTAATTCTAATCCTAAAAGCGTTTTAATTGCATTAGTAACGTCAATTGTAAGGGTTTCTTGTTCAGCTAATTCTTTTACTTGTTCGCCATCAAAAAGAAACAAATTAGAAATGCCCAAAGGTAACAAATCTTCGATACGTTCGTCCCAAATTTGAGTTAGTGCTGCGTCCGATCTATTATCAACAGAAACCCCTAAAGTATCTTTGCCACTTTTTGAGTTTTTCGTCCAAACTCTTTCAATTTTAAACTCTACTTGAACGTTGTTTAAAATATGTTCAAAAGTCAACTCAATCCGAGTTTGATCTCCGGGGGTTGTATGGCGATTGACAGATTGATTTCAAAATTCGCTATACCCTAAATTATTACGAGTAGAACATTGCGCCCGATGTCCGTAAAGTGCTAGACGAATAGCATCCATTAGCGTTGTTTTACCGCCGCCATTCATCCCCCCCAATAAAATAATTGGTGGAGAATCTCGGTCATCGGGACGCAAATTTAATACTTGTCTGCCACAATAAGGACCAAAGTTTTGTAGTATCAGTTCAAGAAATATCATTTTTTGCCTGGAACTTTAAATCCGCCCAAGTTAGTTGTTTTACAGTTTCCACATTCTCATCACCCGCCGCAGTTTTTAAATCGCGCTTATAGTGGGCATTTGCGATCGCATCTGTTGGCGATCTCGAACTTGTTTCAAAGCACTTTTCTAATTTATTGTAGATACCCGAACGACTTGTCATTTAACAAATCTTTGTGTTAAATAGCCGCTAATCTCCCCATTTTCCTCAGTTTGACTGCGTTTTGAGGCTTCTTTACTCAAAAGTGCGATCGCACTAAACTTTGGTTTGCTGACGCACAAAACCGCCAACTTCTGCTAAGGTGTACAAAGGTCTACCCTTAACTTCTTCATAAATTCGCCCGATATATTCGCCTAAAATCCCAATAGAAACTAGCTGCACTGCACCAAGAAAAAATGTTGCCATCAAAACTATTGTGAACCCAGTTAACGGCGAATTGGGTACAAAAATCCGCCAATATAAAACTAATAAAGCCATTAAAATAGATGCGATCGCTGCCAACAATCCTACATAAGTAGATATACGCAAAGGAACGGTAGAAAAAGACACTAAGCCATTAATAGCTAAAGCCAAAGACTTACGGAAAGTATACTTAACTTCTCCCGCAAACCGAGCCTCGCGCTCGAATCGTATTGCAGTTTGACGAAAACCAACCCACGATCGCAAACCCCTAATATAACGATTACGTTCTGGCATCGCGTTTAGCACGTCTACAACCTTGCGATCCAACAAACAAAAATCCCCTGTATCTGTCGGGATTTCAACATCTGCAAGCTTTTTGAGCAATCGATAGAAAGTATAAGCCGTAAACCTTTTAAACCAGCTTTCTTGACGGCGTTGGGTACGTTGAGCGTAAACTACTTGATAACCTTGTCGCCACTTTTCTACCATATCGGGGATGAGTTCGGGCGGATCTTGTAAGTCTGCATCCAAAATAACGACAACTTGACCCCTAGCAAAGTTTAAACCCGCAGTTACGGCAATTTGGTGTCCAAAATTACGTGCAAAACTTAAATAACAAACGCGAGAATCTTTATTGTGTAAATCTCGTAGTAATTGAATTGAGCGATCGCGACTACCATCATTAATTAAAATTAATTCTACGTCCCCATCCATTCGATCCATAACCCCACTCATGCGGCGATACATCTCGGTAATCGTTTCTTCTTCGTTATAAATTGGGATGATAAAAGAATATTTAAGAGACATAAGCTAGCGTTCTTACCCATCTTTATTACTTGATTTTTGCAAGGCTTTAGCAGTTTTACTTAGCAAAATGCGACGGCGATACCATGTAGAACCTCCTATTAAAATACCTGTAAGTGCCAACGCTCCTACTAAAGGGAAAACATCTCCCGTATGTAACGCCTTTAAACCCGAACTACCCAAAAGTACAAACGGTAAAACACTAGGAACTGTACCAATAGTTGTTCCCAAAACATAATCTTTAAAGCTAATTGATGTTAACCCTGCCGCAAAATTAACCAACCCGTAGGGCATAATTGGTACTAACCGAATAGCAAACATATAAAATACCCCACCCTGGCGTACTTCTACATCCATAGCTTGCCAACGTCCAGAAAGTTTTTTAGCTATAGTTTCTCTACCCACCGTGCGAGTAAAAGTAAAAGCCACAATCGCCGCGATAATTGCCGCCAAGCTAGTCCATAAAGTTCCCCATACTGCCCCAAAAACCGCTCCACCAGTGAGATTGAGAACTGTTGAAGGTAAAATTAATACAGTTGCTACCACGTACAGGGCAATATAAATAATTGGCGACCAAATACCAACAGAATTTAACCAAGCTTCAATTTGGGCGCTTTCTATGCCCCCAAGCAAGTAAATTACTCCACCAGTAGCGACAATACAAATAATTGTGAGTAATAAAATACCTATTTTCATGTTTCTAACTTACTGGCAATACCTTCGCAGCCACCAGGAATTGTTGCTCTAGTTTGTTCGCCACCCCACGCACAGCAGTAGTAACGCACCGACTCAGACATCCTTTGTACGTCGATAAAATCGGCATTTTCAACTACCGCTCCGGTATGTTCTCCAGTTTCGTAATTAGGTGCAGATGTGCGACTGCGGGGACTAGCTACTTCCGCCTTACCGTAAAATAAGCGCGTCCCTTTAAAATCAGCGCCCACTAACTTAGCATCATACAAAATAGTCCGAGCAAGATTAGTTTTAACCAAATCGCATTTACTCAAGTCAGCGCGAACTAGGTTAGCGTCGCTAAGGTCTGTCCAACGCAAATCGGTATTAGAAAGATCCGCCCCCGCCAACATTACACCTAAGTCAATTACCCGCACTCCATACAGGCGATCTTCGGCGTAACCACCATTGCCATTTAGAATGGCTCTACCTAAACGTAAATCGCGCTGCAACGGTGTAAGTAACTTAGAACGAGATAAAAACCGAATAATTTTAGCTTTCCCACTGCCATCAACACTACTAAATATAGCTGCGGTGCGTCCTTCGGCGATCGCTCTTTCTTGGGGCCAATCTTCCAATAACCCTTGTTCGTCTAATACTAAATCGGAAACACCTTGAAAATAAGCATCAATGGTTTGTTGCTGAGTAATTAAGTTTTGTTGAACAGTGAGCAGATTTTGCTGAATAGTTAAGTCTTTAGAAATAACGTACTGTCGCCAAGCTACATAAACGGCTATTACCGCAATTAAAATCTGCCCTAAAGCCCCAAACCATTCAGCTAGTGTCCCCGAAGCATCCCAGTTAATTTGTTCGCCCCAGGTGTAAACTTGGTTACTGATACCTGTGAAGTTAAATAACCCCACAATAGCGGCAGCAGCGCCCAAAAAAGCCACAAAAAGTGATCGCTCTTGGGGAGATACCATTTCACTAATTACCGCTTGCAACCAGGGTAAAATCACCGCTCCTGATAGCAACAAAGCTAAAAGCGTTCCCGCAATGCCAATAATAAAATTATTTAAAGTTACGCCAATAATTACTAAAGCGATCGCAATTAAAGTAACAAAAATCGCTCGCGGGCTTCCCGTGCGAAACTTTGCCATGTCTTGGCTGGTAGAACGAGATTGAGATAAAGCCGCCAAGTTCTGCGGCGATTGCAAGGATGACAAAGCAGCTAAAGCTTGTTGCGTTGCCAAGTCTGCGGTACTAATACCCAAATCGTTACCATTGCGATCGTTGCTTGGCAGTTCTGAGTCAGGAGAGGAGTTAGGCTGAGAGGAATTTGAATCAATGGTCATGCTTCTATTTTGACAGTGGGCTGCTTCAAATAAAATAGTTTAAGCATTGACAATTTGTCAGGGGTCTTTAACTACTCCAATTTAAAATGAAGGTACGGAAAATGTCAGAATTCTCTAAGCAGCTTACTAAAGACTTGGCATGGTCTTTCTGGTTTACTTTGCCAATTTACCCTTTTAGCCAACGGCAAACAATCCGTACAGAAGTTGTCTCTGGTACTGTCTGGACTTTCGATCAACTTCAAGGCATTTTTTATGTGGTTGTACCTATTCGCATGAGCGTCATTAAGCTGAACGAAGGCGGTTTGCTCATCTATGCGCCCGTTGCCCCAACTCCCGAATGTATCCGGCTTGTCAAAGAATTAGTAAAGGAACATGGCGAGGTTAAATATATTATCTTGCCTACTAGCTCTGGATTAGAGCATAAAGTATTTGTCGGTCCTTTTGCTAGATACTTTCGCCATGCTCAAATCTTTGTCGCGCCCAAGCAATGGAGTTTTCCGCTTAATCTGCCCCTCAGTTGGCTGGGTTTACCCTCTGACAGAACTCAGGTACTTCCAGAAGATAGTAGCAAAACTCCCTTTGCTCAAGAGTTTGATTATGCTATCCTCGGTGCTTTTGAACTTGGACTAGGTAAGTTTGCCGAAGTTGCCTTTTTTCACAAACAATCGCGCACTTTATTACTTACAGATACGATAGTTTCCGTCCCCGCCGAACCCCCAGCAATTATCCAGTTAGATCCTTATCCTTTGCTGTTTCATGCCAAAGATAAAGCGACAGATGTAGTAGCAGATACCTATGCCAATCGTTGTAAAGGGTGGCAGCGTATTACATTGTTTGCCTTATATTTTGGTCCTAGCGCTCTTGAAGTGCCAAAGTTGCAAGAGCTATTGAGCAATGCTTTAAAAGCCAGCGATCGCACAAAAAAAGCTTATTTTGGGTTATTTCCTTTTCAATGGCAGCCTAACTGGCAGCGTTCTTTTGAGGTGCTGCGCGATCGCCAATTATTTGTTGCTCCCGTACTCCAAACTCTCATTCTCAACCGCGCTCCTACAGAAACTATTGCCTGGGCAGATATTGTTGCCAGTTGGAATTTTGAACGGATTATTCCCTGTCATTTTGATGCCCCCATTGCTGCCCAACCCCAACAATTTCGCCAAGCCTTCGCCTTTTTAGAACAACCTGTAATTACAACTAATTCTCTCCCGGAAATAGACCTTGAGTTGCTAAAAAACCTCGAGCTTGGTTTGCAAAAAACCCGAATCTTAAAGCCCGCCGCCAATAAGCAATAGAATTTTGATCGAAATTCAATAAACTGTCTTAATTAACAACCAATTGCGAATAAATACTTATAAACTTGTATTTATTTGTATTAATAGCCTGACCTTTAGAGGTTGATATTTAATTGTATTTATGATGTGCGAGTCTGTTTTATCAAAAGGGGGGCGGATTCTGCAAAGGTTGCTACCATTGCTATTTTTGAGTTCTTTAATCGCTACTTTACTAATTGGGAATATAGGATCTTTAGCGCAAACAACCCGCCCAGAAATTCGCGGTGTGTGGATGACGGTTAATGATAAAAACATTTTGCGCGTACGAAAGTTTGTGGAATCATAAGTCGGAAACCGTTGCTCAAAGGCAATCAGGATTCCAATCTTTGTTTCCCTCTCTAGCATTGCGGGCGACTAGGTAAGATGGCTTGTGGTATAAATATTTTGTTCGCAGACACGAGGCGCGATCGCACCCCAACTAAGTTGTGAAATTACTGCAATTTTGTTTGGTAATTAGTTCGCTAGCGATCGCAACTACAGTTTCTGGATCGACGGGTTTGGAAATATGGCGTTGAAATCCTGCGGAAATTGCATTATGGCGATTGAGTTCTCCAGCGTAGGCAGTTACGCCTATAGCGGGGATTTGTCCGCCTTTGGGTAAGATACGAATTGGGAGCATCTCACCTTTGCAATAAGTATTTGTACTTATTGCAATAAATCTTACATATCAGGGCTTTTAGCAAAAACAGGGTTTTCAAATTGGGATTCCGAAGCCAGATTTGTTTCTGACTGATACCTGAAAAAGCTTGATTTTGCGTTTGAGTATTTGTACTCATTACAAAAGTGAGATGCTCCCTACGAATTTGACGCATCAACATATAACCGTCCATTTCTGACATTCCAATATCACTGATGATTAGATCGGGAGTAAGTTGGGATATTGCTTGCAGCGCATCAATTCCCGAAGCAACGCTAGTAACGATCGCCTTTGCTTGTTCTAAAACAAAGACAAGAAACTCCCGCGAATCGGCTTCATCATCTACTACTAAAACTTTCCTACCGCTCAAATCGTTGCTAGAAGTAAAGTCTAACAGGGGAATTTCAGGTTCTATTGACTGAACTAAGGGAATTTGAACGGTAAAGGTTGCCCCATTCCCCATTCCCGGACTATCTACTGCGATCGTTCCGCCGTGCATTTCAATAATTTGCCGCGCGATCGCCAGACCCAAACCCAAACCGCCAAACTTACGGGTAGTTGCGCCATCTTCTTGTCGAAAATGCTCGAACACATAAGGTAAAAAATCTGCTTGTATTCCTTTGCCCGTATCGGTAACTTGAATTTGAGCATAATTGCCCACCGTCGCTAATTTAATAATCACTTTTCCGCCTGGAAGTGTAAATTTAACCGCGTTGGATAAAAGATTCCATACAACTTGTTGCAATCGCCCTCCATCGCCCATTGCGATGCCAACACTGGGAGAGGCGATCGTTTCAATGGCAATAGATTTTGCTTCGGCAGCTAATCTCACCGTTTCTAGGGCGGCAGAGATGACGGTACTTAAATCGACGGGCATAACATTTAAACTCATTTTGCCGCTCAAAATCCGGGAAATATCTAACAAGTCATCGATTAATTGCACCTGTAGCCGAGCATTGCGTTCAATTATAGCGATCGCTGCCTTTGTTTTTGCCTCATCAAGTTTCCTTTGCTGCAATAGGCTTGACCAGCCCAAAATTGGATTGAGAGGCGATCGCAATTCGTGGGATAGTACCGCCAAAAATTCATCTTTAATTTGGTTAGCAGTTTCCGCCGCTTCTCGCGCCGCTTGTTCCCGTTGTAAAAGTTGTTCGCGCTCTTGCTCAAGGCGCTGGCGATCGGTGACATTGCGAAAATAAATAGTCATTCCCTTAGTCGCACGGTAGCTACGGACTTCGTACCAGCGATTGTGGTCAGGGTAAAATGCCGTTAAGGACTCCGCCACGCGAGTTCTCATCACGCGGCGGTGAAGCTGCTCAAACTCGCTGCCATTTAAACCTGTAAATTCTACCCAGAAGTTTTTGCCAATTAAATCTCCAGAAGTGCGAGCAAGTAAGTTTTCTGCTTGAGGATTGACATAAGTAAACTGCCAATTATCGTCCAAAGCAAAAAATGCGTCGGTGATACTTTCTAAAATATTTCGGCTTTGTTCTTCGCTAGCTTGCAAAGCTTCTTTGGCTTGTTGGCGCTCTTTTTCTATCCGCTTGACTTCGCTAACATCTTTGAATAAAACGGCGACTTTTCGCTCTTCTTTTTGCCCGATACGGAAGGCATAAACATCAAACCAGCGATTCATTGCTTCTGCAACGTTTTCAAAGCGCAGAGATTCACCTGTCAATACAATTTTGCCGTAAGTCTCAAACCAAGAAGTTTCAAGACCTGGAATTAGCTCAAGGGCCGTTTTACCTTCTGCCTGTCTGAGTCCCGTTTGGTTCTCAAACGCTGGATTGACTTCTAAAAAACGGTAATCGATCGGCGTGTCGTTCTCATCAAACAGCACTTCAATAACACAAAAGCCTTCATCCATCGACTCAAACAGCGTTCGATAGCGTTCCTCCGATCGGCGTAAGGCGGATTCAGCTTGTTTGCGATCGTCGATGTCTATCACCGAACCTATATAGCCTTTAAATTCGCCATCTTCACCAAACCAGGGACGCGCTGCATCAATGCAAGTGCGGTATTCGCCGTCTTTGCGCCTCAAGCGATATTCTAATTGAAACGCTTGTTGGCGATTGTTGGCAGCAAGAAAAATAGCTTTAGAAAATTCGCGATCGCCTGGATGGGTAGCATCTAGCCAACCAAACCCTAAACTTTCCGCCTCTGTCTGCCCAGAAAACTCGTACCAGCTTCGGCTCAGATAGGTGCAGTAGCCTTTCTTATCTGTTACCCAAACCATCATGGGAGCATTATTTGCCATGTCGCGAAATTGCTGTTCGCTTCCCTGGGAGTTAAATTCGCCGATGTTTAAGTTATGGGTTATGTGTTGAGACTTGGAAATTTTCTTGAACGTTGTCACAACCCCATAAGGAATTGTCGGCTCGGCTTGAAACAAAGGCGTTGAATTTAATTGCAACCACACTAACTCGCCACTTGGTTGATAAAAACCCATTACCACGTTGCCACAAGGTTTTCCCGACTTTAAAGCAGCGATCGCCGGGTAGTCTTCTGGTGCAACAATAGAGCCATTTTTATAAACCATCTGCCAAAGAGGTTTATTGCCAATAAGCTGTTTGGCGCTGTAACCCAACAATTGCTCTACAATGCGACAGCAGGAAACCACTGTAGTATCTGCCAACTGAAAGATCATCCCAGTTTCGTTTTCAACGCCAAGCGATCGCTCATTATCAATCGTATTTTCTATCCCTGGCATTGAAAATTCTTCATCCTGCATCGCACCAACTACCTTAAAGTTCTTTAAATTCCTTTATTTAACGTCAGTTCGGGATAAGAAAAGGAGGAGGCAAGTAAGCTGAAATGAAGTTAACGTATTCAGCGCCTCCATCTATGTCTAGTTTAGAAGCTTTATTTTGTGAGATTGATGATTTTTGCACTTATTTTGAACCGCAGTGGCACTCGCAGCTACTAGGTCATGGCTTACAAACTCGTAAACGAGCAAGATGTTTATGTTTAAGCGAGATCATGACAATTCTAGGGGCATTTCATCAGCATCACTATCGTAATTTTAAGCATTACTACATTAACTGCGTGAGTATTTAGAAACTATCTCAAAACAGAGGGGCAAATTTGAGAAAAGTTTAATGAGAAAATAAATTTGAATTGGATAAGCGCCAGCAACGACGATACCAAAGCAATGCACAAGCTATCTTGATCATGCCGAGA